>JACDZI010000030.1 GCA_013426785.1 Rhodocyclaceae bacterium | reverse complement strand
TTAGAAAGCCCTCCTTGTCAGCCTTTTGTGCCCAGCCAGTTTCACGCATCGCACCGCGAGCAGTGCCACCACCACCGTGAAACATAATGACGACCGGCGTCGGCTTTGTGCCATCGTAACTGGGCGGCACATGGACAATGTAGTTGCGGTTCAGATCGCCGACTTTGAGTGCCAACGAATGCTCGCCGGGGCCGAGTTCAGGCATTCTGGGTATTTTCTTGGCATCGTCAGCGCCAAAGGTAGGCAGTGCGAGGATCAACAGGGCGCAGAAACAGAGGATTGTGTCATAAGGTTGCTTCTTGATGTGATGAACCTTTGTCTCATGCCAGGCATTGCCGAGCGAGACGACCGCTCTGCGGATATCGAGCTGCTCGAACAGGAAACGCCGGACGTTATCGATGACCGGCATCAGCGCATAAAGCTCTCGAACATGGTCGGGTCGAAGCCGACGAGCAGGTGGCCATCCGGCGCTTCGATCACCGGCCGGCGGATCACGCTGGAATGTTCCATCATGATCTCCACCGCCTCGCGCTGATTGCTGATGGCCTGTTGTTCGGGCGTCAGCTTGCGCCAGGTCGGCCCCTTGGTATTGATCAGCGTCTTCCAGCCGACTTGGCGGCACCACTCGACCAGCCGCTCGCGCGGCACCCCCAGTTTCTTGTAGTCATGGAATTCATACGGGAGTTCGTGTTCGTCGAGCCAGCGGAAGGCCTTCTTCATGCTGTCGCAATTTTTTATCCCGTAAATACGCGTTTGGGAGGGTTCGCTCATAGGGTTATCTCGGTGGTCTGGTCGGCACTGCGGGCGCGCGCTTTGGCAGCGACATACTCTGCATGGGGAATGTAGAGTAGGTCGGCTATCTTGCGCATCAGGTGGTTCTCGTGCGCGCTCAGGTGGGCATCCGCATAGGCCACTTCCCACATGTGCTGGATGATCAGGGTCTTTTCGGTGATGTCTAGTTCGCGGTTGAGCAGGGCGGTGAAGCGATGGAAGTCGTAGGCATCGCGCGCCGTCTGCTCGCCGAGTTCGAGCAAGCGGGCGAGTTCAACTTCGGTCAAGGCGAAGCGCCGCCGCAGGATGGTAATGATGGCAGCCTGCTCAGCTGCTTTGCACTCGGTGTCGGCGCGCATGACTTCGATCAGCAGCACCGCCGTGGCTAGTTGCATGGCGTGCTCATCCGCAACCGCCGTTTCGGCGGGCGGAATGATCGTGGCGAGGAAACTTTTGAGACTGCTCAGCATGAAGTGTTCGGTCAGGCGGCAACCAGTTCGACGGCAATGGCGGGGGGCGATTCAAGCGCTTTCTTGACCGGGCAGGCGGCGGCATTACGCATCACACCGGCGTGATGCTCCGCCGGGAAACCGGTCGGAAGGCGGATTTTAATCTTGACGTCGGTAAGGGTGTGTTGGGGGCTAAAGACCGGTTCCAGATCGACGCTAATGCCTGCGTGGGGCAGGTTCCATTTGCGACAATAGCGCTGCACAAAGTAGGCGGTGCAGGCGGCGATGGCCATCAGGAAAAAATCGAAAGGCGAAGGGGCGGTATCTTCGCCCTGGGGGAGCGGTTGGTCGGTGGCGATATCGAACCGGCCATCGATGTTGGTGACCGTCTTGTGACCATCGAGAATTTGCGTCGTAATCATGTTTTTACCTCGTGAGTTCATTAGAAAGTGCGAATATTACGCGCTTTGAACTTTGCCGAAGCGGACTGAACTTTGAGCACATTGCTGTTGGGCCTCGCCATCCTCGTTGTCGTTGCCGGATTCCTTCCTTGGGCGATCCGGCGCAGTCTCGCGCCTGAACGCATTGTCGGGCAGGAAACGCCGGGCGGACTCGGCTTGCCCTATCAGGAGGTCGGGATCGCCACCGAAAATGGCAAGTCCCTGTTTGGCTGGTTTATTCCCGCATCGGGAGCAGGGAGGGCGCCTGCCGTTGCCGTTATTCATGGCTGGGGTGGCAACGCGGCCACGATGCTGCCTTTGGCCAGGCCGCTGCATGAGGCCGGTTTCGCGCTGCTGTTTTTCGATGCCCGCTGCCACGGCTGCAGCGATGAGGACAGCTTCGCCTCGCTGCCGCGCTTTGCCGAGGATATGGCCCATGCCGTGGATTGGCTGCAAGGCCAGGATGGGGTTGCCCCCGACCGCATCGCGGTGATCGGCCATTCGGTGGGGGCCGGGGCTGTCCTACTGGCCGCGGCACGCCGCCCCGACATTGCCGCCGTGGTGAGCCTGGCGGCCTTCACCCATCCGGTGGCGATGATGCGGCGCTGGTTGGTGGCGAAACACATTCCCTACTGGCCAGCCGGCTGGCTGATTTTGCGCTACGTCGAGCGGGTAATCGGCCACCGCTTCGATGACATTGCCCCGATCAATACCATCCGCCGGGTGCGCTGCCCGACGCTGCTGGTGCATGGGGCGGCGGACGATACCGTGCCGGTGGACGAGGCCGAAGCGATCTTTGCAGTCCGCTCGGGCGAGCATGTGCAACTCAAGGTGGTCGCCGGCAGCCATGACGACTACGGCGACCTAGAACGCGAAGTTCCCGACCTGATCGAATTCCTGTCGAAAAGTCTTACTCGGCAGCGTGCTTGAAGGGCAGATGGCTGGCGGCTTCGTCGCAGTAGGCGGCGACCATTGCCTTTTGCCGCTCGAGATGCTGGCTGATCATTTCGCGCAACCGGTCATCGACGATCCAGTGGGCGGAACGTACCAGCGTCGGCCGGAAGCCACGTGAAATCTTGTGTTCGCCGCCAGCACCCGGTTCGAAGCGTTGCAGCCCCTCGCGCAGGCAGTAGGCAATGCCCTGATAGAAACATAGCTCGAAATGCAGGCTATCGACCTCGACGCGGGTACCCCAGTAGCGGCCATAGAGCGCTTCGCCGTCGCGGAAGCACAGCGACAGGGCCACGGGGCCGCCGCTGTCGCGGGCGATGAACAGCACCATGCGCCGTCCCAGCGCCCCGGCCAGTTCGGCGAAGCCGGCAGCGGTGAACACGGCATGGTTGTCGAACTTGTCGAAGGTGGCGGCGTAGAGTGCGTGCAGGGCTGGCCATTCGGCGGGATCGACCTCGTCGCCGTGGCGCACTTCCAGCGTCAGTCCACTGGCAGCGACCCGCTTGCGTTCGGCGCGCACCTTGCGCCGGCGCTCGGAGGTGAAGCTGCCCAGATAGTTGTCGAAATCGCCGTAGCCGGCATCGGTCCAGTGGAACTGGATGTCGTGGCTGATGACCAGTCCGGCTTGGGCCAGCGCGTTGATCTCTTCGCTGGCCGGAAATCCCACATGCCAGGACGACAGCTTGTGCACCTCGGTCAGACGCTTGATCTCTTCGATCAGTGCGGCGCGTACCACGGCGCCGGCCGGGCTGGGCTCGACCAGCAGGCGCTGGCCAGTCGCCGGCGTGTGGGGCACCCCGCTCAACAGGCGCGGGTAATACTGGATGCCGACCTGGTGATGCGCCGAGGCCCAGGACCAGTCGGGGATGAAATCGCCGTAGCTGTTGGTTTTCAGGTAGATCGGCAGGATACCGGCCACCTCGCCGGTTTCATCCTTTGCGACGAGATGGCGGGCCAGCCAGCCCCATTTCTGACCGGCCGTGCCGTGGCGTTCGAGGATGGCGAAGAAATCGCCATTCAGAAACGGATGCCCCGCCGGACAGAGGCGCTGCCACGCAGCATGCGGGATGGCTTCCGCCGATTGGATGATCTCGAAGCTCAGTTGACTCATGGTTGGCTCAAAGCTCGGTCATGGACTGTTAGAACCGGAGCTTGCCGCCGGGGCAATGGTTGGAGTGTTCCAGCCGTTGCAGGGTCGGCAGCAGATTGAGGCCGGTATCTTCTTTCATCTGGCAGGCGGCCGTCTTCAGTTCGCCGATGCTGTGCTGGACCGGGGCACCCGTGGCCGCGAAGGCAACGATGTTGCCGCTGTCGCAGGAGGGAAAGGCGAGGGCACGGCCGTCGAAGGCTTCGGAGATGCGCCCCAGCGATTCCTTTGCGCCTCGTCGCTTGGACAACAGATTCGCTACCAGCAGCCCGGTGGAACCAAGGAGGTTTTTGCAGTTGAGGTAGAAGGGCAGAGTGTCGAGCATGCCGGTGCGGGCGTTTTCGTCGAAACCATCGACGAGAATCAGGTCAAAGCGCTGCTTGCCGTTAGCGACGTAGTCGGCTCCGTCGCCGAGGACGATATTCAGCCGTTCGTCGGTTTCCGGCAGTTTGAAGTGCTGGCGGGCGACATGGACGACCTCCGGTTCGATTTCCACCACGGTCAGTTTTGCGGCCGGCCGGTGGCGATGCAGGAACTTGGTCAATGAAGCGGCACCCAGGCCGATCAACAGCACGGAACGCGGCCAGTCACTGTCGGGACGCAGCAGCAGCGTTGCCATCATTTCGCGGGTGTAATCGAGTTCGAGCGCCCAAGGACGGGCAACCCGCATGGCACCTTGAATCCAGTGGGAACCGAAGTGGAGGTAACGAACGCCGGCAGCTTCGCTGATCTGAATTTCCAAACGGCTCAGATGAGTACCTCAATTCCGGGTCCGCACCAGCGCGATGCGGAATTCACGTACCAACCCGTCGTACTGCGACTGGGCATTTTCATTGAAATTAGCGGTACCGATGTCGCAGCCGTGTTCTGCCATGGAGAGTCGCTCAGGATTCGTGGAGGGTGACTTTGCTCTTGCTCGAATGGGCATGCAGTTTTTTTTCTTCCAAGAGTTTCTCGTAGAAATTGACCTGATTGCGACCATGGTGCTTGGCGTAGTAAAGCGCCTGATCGGCCTGGCCCAACAGCTCGATCGGCATGGAGGAGTCTTTGATGCGTGTTACGCCGATACTCACGGTGATCTTTCCCACTTGAGGGAATGCATGGTTCTCGACAGTGCGGCGTAGTCGCTCAAAAGTCATTTCGGCATCAGCATCGTTTTCTACATACACGATAACGATGAATTCCTCTCCACCAAAGCGATAGATCAGGTCCGACTTTCGGAAAGTACTTTGCATGATGCGGGCTATGATCAGCAGAACCTCGTCGCCATACAAGTGACCAAAAGCATCGTTGATGTGCTTGAAATGGTCGATGTCGATTTCGCCGAGGAAAAATGATTCAGATTCCTTGTGGCGGCGCATCTGTCCGGTTTTCTCATCGGTGTAGGCGTCACGAATCAGATTGAGTGCCTTTTCGAGCTGGAAATCGAAGGTGTGGCGATTGAGCAGTCCGGTCAGTCGGTCGATTTGGGAATCTTTCAACACTGAGAGATAGTTATCGTAGATGCGTAACAAGGCGCTCATCATCTGATGCTCGTTAGCGCTAAGTTCCTGTTTGCGCGCCATCAGCAGGTAGGCGATCACGGTGCGGCTGTGCCCGATGATCGAGAAGGCGGTCACACCCCTGGTGCTGGCTAGCTCAGTGAAGGATTCCTCCGGCCCCTCGTGGAAAAGCAGTTCACCGCGCGTCAGCACTGAGAATTGAGGTGACTCGTTCTCTGGGACATGGTAGATCGCGGCCCAGTCGGGGGCCAGCATTTCATTTACTGTCCTTAGCAGGCTGACTTCGAGGGTGTCGAGGTCGCGGTGGTCGGTCAGCGCAGCAATTTTGCCGATGACTTCCTGAAGGGAAATTGGGACCATGGCGTTGTTTAACTGTGTAGATTTGGTCATGTTCGCACGCCATATCGCTTGGCGCAACCTGAAAGGTATGCTGTGTTGCGAGTTCGTGATTCATCTCCTCGGCGATCTGTCAGGCGATGACGCGTTTCAAAGCGACCGCAGTAACGTCTTCAAGCATTGCCTCTTCGGCAAGGAAATCATCGAAACTGCTGCCGACATTTTTCTTGGCCATGCTTACCTCCCAGACATCGCCTCGCCGTCCATATGGGCGACGAGCGGCATCCCCAAAGGCCACCGAACTGCACGGTCTTGATGTCCTCGCCGATTGTCTTTCGGTCGATTGCGGGCAGGTCCTTCAGCCATTCCCGTACTGGTCGGCATCCGTTCGGAAAAAGCAAACATTGAGGACAGGATTCATGGGGCGATAGCGTACCAAAATAGATACTGTTCAAGCTGAATTCGCAGAAAGTCGGCGCCGGTAGGACGGCATCGCTGATCAATCCAGCATGTGAGACACCAGCCCATCCGCCAGCTTGGGTTCGAACCAGGTCGATTTGGGTGGCATCACTTGGTTGCTGTCGGCGACGGCGATCAACTGGTCCATGCGCGTCGGGTACATGGCGAAGGCGACCGCCATCTCGCCCGAATCGACGCGTTTTTCCAGTTCCCCGAGGCCGCGCATGCCGCCGACGAAGTCGATGCGCTTGTCGCGGCGCAGGTCGGCGATGCCCATTAGCGGGGCAAGGACATGCTCAGACAGCAGCGACACGTCGAGGCCGGCCACCGGGTCGGTGACGAACAGCTTCGGATTGAGGTTCAGGCGATACCAGCGGCCGGGCAGGTAGAGGCCGATTTCGCCGGGACAACTCGGCTTGAGGGCGTCGCAGGCCGAGGCAACGAGGAACTTTTCGCCGAGGCGGGCGAGGAGGCCGTCGGCGGTCAGCCCGTTCAGGTCTTTCACCACGCGGTTGTAGTCGAGGATCTTCATCTGGTGGTGCGGGAAGATCACGGCGAGGAAATAGTCGGACGCCTGCGTGACACCTTCCTGGCGGCGGGCGGCGGCGACACGCGAGGCTGCGGCCGAACGGTGGTGGCCGTCGGCGATGTAGAGCGCTTCCATGCCGTCGAAGCAGCGCGTGATGGCGTTCAGCGTGGCGGCATCGGCGCAGACCCAGATCTGGTGACGGATGCCGTCATCGGCGGTCACGTCGGCGGCCGATGCGCCAGCGGAAATCTGTGTGATCAGCGCATCGGCGGTGGCGGAGGACGGGTAGGCGAGCAGCACAGGACCGGTCTGGGCGTTGGTCGCCTCGATCTGGCGCACGCGGTCGTCTTCCTTGTCGGGACGGGTGTATTCGTGCTTGCGGATGCGGTTGCAGTCGTAGGCAGCCACCGAGGCGCTGGCGACCAGCCCGGTCTGGATGTGATCACCCATGGTCAAACGGTAGGCGTAGTAGCAGGGTGTGGCGTCGCGGGCGAGCACGCCGGCCGATACCATTTGTGCCAGGTTTTCGGCGGCCTTGGCATAGACCTGCGGTGAATAGGGATCGGTATCTTCAGGCAGGTCGATCTCCGGCTTGGATATGCGCAGGAACGACCAGGGCTTGCCATCCGCACGGACGCGCGCCTCATCCGAGGTCAGCACGTCGTAGGGCGGTGCGGCGATTTCGACGGCGCGACCGGGGGCTGGACGCAGCCCGCGAAAGGGTTGGAGCAGATTGGGCATATCAGCGGGCCTTTCTTGCGGCAAGGGGCCCACGCAGGATCTCGTGGGCTTCGCGAATCATCTTCTCGGTGGTCGGCCAGTCGACGCAGGCGTCGGTGACCGAGCAACCGTACCTGAGTTGCGTCAGATCGTCGGGAATCTGCTGGTTGCCAGATTCGATGAAGCTCTCCACCATCAGGCCGACCACCGAGCGGTTGCCGAGGCGGATCTGGTTCACCACGTCGTGCATCACCAGCGGCTGCAGTTCCGGTTTCTTGTAGCTGTTGGCGTGCGAGCAGTCGACGACGATGTTCTGCGGCAGCTTCGCCTTGGTCAGCGCCACTTCCGCGAGGGCGATGCTGACGGTATCGTAATTGGGCCGGTCGCCGCCGCCGCGCAGCACCAGATGGCCATAGCGGTTGCCGCGGGTGCGCGTCACCGCCGAACGGCCCTGGCTGTTGATGCCGAGGAAGCTGTGCGGCTTGGAGGCGGACAGGATGGCGTTGATGGCGGTATCGACCGAGCCGTCGGTGCCGTTCTTGAAGCCGACCGGCGTCGACAGGCCGGAGGACATCTCGCGGTGGGTCTGCGATTCGGCGGTACGCGCGCCGATGGCGGTCCACGCGATCAGGTCGCCGAGGTATTGCGGGGCGATCGGATCGAGCGCCTCGGTGGCGGCGGGCAGGCTGATCTCGTTCACTGCCAGCAGGAATTCGCGCGCCCTATGCATGCCTTCCTCGATGTGGAAGCTGTCGTCCATGCGCGGGTCGTTGATGTAGCCCTTCCAGCCGGTCGAGGTGCGCGGCTTCTCGAAATACACCCGCATCACCAGCAGCAGGGTATCGGCGACTTCGTCGGCCAGGACCTTGAGTAGGCGCGCGTAATCGAGACCGGCGACCGGGTCGTGGATGGAGCAGGGGCCGATGACGACGAACAGGCGCGGATCCTTGCGGTCGATGATCGCCTCGATGGCGCGCCGTCCTGCCAGGACCGAGTTTTCCGCGGCCTCGCTGATCGGCAGGCGGGCGTGGACTTCCTCCGGCGTCGGCATCGGGGCGAAGGATTCGATGTTGAGGTTTTCGGTTTGTTGCATGGGGAGAACCGCACAGGGGAACGGAGTGTGGATTCTAGCGTCCGGCCGGCGTTGCGGCCCCATGCCGGGCCGGAAAAGTCGGCGCCGGCAGGACGGCGGGGAAGCTCAGGCGGCGACCGGCCGGCACAGCTGGTCGAACTGTGCGGCGGCGCTACGCCTGGGGCATTCGCCGCACAGGCCGCTGTCGCGGCACAGGTTGATCAGCTGGCAGATGCGCGGCGGGCAGTTCTCGACGGTGATCTGTTGCAACTCCCGCACCCGCAGCAACAAGCCGATGCCGGAGGAATCCATATCGTTAACCTGGGAAAGGTCGAAGCGCTCGGCCCCCAGGTTGATGGCCCAGCGCATCGGGTGGCGGGCAAACATCGACAGCATGCCGCTGATCCTGGAAACGCCTGCGATGGGTGGCGAGATCGCGACGCGCTCGTGATGCCTGGCGGCCAAGGTGCGCAATGCGCCGTTATGATCCTCCGTCACCTCAATGCCGACATGTCCATAGTTGATCGAAGCGACCCGTCCCGAAATTGAAATGATTGAGCCATCTTGCTGGGCCGCGATGGTGATCGGCATTTTGGGGTTCAAGAGTATCGAATTGTTCGGACTTACCCCGATACCGTTCGCAGAGACATCGCCGATACGGCCGCTATCGAAGTGTATCTTACTGAATCCATAAAGGATCTCGGCGTTTACGACACGCATCAGGTATTCGCGGGAACTTGCGCGGCGATCGGAGTTCAAAGGCATTGGTTTCATCAGGAAAACAAAGAAAATCCGGTGACCGCGATTCTATGACATTAGTTATATCCGAACTGCCGTCGAGGAAATAAATGGAAGCTTGATTGCTGGGGTATGGCGTGATTCCCACATCCTTGATTGTGAATGCAAATGACCAGCCCTAGCCGCCCTCCCGCAAGGGAAAAGCTAGGCCTGATTCATCAGCCAGTGCAGCAGGGTCGCGTAGAGGTCATTCGGGTTGACCGGCTTGGTGATGAAATCGTCCACTCCCGCTGCCAGACTGCGGGTCTTGTCTTCGATAAAGGCATTGACCGTCATCGCCAAGATCGGGATGCGTTTCCAGTGGTTCAGTTGCCGGATCTGCCGGGTGGCTTCGAGTCCATCCATGTTCGGCCTCTTTCTTGGCCCTGGCGAGTTCGGCGGTTCTGACGTCGACCATGGCTTCGAGGTGATCGTGGTAGGTGGCCAGATCGTTTTCAGCCTGCTTGCGGGCGGTGATGTCATGTCCGATGCCGAGTACGCCGATGAGGTTGCCTTGTTCATCGCGCATCGGGGTTTTTGGTGGTTTCGAGAATTTCGCAATGGCCATTCGCGCGAGGCCCATTTCCCCCATCACCCTGGCCAATCGGGTGAGAAAGTCCATGATTGACCTGACGTGCTCGATCGAGAAGACGCGAGCACGATTCAGGGCCTCGAGATAAGCCTCCCGGTCGAACCCGAAGGGTTGCGCCTGGGCGGCAAGGAATTCCTGATCCGGCTTGTCGAACAGGAACTGCCCGGTGAACAGCTTGGCGACATGTTCGCCCGCCACCGCCGTGCGGTTTCCGGATGGCAGTAGTGAAATCGGGTGCAGATGTCCTGCCAGACGGTCGCGACCAGCACTTCCCCGTCCAGATCGAGGACTGCCGTCACGGACCCGATGACGGCGGTAAAGCTCTCGCACAGTCCGCGCAGTTGCTCGATATTGACCAGTTTTATTGAAGGCGGTCGAAAAGTTCCTTGATGGCGATCACTCTTTCCCTGAGATTGCCGCTCGCCTTGTGCCAGGCCAGCTTATTCGGCCCGGCCAGTTTGAAGGCGCGGTCGTTCTGAATCAGCTTGATGATCTTGGCCGGATCGATCGGCGGGTTCCTGACGAACTGTAACTGGATCGATTTTTCCCCGGCGTCGAGCTTGGCGATACCCAGCGGCTTACCCAGCAGCCGCAGGCGATGCGTGTCGACCAATGCCTGCGCCTGCGCTGGCAGCTCGCCGTAGCGGTCGATCAGTTCCTCCTGCATCAGCCGCAGCGTGTCCTCGGTGTCGCAGTTGGCGAGGCGCTTGTAGAGCGTCAGCCGCTCATGTACATCCGGGCAGTAGACGTCGGGCAGCAGGGCCGGGCTGCGCAGGTTGATCTCGGCGGTGACGGCGAGCGGTTGGGTCAGGTCGGGCATGGCCTTGCCGTCCTTCAAGGCCCGTACTGCGGCGTTGAGCATGTTGGTGTAGAGCGCGAAGCCGATTTCGTGGATCTCGCCGGACTGGTTTTCGCCGAGCACCTCGCCGGCACCGCGGATTTCGAGGTCGTGCATGGCGAGGAAGAAGCCGGAGCCGAGTTCTTCCATCGCCTGGATGGCGTCCAGCCGGCGCTGCGCCTGCGCGCTGGGCTTGGCGTGCTCGTCGGTGAGCAGGTAGGCATAGGCCTGGTGGTGTGAACGGCCGACGCGGCCGCGCAGCTGGTGGAGCTGCGCGAGGCCGAACTTGTCGGCGCGGGCGATGACGATGGTGTTGGCGTGCGGGTTGTCGATGCCGGTCTCGATGATGGTTGAACAGAGCAGCAGGTTGTGCTTCTGCTGGGTGAATTCGCGCATCACGCGTTCCAGTTCCCGCTCGGGCAACTGGCCGTGGCCGACGACGATGCGCGCCTCCGGCAACAGCTTTTCGAGGCGCTCCTTCATGTTCTCGATGGTGTCGACCTCGTTGTGCAGCACATAGACCTGGCCGCCGCGCTTGAATTCGCGCAGGCAGGCTTCGCGCACCAGGCCGGTGGACCAGGTATGCACGAAGGTCTTGATGGCGAGGCGCTTCTGCGGCGGCGTGGCGATCACCGAGAAGTCGCGCAGTCCTTCCAGCGACAGGCCCAGCGTGCGCGGGATCGGCGTGGCGGTGAGCGTCAGCACATCCACTTCGGCGCGCAGCGCCTTGAGCGCTTCCTTCTGCCGCACGCCGAAACGGTGTTCCTCGTCGATGATGACGAGACCGAGCCGCTCGAATGTCACGTCCTCCTGCAACAGGCGGTGCGTGCCGATCAGGATGTCGATCCTGCCCTGCGCCAGTAACTGGACGGCTTCGGCCTGTTCCTGCTTCGATTTGAAGCGCGAGATTTCCGCCACCTTCACCGGCCAGTCGGCGAAGCGGTCAGCGAAGTTCTGGTAGTGCTGCTCGGCGAGCAGGGTGGTCGGGCACAGCACGGCGACCTGCTTGCCGTCGGCCACCGCGACGAAGGCTGCGCGCATCGCCACTTCGGTCTTGCCGAAACCGACATCGCCGCAGACGAGGCGGTCCATCGGCTTGTCCGACACCATGTCGGAAACCACCGCACCGATGGCGGCGAGCTGGTCAGGCGTTTCCTCGAAGCCGAAGCCGTCGGCGAAGGCTTCCAGGTCATGGGTCTTGAAGTTGAACTCGTGGCCCTTGCGGGCCGCGCGCTGGGCGTAGAGGTGCAGCAGCTCGGCGGCCGTGTCGCGTACCTGTTCGGCGGCTTTCCGTTTCGCCTTGTCCCACTGGCCGGAGCCGAGCGTGTGCAGTTGCACCGCCTCCGGATCGACGCCGCTGTAGCGCGAGATGACTTCGAGCTGCGCCACCGGCACATACAGTTTGGCTTGGCCGGCGTATTCGAGGTGCAGGAACTCCTCGTTCCCATCGCCCATGTCCATGTGCACCAGGCCGAGATAACGGCCGATACCGTGGTTCTCGTGCACCACCGGGTCGCCGATCTTCAGTTCAGACAGGTCGCGCAGCCAGCCTTCGAGGTTGGCGCGACGGGCGTCCGAGCGCTTGTGGCGCGGGCGTGCCGTGGCGGCGTACAGCTCGTTTTCGGTGATGAGAGTGAAGTCGTCGAGGCGGAAGCCGCCGGAGAGCGGCGCGGTGGCCAGCGTCAGGCGGGCCTCGCCGGCCAGGAACGCGGCGAAGTCGGGAACGATGGCGGCGGGCAGTTCGTGCTCGGCAAGGTATTCGTTCAGGGTTTCACGTCGGCCGGCCGATTCGGCGAGCAACAGCACGCGCCCGGGGAAACCGTCGAGAAAGCCGCGCAGTGCAGCGAGCGGGTCGGCTGCCTTGCGGTCGACGGCGACATTGGGCAGGCCTGCCGTACTGCCAGCGCCGACTTTTTGCGTGAACTGCGGAAATTGGTTGGCGGCGATGAAAAATTCTTCATCGCGCAGGAACAGGTCGCCCGGTGGCAGCACCGGCCGCGAACGGTCGCCGCCGAGCATCTTGTAGCGGGTGTTCAGGTCGGTCCAGAATTCCGCGAAGGCGGCCGGCACGTCGCCATGCAGCAGCAAGGTGGTGGTCGCGGGCAGGTAGTCGAACAGTGTCGCCGTTTCTTCGAAGAACAGCGGCAGGTAGTACTCGATGCCGGCCGGCAGGATGCCATTCGAAACATCCTTGTAGAGCGAGATGCGCGAGGCGTCACCCTCGAAGGTTTCGCGAAAGCGCTGGCGGAACAGGGTGCGGCCGGTTTCGCCAGCAGGCATTTCGCGCGCCGGCAGCAGGCGGATTTCCGGCACGGGATAGAGGGTGCGCTGGCTGTCGACATGGAAGCTGCGCAGGGTTTCGATCTCGTCGTCGAACAGTTCGATGCGGTAAGGCAGCGCCGTGCCCATCGGGAACAGGTCGACCAGCCCGCCGCGCACGCTGTATTCGCCGGGCGCGACCACCTGCGTGACGTGCTGATAGCCGGCCAGCGTCATCTGCGCACGTAGTTTGTCGAGGTTGAGTTTGTCGCCCTGCTTCATGAAGAAGGTATGGGCGGCGAGGAAGGCGGGCGGCGCGAGCCGGGTGACTGCCGTCGAGGCGGCGACGATCAGCACGTCGCACTGGCCCTGGGTGACGGCGAACAGCGTCGCCAGCCGCTCCGAGATCAGGTCTTGGTGCGGCGAAAAGTGGTCGTAGGGCAGTGTTTCCCAGTCGGGCAGCAGATGCACGCGCAGGGCCGGGGCGAACCAGCCGATTTCTTCGGCCAAGCGCTGGGCTTCGAGCGGGCTGGCGGCGACGACCGCCAGCAAGCGGCTGCCATCGGTCAGTTGGCTGATCGCGAGGGCGTCGGCGGAATCGGCAGATTCGGGGAGCGGCTGGCGCTGGCCGGGCTTGGGCGCGGTAGGTAGGGAGAGCAGGGGAGTCATCGCAGGCAACAATAAAACAGGCCGCGATTATCGCATCGCGGCCCATCCTCTTACTCTGTTGCCGTCCTGCCAGCGCCGACTTTTTATTGGGGCGGCGCGAAGACGATCTTGAGCGCCTGCATCTGCTGGCCGCGTTCGCCGCTCATCGCACTGAGGCTCTGGTCGGCGGCGGCATGCAGCCCGGCGGAATCGAGCTGGGCCAGCACGGTTTGCGTGTCCTTGCCGGCGAGCGCTGCTACCTTGTCCAGCGGCGCGTTCAGCACGGCCTCGATGGCGAGTGCCGGCGGCGACTTGCTCGACTGCCCCGAGGGCGCGACGAAGGATGCGGCGAACAGGCCGACGAACAGCAGGATCACCGCCAGTGCCGCCGGCCGCGAGAAGTAGCGTTGGAAGGACTTGAAATGCATCGTGCTGTGCAGGGCGACGGCCGCCAGCATGATCCAGCCGAGCCATTCGTGTGCCAGCTTGTTGAGCCCGGAGTCGAGATGAAAGAACATCAGCACGCCGGTCGCGGCGATCAATAGAAAGCTGCCGATAGTCAGTGGCGTGGCCCATTCGCGGTAAGTCATGTTTTTCTCCCTGTGTCGATTCACGATGGGAGAGATGATGCCCGCCGGGGGTAAGCCAACTGTTGCGGAGTTGTTGCCAGTTGTAAGGGCCGTCCCGCCAGCGCCGACTTTTGCCTTTATCATGCCGGCCATGCAGGGCCAACTCTTCAGCCAGGATTTTCTTCATCGCGGCATCCGCGACACCCCGCCCTATGAGGCGCTGACCGAATCCGATCTGGCGACTTTCCGCGCCGCGCTCGCTGCCATTTTCGCTCCGCTGTCCGCCGGTTCGACCATCAACGAGGCGCAAACCGAGCAACTGGTGATCGAGAAAGTGCTGGCCCAACTTGGCTGGGGCGACGATTATCTGCCGCAGGTCAATCTCTCCGGCAAGCGCCGCGAGGACGTGCCCGACGTGCTGCTGTTCCCCGATGCCGCCGCCAAGACCGCCGCCATCAACGAGACCCGTGACGACCAGCGTTACCGGCACGGTCTTGCCATTCTCGAAGCCAAGCGCTGGCTGCGTCCGCTCGACCGGGGCGATGCCGCCGAAGCGGGCGATCCCGGCGCACCGTCCTCGCAGATGCTGCGTTATCTGTCGCGGGTCGATGTCGTCGCCGACCGCGCCGTGAAGTGGGGCGTGCTCACCAATGGCGCGGTGTGGCGTCTCTATTGGCAGGATGCCCGTTCGCGCGCCGAAGAGTTTTTCGAGATCGATGTCGCTGTCGCGCTTGGCGTGCCCGGCGTGCAGACCGAGTTCGATGCGCCCGAGCCAGATCACGCCCTGCGCCTGTTTTTCCTGATGTTCCACCGTGCCGCTTTCCTCTCGCAATCCTGGGACACGGCTGATCGCAGCTTTCACGCCTACGCCCGCAACGAGGCGCGCGTGTATGAGGAAAAGGTCGCGCAAGACCTCGGCGCGCGGGTGTTCACCGAGATTTTCCCGGCCCTGTGCCACGCACTGGCCAAGGGTGACCTGCAAGCGCAAAGGCAGCCGTTCGGCTTCGGCAAGGCCATGCGACTGCAATACACACGGCCCTATCTCGACGAAGTGCGCGAGGCCGCGCTGGTGTTTCTCTACCGGCTGTTGTTCCTCTTCTACGCCGAGGATCGCGGCCTCTTGCCGGTCAGGGACGAGCGTTACCACCGTTACAGCCTGCGTCGCCTGCGCGAACAGGTGCGCGACGACATCGACCAGCGTCGTCCGTTGGCAACCAAGCTGGACAACCTTTACCGGGATTTGCAGGCCGTTTTCTTCATCATCGACGAAGGCGAGGACGCCGTCGGTATTCCCGCCTACAACGGCGGCTTGTTCGACCGCGCCCGCTCGCCGCTGCTGGTGCGCTCGCGCGTGCCCGACGCCATCCTGGCGCCGATCATCGATACCCTGTCGCGCCGCACCGAGGATTTGCTCAAGGGCTGGATCAACTACCGCGACCTGTCCGTCGCCCACCTGGGGGGCATCTACGAACGCCTGCTCGAATACTCGCTGGCACACGAAGTCGCGCCCAAGGATACTTTCGAGAACACGCCGGAAATCGACATCATCCATGCCCGTCCGGCCAGCTTTGCCCGCAAGGTGTCGGGCAGCTATTACACCCATGACGACCTGGTACGGTTGATCCTGCGCGAATCGGTCGGCCGGCTGGCCGACGAGCGCCAGCAAGCTTTCAGCAAACGGTTGGACGCCTGGAAGAAAAAGACCGCGCTCAACCCCGGCGATTGGGACGCGCTGGATAAACTCGATCCTGCCAGTGCCCTGCTGGAACTGAAGATTTGCGATCCGGCCATGGGTAGCGGCCACTTTCTGGTGGCGCTGGTCGATGACCTCGCTGATCGCATTCTCGAAACCATCGACACCGCCGAGCATCAGGTCGCCGTCCAACTCTGGTCGGCCCATCTGCTGGAGCAGGGGTGGCCCTGGCAAAGTCCGCTGGTGGCGCGCATCGCCCACATTCGCCGCACCATCAAGGCGGCGGCCCAGGAACACGGCTGGAACGTCACCGACGCCCAGCTCGACGACCGCCACATCGTCCGTCGCATGATCCTCAAGAAGAGCATCTTCGGCGTGGACAAGAATCCGATGGCGGTCGAACTGGCCAAGACCGCGTTGTGGCTGCACACCTTTACCGTCGGCGCGCCGCTGTCCTTCCTCGATCATCACCTCAAGATCGGCGATTCGCTGCATGGCGAGCGCCTGCCCGAGGTGGCGCGCGGCCTCGAAGCACTGGGCATGCTGTTCCAGCGCGGCGAACTGGCGCGACTGGAAATCGCCGCCAAGAGCCTGGCGCGGGTAGCCGACCTGACCGACGTCGATATCGCCGAGGCACGCCTGTCGAAACAACTGGCCGACGAAGCCGCCGAGCAGGTCGCGCCGATTCATGCGCTGCTGGATTTCTGGCGCGCGCTGCGCTGGAAGTTGCCGGGCTGGCCGGCGAGTTCCGAGAAAAAACTTGAAAAGCTCGGCGGGCAGGAACTCGTCGATGCGCTGGGCGAAATTTTTTCGCCTGACCGCAATCTCGTCGCGCTGCTGACCGTCAAGCCGCCCGAGCAAGTCGAATACGCCGTCCGGGAGCCCACCGAGCCGACGCCCGGCGAAAAGCTGATGGCCGAACTGCGCGCCATCGCGGAGCGCGAACGGTTCCTGCATTGGTGGACCGCTTTCCCGACGGTGTTCGACACGGCGGGCCGGGGCGGTTTCGATGCGGTTATCGGCAACCCGCCGTGGGATCGCATCAAGTTGCAGCAGGTGGAATGGTTTGCCGAACGCGACCGCGCCATTGCCGCCCAGCCGCGCGCGGCGGACCGCAAGCGCATGATTGAGGCGCTGGAAAAGAAGAAATACGGCCCCGCGCCCCTGTGGCTGGAATATGCCGAAGCCTGCCAGCGCGCCGAGGACAACGCCCGCGTGCTGGGCAAGAGTGGCGACTATCCACTCTTGGGCGGCGGCGACGTGAATCTCTACAGCCTGTTCGTCGAGCGCGCGCAGGCGCTGGTGGCCACCGATGGCATCGTCGCCTTGCTGACGCCCTCCGGTATCGCTGCCGACAAAGGCGCGGCCGAGTTTTTCCGGGGCATTTCAGCCACCGGGCGGCTGGGCGCGCTGTACGATTTCGAGAACCGGCATAACCCCGGCGGCAGTTTCTTCCCCGATGTCGATTCGCGTTTCAAGTTCTGCACGCTGGTGTTCGGCGGCGAACCGCGGCGTTTTGCCGCCTCGCGTTGCGCTTTCTATTTGCACGATATCGCCGAGGCCGATGACCCCGAGCGCGTGCTTGAACTTTCAGCGGAAGATTTCAAGCGGGTCAATCCCAACACTGGTGCCGCGCCGATCTTCCGCCACCGTCGCGATGCTGACATCACGATGAAGATTTACCGCGAGCATCCGGTGCTGGTGGATCGCAGCACGCGCGACGAGCGGCGCGTGTGGCCGGTGAAGTACCTGCGCATGTTCGATATGACCAACGATTCGGGGCTGTTCCTGACTGCTGCCGAGGCAAAAAAACTGAACGAACCAGTCGTGCCGCTCTACGAAGGCAAGATGGTGCAGATGTACGACCATCGGGCGGCGGACGTGGTGGTCAATGCCGACAACCTGCACCGCGCCGCACAGCCAGAACCGATTCCTGCTGCGCAGAAGCTAGAGCCTGATCGTTTTCCGGTGCCGCAGTATTACGTGCGACATAGCGATACCGCCGCAAACCCGTTGCCTTGGGCGCTGGGCTTCAAAGAAATTTCAGCGCCGACCAACGCTCGCACCATGATTGCCATGCTGCTGCCCGGTGCCGGTTTTGGCAACAAGGTGCCGCTGCTGGTGCCGCAAGCGCAGGCTGCCAATGAAGCCGCCGGGTTCTGCGCATTGTTGCTGGCCAACCTCAACAGCTTTGCCTTTGATTTTGTCTTGCGGCAAAAGCTGCAAGGCCAGACCATCAACCTGTTCATCCTCGAACAGCTCCCGGTCATTGCGCCAGAACGCTTCGCGGAAAAGATCGGCAAGACCAGGATCGCCGATTTCATCCGCGAGCAGGTGCTGCACCTCACCTACACCGCCCACGACATCGCGCCCTTCGCCCGCGACTTGGGCTACGACGGCGCACCGTTCGTGTGGGACGAGGCCGACCGCGGCGCCCGCAAGGTGGCGCTGGATGCGCTGTTCATGCACCTCTACGGATTGTCGGAGGATGACGCCGGCTGGATACTCGACAATTTCCCCATCGTGCGCGCGCAGGACGAAGCCGAGTTCGGCAATTACCGTAGCAAGACGCGCATCCTGAACGCACTGCGAGCCATCAACGCGGGCCGGCTGGTCGTCTGAAAAAGTCGGCGCTGGCGGGACGGCGCTTAACCGGCAAAGAACTCCCGTACGCGATCCAGCCAGCCCTGCGCCTTCGGGTTGTGCTTGGCGGCATCGTCCTGGCTGATCGACTCGAATTCGCGCAGCAGTTCCTTCTGGCGGTCGGTGAGATGCACGGGGGTTTCGACGACGACATGGCACAGCAGGTCACCTTGGGCGATCGAGCGCACGCCCTTGATGCCCTTACCGCGCAAGCGGAACACCTTGCCGGTCTGGGTCTCGGGCGGAACCTTCAGTTTGGCGACGCCGTCGAGCGTCGGGATCTCGATTTCGCCACCCAGCGCCGCGGTGGCGAAGCTGATCGGCATTTCGCAATGCAGGTCATCGTGGTCGCGCTGGAACACCGGGTGCGCTTTGAGGTGAATCTGCACGTAGAGGTCGCCCGGCGGGCCGCCATTGACGCCCGGTTCGCCTTCGCCGGAGAGCCGAATGCGATCGCCCTCGTCGATGCCTGAGGGGATCTTGACCGACAGCGTCTTGTGCTGCTTGACGCGCCCGCCGCCCTGGCAGGTGGGGCAGGGGTCGGCGATGAAGCGGCCGGTGCCGTGGCACTTCGGACAGGTCTGCTGGATCGAGAAGAAGCCCTGCTGCATGCGCACCTGGCCGTGGCCGCCGCAGGTCGGACAGGTCTTGGGCTCGCTGCCCTTCTTGGCGCCGGAGCCGTGGCAGCTGTCGCACTCGGCCATGGTCGGGATGCGGATGCGGGTTTCGGTACCGCGCGCGGCTTCTTCGAGGGTGACTTCGAGGTTGTAGCGCAGGTCGGCGCCGCGATAGACGTTGGTGCGTCCGCCGCCGCCACCGCTGCGGTTGCCGAAGATGTCGCCAAAGATGTCGGAAAAGGCGTCGCTGAAGTTGCCGAAGCCGGCGCCTCCCGCCGCCCCCGCACCGCCCATCGAAGGATCGACGCCGGCATGGCCGTACTGGTCGTAAGCGGCACGCTTCTGGCTGTCCGACAGGATTTCGTAGGCTGCCTTGGCTTCCTTGAACTGCTCCTCGGACTTGGGATTGTCCGGGTTGCGGTCGGGATGGTGCTTCATGGCCAGCCGGCGGTAGGCCTTCTTGATTTCCTCGTCGGATGCGTCTCGGTTGATGCCGAGGACTTCGTAGTAATCGCGTTTTGCCATGGGTGCCTCGATAAAACACAAAGGGGCCGCGGCCAATGATCAGCCGGCGGCCCAGGTTATGCGTGTCGCCGGCGGATTACTTCTTGTCTTTCACTTCGGTGAATTCGGCGTCAACGACATCGGCATCATCTTTCTTGTCCTTGTTCGGGGCTTCGCCACCGCCGCTACCTGCGGCATCCGCTGCGGATTGCTGGGTTTCCGCATAGATTTTCTCGCCGAGCTTCTGGCTGGTCGTGGTCAGTGCCTGGGTTTTCGCCTCAATGGCGGCCTTGTCGCCACTCTTGATGGCTTCCTCGGCTTCCTTGATGGCGACCTCGATCTTGCCTTTTTCATCGGCGTCGATCTTGTCGCCGTGGTCGGCGAGCGCTTTCTTCACCGAATGCACCATCGCATCGCACTGGTTACGCGACTCGACCAGTTCGTGCGCCCGCTTGTCTTCCTCGGCGTGGGCTTCGGCGTCCTTCACCATGCGGTTGATTTCCTCATCCGACAAGCCCGAGTTGGCCTTGATGGTGATTTTGTTTTCCTTTCCGGTACCCTTGTCCTTGGCGGACACGTGCAGGATGCCGTTGGCGTCGATATCGAAGGTGACTTCGATCTGCGGCATGCCGCGCGGCGAGGGCGGGATGTCGGTCAGGTTGAACTGGCCGAGACTCTTGTTGCCGGCGGACATCTCACGTTCGCCTTGCAGCACGTGGATGGTCACGGCCGACTGGTTGTCGTCGGCGGTGGAGAATACCTGGCTGGTCTTGGTCGGGATGGTGGTGTTCTTCTGGATCAGCTTGGTCATCACGCCGCCCAGCGTCTCGATGCCCAGCGACAGCGGGGTAACGTCGAGCAGCAGCACGTCTTTTACTTCGCCCTGCAAGACGCCGCCCTGGATGGAGGCACCGATGGCGACCGCTTCGTCGGGGTTCACGTCGCGGCGCGGCTCCTTGCCGAACAGTTCCTTGACCTTTTCCTGCACCTTGGGCATGCGGGTCATGCCACCGACCAGGATGACGTCGCCGATGTCCTCGATCTTCACGCCGGCATCCTTGATGGCCATGCGGCAGGGGGCGACGCAGCGCTCAATCAGTTCATCGACCAGCGATTCGAACTTGGCGCGGGTTATCTTCAGCGCCAAGTGCTTCGGGCCGGTGGCGTCTGCCGTGATATAGGGCAAGTTGATTTCGGTCTGCTGGTTGGACGACAGCTCAATTTTGGCCTTCTCGGCCGCTTCTTTGAGGCGCTGCAGGGCAAGAACGTCGTTCTTGAGGTCCACACCCTGTTCTTTCTTGAACTCGGTGACGATGTAATCGATGATGCGCTGGTCGAAGTCCTCGCCACCCAGGAAGGTGTCGCCGTTGGTGGACAGCACCTCGAACTGGTGCTCGCCCTCGATCTCGGCAATGTCGATGATCGAGATGTCGAAGGTACCGCCGCCCAAGTCGAACACCGCGATCTTGCGGTCGCCTTCCTGCTTGTCGAGGCCGAAGGAGATCGCGGCCGCAGTCGGCTCGTTGATGATGCGCTTGACTTCCAGACCGGCAATGCGACCGGCGTCCTTGGTGGCCTGGCGCTGCGAGTCGTTGAAGTAGGCGGGCACGGTGATGACGGCCTCAGTGACTTCTTCACCCAGGTAGTCTTCGGCGGTCTTCTTCATCTTGCGCAGCACTTCCGCAGAGACCTGCGGCGGGGCCATCTTCTTGTCGCGCACCTGTACCCAGGCATCACCGTTGTCAGCCTTGCAGATGGTGAAGGGCATCAGGTCGATGTCCTTCTGCACTTCCTTTTCCTCGAAGCGGCGACCGATCAGGCGCTTGACGGCGTAGAGGGTGTTCTTGGCATTGGTGACAGCCTGGCGCTTGGCCGAAGCGCCGCACAGGATCTCGCCGTCTTCCGCGTAGGCGACGATGGACGGCGTGGTGCGCGCGCCTTCCGAGTTTTCGATGACCTTGGGCTTGCCGCCTTCCATGATGGCGACGCAGCTGTTGGTGGTGCCGAGGTCGATGCCGATGATCTTGCCCATTTTCTTATCCTTTTTGCTGAATTCGAAGAGAAATTCTTACCTGCGTCACATATGGGGTTATCACCCCCGGCTTCAAGCCTCGGAAGGCGGGGATTTCGGTTTGGCGACCGTGACCAGCGCCGGGCGCAGGATGCGCTCATGCAGGGCATAGCCCTTTTGCAGGACGCTGACGACGGTATTGTCTTCCTGTTCGGCTTCGACCATGGCGATGGCCTGGTGCTGGTGCGGGTCGAACTTGTCGCCGAGCGGGTTGAGTTCCTTGACCGAGGACTTCTCGAAGGCGGCGCCCAATTGCCGCAGCGTCAGTTCGACACCCGATTTCAGGGCTTCGGCCGTCTGTGTCTCATTGGACAAGGCCGCTTCGAGGCTGTCCTTCACGGCCAGCAGTTCGCCGGCAAACTTCTCGGCGGCGAACTTGTGGGCCTTGGTGACGTCTTCCTGGGCGCGACGGCGCAGGTTCTCGGTTTCCGCCTTGGCGCGCAACCAGGCATCGTGGTGCTCGGCGGCCTTGAGTTCGGCGATCCTGAGCATCTCCTCAAGGCTGGGGAGTGTGTCGGGTGCCGTACTGTCAGCGCCGACTTTTTTTTCGTCCAGTTCTGAAACGGGCGGGTTTTGTTCTTCCTGCATGGAAAAATTCCTTGATCACGTTAAACCATGCGGGAAGTGAGGCCACTCCGCCGTTTTTCAAGGGCGGAGTGGCGATTTTTTCAGCATTCAGGTACGGAAGCGGCCGACCGTGCTTTGCAACTGGTTGGCGAGGTCTTCGAGCCGCTGGGCGGAGTTGGCGGTCTGCTCGACCGCATTGCTGTTTTCGTGCGCCATGGCCGCAATCGCCTCAATATTGGTGAAGGCTTCGCTGCTGACGCGACGCTGCTCTTCGGTGGCCCCGGAGATCGAGTCCAGACCGGAGCCTACTTGTTCGACCGACTGGTTGGATTCGCTGATGGCGCCGGCAACCGCATCCAGTGAGCGTTCGCTCGAAATGATGTCGGCGAGACCTTCGTCGATCGATTTGCGTACCGCGTCCGACTTGCTGTTGAGGGTGCGGGTGATGCTGTCGATTTCGTTGGCCGAGGTCGCCGATTTCTCGGCCAGTTTGCGCACTTCGTCGGCGACGACAGCAAAACCACGACCCTGTTCGCCGGCCCGTGCCGCTTCGATGGCAGCGTTGAGGGCAAGCAGATTGGTCTGGTCGGCGATGTCCTTGACTTCGCGGGTCATGTTGGTGATCGACACTGTGCTGCTGACGAATTCATTCACCGCGCCGGCCATGTCGTTGACCGCGCACTTGACCCGGCCGATCTCCTTGATCAGGCGGTCGAGGGTCTGGGTGCCTTCGTGGGAGCGTACCTGGCTTTCGCGCGATTGCTGGTGAACCTTTTCAGTGCTCTTGGCGATGTCGACGATGCTGGAAACCATGTGTTCGACCGCAGCGGAGGCGGCGCGCGATTTTTCATACTGTTGGTGCGAACTACTGGCCACCTGCTTGGCGCCGCTGACGAGATCATGGGCCGCACCGGAGACATGGCTGGCCGAATCGCTGACCTGGCGTACCAGGGTGCTGAAATTCGCCATCATGTCGTTGAAGACCTTGCTGGCCTGGCCGATTTCGTCTTCGCTCTTGACTTCGAGGCGGCGTGTCAGGTCGCCTTCGCCACTGGCGATGGCACGCAGGCCCAATACCATTTCCTCCAGCGGCTTGGTGACCACCTTGGTAACGAAGATGTAGATGAAGGCGAGCAGGGGTAGGCTGATGATGAAGGCGACAATCAGGGCCTTGATGTGCTGGGTCGAAACGGCTTCATTGACGCTATCGAGGGACACCTTCATGCTGACTACGCCTAGCACCGTGCCTTCGGGCACCTGGTGGCACAGGATGCAGTCCTTGCCGAGATAGTTCTTGCTGGCGATTGCCGGCCGCGCGACGCGCAGGTATTCACCGACGGCATCCTGCTGGATGGCGACGAATTCCTTGCCGCTGCTGAGAACCTGCTGTTCAACGGCATCCGCAGCACCTTCATTGGAAGTGCCCGGCCCAAAAAGCTTTTTAACGCTTTCCCCACGTAGAACCTTGAGGTCGCGAATGACGGCGAGCTGCTTGATCTGGTCGAGGAAAATTTCGCGCTGCGGCATGGTGCCGGTGAGCATCATGCCCGTCAGACCGGCGAGGGTGGCCTCGTGCATGGACTGGGAAAATTTCGCGGCCTGATCGATGGCGGTGTCGCGGTTGACCTTGCTTTCCCAGAAAATCAAGCCGTTCCAGGCAATGATGAGCATTAACCAGATTGCAGCAGTCAGGCGTACCCAGATTTTCAAGTCGGCGAAGCGCATCGCGCTGTCTCCCCAGCTATTTGTGGCGCGCAGTCTACTCCAAGAACATTGACATTGAGAGAGGAAATGCAGGCCCAACTTTCGTCATACCGTCAGATCGATTTCCTGCAGGCTGCCTGCCTTGCCGTCTTCCGCCAGATAAAGTCCCGAGGCCTTGACGAAGCCGAGATCTTCATTGCCGCTGCCGCGTAGCGCAAACGGGCTGGCGAGATTTGCCAACCCCAGTGCGTCGATGCCCAGTTCCGCCAGCGAGCTCAGTTCACCCTTGCCCGCTGCGTCGGGGGTCCAGACAGCAAGCTGCGCGAAGGCCGGGTCGCCCTCATCGATCCAGCCGTTGCCGTCGCTGTCGAGTTGAGCTAGCTCGCCAAAGCCGTGGCCGGTGGCTGGCCCGAACAGTTCCTGGCCGGAATCGATGCGCCCGTTTTCGTTACGGTCCAGAGCCAGGTAGCCACTGCCCGAGGCAAACAGGGGGAGCAAGTCAGCCTGGCCATCGCCATCGAGGTCGAACAGGAAGCGCTGCCCGCTGAAGTGGGCCAGTTGTGCGGCGGTACCGCCGAAATTGACCACCAGCGGATCTTTGCGCACGGCGTCACCGGCGCGCACGCTGACATTGGTTTCTTGGCGGAAGTAGCGGGTCATCTCGATGTCGAGCTGGAAGCTGAATTCCTGACCATCGGTGGTGCGGATGATGCCAGAGGCCGAAAACGAGGTCTGCTCAAACTCTTCGCGCAGGGCGTGGTAATCGTATTCGACGCCCCAACCGTTCCGGCCCGAGCCGGAGGCCTGCAGCGACTCCTGGGTGGCGCCGGCCTGAACCTCGACCCGGCGCATTGCGCTCGAAAATTCCCGCATGTCTAACACCTTGACCTCCTCGCCGGTGAGGAACTGGATCATCTGGCGGATCATGGCGAGGAAGGGGTCATTGTCCACCACATCGTGGGCGGCTTCGATCGCCTGGGCTTCACCGGACGGCATGCCGGCGTCGACCGGCGCGAAAGTCTGGGAGGGGGAGCGGGCGAGCAACTGGCGGGCGGCATCGGAAAACCGGGTGATCGCCGACTCCATGGCCTCGAAGTCGGGACGTGCGCCGCGCCAGCTGCGCAGGGTTTCACTGCTCTCCTGACGCATTATGTCCGCGTGGCTGGACTGCATGTCGAGATCGGTACTGGCGATTTTCATGGCTGACTCGATGGGGCTCCGGGGACGCGTGGAGTCAGTAACGTCTTGAAATTGGAAGTCTTGAGCAGTGATTTTGCGCCGTCCCGCCAGCGCCGACTTTTAGCATCAGGCGATCAATGGCTTACCGGGAAAACTTCATGCGCAATGCGATGTTGCTGCCAGATTCATTCCTTGGCGCCCATGCCGATGGCACGTTCGGCCGTCTGGGGATCGACGTATTCGGGCTGCAGCCAGTTGCCGAGGTTGTCGTAGATGATGCCGGCCAGCATGTCTACGCCGTCCTGGCGGTCGTTGAGGCAGGGAATGTAGTCGAACTCGCCGCCACCGTTGCTGACGAAGGTTTCCTTGCATTCCAGCGCCACTTCTTCGAGCGTTTCGAGGCAGTCGGCGGAGAAGCCGGGGCAGATTACGTCGACATGCTTGAGACCTTCGCGTCCCAACTGCTTGAGGGTCGGCTCGGTGTAGGACTGCAACCATTCGGCATTGCCGAAGCGCGACTGGAAGCTCACGATGTACTGCTCGGGCTGCAATCCGAGCGCTTCGCCGAGCAGGCGGCCGGTCTTCTGGCATTCGCAGAAATACGGGTCGCCCAGATCCAGGCTGTATTTGGGCAGGCCGTGGAAGCTCATCACCAGCCGGTAGTTCGGGTCGGTGGCGGGCGAGACGGAACGGCTCCAGTGCTCGCGCACGGTATTCGCCAGCGTGGCGATGTAGCAGGAATCGTCGTGGTAATTGCGCACGAAGCGCATGGCCGGCAGGTTGCGGGTGTGCTCTACCCACTTGGCCACGTCATCGAACACCGTGGCGTTGGTGCTGGCGGCGTATTGCGGATAGAGCGGCAGCACGAGGATGCGCGTCGCGCCGGCAGCCTTGAGGCGGGTCAGGGCCGCCGGGATGGACGGATTGCCGTAACGCATGCCGTAATCGACCAGGATGTGCTCGTAACCACGTTTGCCGAACCATTCCTGCAACATTTTGGCCTGACGCTCGGTATAGACACGCAGCGGCGAGCCCTCGGGCATCCAGATCGACTTGTACTTGGCGGCGGTGGTCGCCGGCCGGACGTTGAGGATGATGATGTTGAGGACCATCCACCAGAGCGGGCGGGGTATTTCCACCACGCGCGGGTCCCACAGGAACTGTTTGAGGTAGCGGCGCAGCGCTTCTTTGGTGGGGGCGTCGGGCGTGCCGAGGTTGACCAGCAGGATGGCGGTGCGGCGCTGCTTGTCGTGGACGTGGGGCGGTTCGGGCAGGTAATGGGTCGGATGGGCCATGAATGACTTTAGCCGGGACTGAGGGCGGAAGAGAGCAGGCGGGCGCTGATGTCGACGATGGGGATGACCCGCTCGTAGGCCATGCGGGTGGGGCCGATCACGCCGATGGTGCCGACCACCTGGCCATCGACCTCGTAGGGGGCGGCGACCACGCTGCATTCGTCGAGGGGGGCGATGCCGGACTCGCCGCCGATGAAAACATGCACCCCTTCAGCATGGCTGGAAAGATCGAGCAATTGCATCAGGCCGGTGCGCTGCTCGAACAGGTCGAACAACTGGCGCAGCCGGCCCATGTTGGTGGACAGGTCTTCCACACCCAGCAGGTTCTTTTCCCCGGAGATCACATACTGGCTGGCATCGTTGGCCGTGGCCTCCGCCCCGGCATCGACGGCGGCGCTCATCAGTTCGGTCATGTCGCTGCGCAACTGCTTGAGCTCCTCCTGCAATCGGCGCCTGATTTGCATGAAATCGAGGCCGGCGAAGTTGTACGTCAGGTAGTTGGCCGCTTCAATCAATTCAGTGGATGTGTAGGGGCGTTGGGTGAGCAGGATGCGGTTCTGCACTTCGCCCTCGGCGGTGACGATGATCAGCAGGATGCGCGTCTCGGTGAGGCTGAGGAACTCGATCTGGCGGATGCGGGGTGCCAGGCGGCGCGGCGAGATGACGACGCCGGCGAAGTGCGTCAGTTCGGAGATCAGCTGCGACGCCGCAGAGAGGACGCGCTGCGGCACATCGGGATGGATGCCGCCCCTGAGCTCGGAAATGTGCTGCGGATCGAGCGGTCGCACGGTGAGCAGGGTATCGACGAACAGCCGGTAGCCGCGCGGTGTCGGGATGCGGCCGGCGGAGGTGTGCGGGCTGGTGATGAAGCCCATTTCCTCCAGGTCGGCCATGACGTTGCGGATGGTGGCCGGCGACAATTCGAGGCCTGAATACTTGGACAGCGTGCGCGAACCGACCGGCTGGCCTTCGACGATGTAACGTTCGATCAGGGTCTTGAGCAGGGTCTGGGCGCGCGGGTCAAGCATGATGGTCCGATTGTAACGAACCGGCAGGCGGGAATGCGTCGGCCTTCGTGGTTAAATTCACCATTCGCCTGTTGCCGTCCCGCCGGAGCCGACTTTCCCGATGTCCAAGAAACTCAACGTGCACGCCCTGGGCCAGGTATTTACGCCGGATGCGGTGGTGGAGCAGATGCTTGCCCTGCGCCAACGGCGTGGCCGCAGCCTCGATCCGGCGGCGGGCGACGGCGCCTTCTGCCGGCGTGTCACCGGCTGCGAGGCGGTCGAGATCGATGCCACGGTCGCGCCGCCGGGCGCGCGGGTGATGGATTTCTTCAGCCTGCCCCCCGACGAAAAGTTCGAGACGATCATCGGCAATCCGCCCTACGTGCGCTACCAGGACATTCGGCCGGAAACACTGGCCCTGCTCGACAGCATGATGTTCGACGGGCGCAGCAACCTCTACCTGTTCTTCATCGAGAAGGCGGTCCGCCACCTGCGGCGCGGCGGCGAGTTGATCTTCATCGTGCCGCGCGAATTCGCCAAGCTGACGGCTGCACGCAAGCTCAATACCTTCCTCTACGAGGAGGGCGACATCACCGACTTCATCGAGACGGGCGATGCGCGCATCTTCGGTTCGCACAACCCGAACTGCGTCATCTTCCGTTTCGAGCGCGGCCGCCATACGCGCCGGCTCAACGACGGACGCCGGTTCGCGCTGGTCGACGGGCAACTGATGTTCCTGCGCAGCGACTACCGCCTGCCGCTGTCCGAACTGTTCGACGTCAAGGTGGGCGCGGTCTCCGGGGCCGACGATGTGTACGAACATCCCGAGGGCAATGCCGAGTTCGTCTGTTCCACCACCATCGACAGCGGCCAGACGCGCCGTATGTTCTTCGGCGGTCCTCATCCGCACCTGGAGGCCCACCGCGAGCGCCTGCTGGCGCGGCGCGTGCGCAGCTTCGATGAATCGAACTGGTGGCAATGGGGACGCCTGCATCATGTCTCCCCGGCGCCACGCATCTACGTGAATGCCAAGACACGCCGCGCGCGCCCCTTCTTCCGCCACGACTGCCCCAACTATGATGGCTCGATCCTCGCCCTGTTTCCCACCCGGCCGGCCATGGACCTGAACCTCGCCACCGACATGCTCAACGACCAGATCGACTGGCAGGAACTGGGTTTCGTCTGCGACGGGCGCTTCCTCCTTTCCCAGCGCAGCTTGCAGAACTGCCTGTTGCCGGCGGTATTCGAGATCCTCCTGCCGCTCACGACGAATAGGAAGTCCGCATGAAATTCCGCACCGTTGCCCTGATCGGCAAGCATGACAGTCCTGCAGTCGCCGAGGCACTGCGCGCCCTGTTGCAGCACCTGCGCAGCCATTATGGCGACCAGCTTACCGTCTGGGTGAAGGCCGGCAATGCTGCGGCGATCGGCGAGCCCGAGTTGGCGGCGAACCATGAAACGCTGGTGAAAGCCGACGTGGCGATCGTCCTCGGCGGCGACGGCACCCTGCTGAGTGCGGCGCGCCGCCTTGCCGCCCACGACGTGCCGCTGGTCGGCATCAACCAGGGCCGGCTCGGTTTCATGACCGATATTGCCCGTACCGACATGTTGGGCGCCATCGATCGCCTGTTGGCGGGAGAGTTCATCCCGGACTCCCGCATGCTGTTCGATGCCGAGGTGTGGCGCCAGGGCGAACGCGTCTTCCAGACGGTCGCCCTCAACGATGTGGTGGTGAACAAGGGCGATCTGGGCCGCCTGATCGAAATGGAGGTGCGTGTCAATGGCGAGTTCCTCTACGTGTTGCGCGCCGACGGCATGATCGTCGCCACGCCGACCGGTTCGACTGCGTACGCGCTGTCCGCCAACGGTCCGATCCTGCACCCGGCCGTGCCCGGCATTGCGCTGGTGCCACTCTGCCCGCACGCATTGACCCACCGGCCGATCACCATTTCCGACGACAGTTGCGTCGAACTGGTGCTGATCACCCCGCACGATGCCCACGTCCATTTCGACGGCCAGAGCCATTTCGACGCACTAGCCGGCGATACCATCCGCGTCTGCCGATCCGCCCATGTCGTCACCCTGCTGCATCCGCCCGGCTACAGCTATTTCGCCATGCTGCGCGAGAAGCTCCACTGGAGCGCCATCCCCCGTCGCTGACACCATGCTGCTGCATCTTTCCATCCGCGACTTCGTCATCGTCGACCGCCTCGAACTCGATTTTTCGTCGGGCTTCGGGGTGCTCACCGGAGAAACCGGCGCCGGCAAGTCCATCCTTGTCGATGCGCTGTCGCTGGCACTGGGCGAGCGCGCCGAAGCGGACGTGGTGAGGACCGGTACGGAGAAAACCGAAGTCACCGCCGAATTCGACGTGCCGCCCGGTTCGCCGCTGGCCGACTGGCTGGCTGCCAATGAATTCGACACGGATGGTTGCCTGCTGCGCCGAGTGGTCGATAGCGCCGGCCGTTCGCGCGCCTGGCTGAACGGTACGCCGGCCACCCTGTCCCAGTTGCGCGAAACCGCCGATTTCCTCTGCGACATCCACGGCCAGCATGCCCACCTGTCGCTGCTGCGCGCCGATGCGCAGCGCTCCTTGCTCGATGCCCAGGCCGGAGCGCAAGCTTTGTTACGCGAGGTGGCCGGGCTGCATGGCCACTGGCGCAAGCTGCGCGCGGCGCGTCTGGTTGCCGAGAAAGAGGTGGCGGCTACCGCCCATGAACGCGAACTGATCGAGTGGCAGGTCAAGGAGCTCAAGGCGCTGGCCTTCGATTCGCAAGCCTGGCGCGACACCGAGCAGGAACAGTGCCGGTTGGGTCATGCCGCCAGCCTGCTCGACGCCAGCGCCGCCGCGCTGGCCGTGCTGGAAGAGGGCGAGGTCGCCGCCCTGCCGCAACTGCAACACGCGAGCCGCCGCCTCGGTGAACTGACCGCCCATGATCCGGCGCTGGGCGAGGCGACCCAGTTGTTTGAAAGTGCGTTGATCCAGCTCGAAGAGTCGGCGCTGGCGTTACGGCGGTATCGCGACCGGCTCGACCTCGATCCGGCCCGCTTGGCCGAACTCGATGCGCACATCGATGCCGTGACGCAGCTGGCGCGCAAGCATCGCGTTGCGCCGGAAGCCCTGCCGGAAGTTCTGGCCGGACTGGAAATGCGCCTGGCCGAACTGACGCTGGCGGCTGATCCGGTCGCGCTGGCGGCGCGCGAACAGCAGGCGCAGGCCGCCTATCGCGATGCGGCGCGGCGTCTTTCGGCCGAACGCACGCGGGCGGCGCAAAGCCTGAGCACTGCCATAACGACCGCGATGCAGGAGCTCGCCATGGACGGCGGCTGCTTCGAGGTCGCGTTACTGCCGCTCGACGAGGGCGCGTCGTATGGTCTGGAGAGCGTGGAGTTCCAGGTGTCCGCCAATGCCGGCCAGCCCTTGCGGCCGCTGGCCAAGGTGGCCTCGGGCGGCGAACTGTCACGCATCGGGCTGGCCTTGCAGGTCATTGCCAGTCGCGCCCATGCTGCCGGCACGCTGATCTTCGACGAGGTGGATGTCGGCATCGGCGGCCGTGTCGCCGAAATCGTCGGCCAGATGCTCAAACAACTGGGGGCCGACCGGCAGGTGCTGTGCGTCACGCACCTGCCGCAGGTCGCGGCCCAAGCCGATTGGCAGTGGTCGATCGGCAAGGAGAGGGTGGGGGATGCGACCCTCAGTCGTGTCACGCTACTGGATGCTGAAGGCCGCATTGAGGAAATCGCCCGCATGCTGGGTGGCGTTACCCTCACCGACACTACGCGCCGGCACGCGCGCGAACTGCTCGATTCCTGACGCCGCCCCCATCAACACGGCGGGCGCGGCTTGCGCCGTCCCGCCAGTGCCGACTTTTTATTTCGGCATCTTGCATTCGCCGACATACGCATCAGCGTGGTCGGTGAAGATGGTGCTCATCAGCTTGTTGGTGACGCGGCCCTTGGCATCCTTATGCACGAGGCGCAGGTAGTAGTCCTGCACGGGGTAGTGGTTGCTGTTGAACTTGAACTTGCCGCGCACCGACGAAAACTTCGCGGCTTCCAGCGCCTTGCGCACGGCGGCCTTGTCATCCAGCTTGCCCTTGGTATCGCGCACCGCCGCATCCATCAGCATGGCGGCGTCGTAACCCTGTGAGGCATAGAGCGAGGGGATGCGTTTGTATTCCTTCTCGAAGTCGGCGACAAATTTATTGTTGGCCGCGTTGTCCATGTCATGCGCCCAGTGCGAGGAGTTGAAGGTGCCGAGCATCGGCTCGCCCACGGCAGGGATGATGTCCTCGTCGGCGGCGAAGCCGGAGGTGATCAGGCGGATGTCCTTCGACAGGCCGGCGGCGACGAACTGCTTGATGAAGTTGATGCCCATGCCGCCCGGCAGGAAGAAATAAACCGCATCCGGCTTGGCGGCGCGGATCTGCGCCAGTTCGGCGGCGTAGTCGAGCTGGCCGAGCTTGGTGTACATCTCGTCGCCGATCTTGCCTTTGTAGTAGCGCTTGAAGCCGTTGATCGAGTCCTTGCCGCCCGGATAGTTGGGGGCGACGCCGATCACGGTCTTGAAGCCCTGGTCGGTGGCCCACTTGCCCATGGCCTCGGCCACGTTGTCGTTCTGCCAGGCGATGTTGAAGAAGTAGGGGTTGCAATCGGCACCGGCCAATTGCGACGGACCGGCGTTGGCCGAGATGTAGAAGGTCTGGTTGTCGAACACCGGTTTGCCGACGGTGAGCAGGATGTTCGAGAAGACGATGCCGGTCATGAAATCGACCTTGTCCTTCTTGAGGAAGCGTTCGGTGGTCTGCTTGGCGGTGTTCGGATCCTGCTTGTCATCGGCGATGATGACTTCGGCCGGCAGGCCGCCAAGCTTGCCGTTCAAGTGCTTCATGGCGAGCTGGAAACCATCACGGATATCGACGCCGAGACCGGCGGCCGGGCCGGACAGGGTAGACAGGAACCCGACTTTCACCGCATCAGCGGCATGGGTTACGGGTGCTGAAAGGGCAGTGGCCAGCAGGCAGGCCAGCAGAGTTTTTTTCATGATGTCTCCTCGTTTTATGGTTACAGGCTGTCCCGATAGATGCGGATGGCGGCGAAGGTTTCGGCGTCGTTGGCCGGCGCATGGCCCAGGCGCGCGGTGGCGGTGGCGATGACGCCGGGCGCCTGCCAGCGCAGGAAGGGATTGGTCGCCAGTTCCTCGGCCAGCGTGGCCGGGACGCTGGGCTGGCCGCCTGCGCGCTGTATTGCTACCGCCTTGATGCGGGCGTCGATGGTGGCATTGGCCGGTTCCACGGTTTTCGCGAAGCGCAGGCAGGCTTGCGTGTATTCGTGGGCGCAATAAATCTGGGTGTCGGGCGGCAGGGCGGCCAGCCGGGCCAGCGAGGCGTGCATCTGCGCCAACGTGCCTTCGAAGACGCGGCCGCAGCCGGCGCCGAACAGCGTGTCGCCGCAGAACAACGTGCCCGGACGATAGAATGCGATATGGTCCAGCGTATGCCCCGGCAACTCCAGTACCTCGAACCCGGCGTCCAGCACCGTCACGCGGTCGCCGTCGGTCAGCGGGTGCGTCACGACCTCGGCCACCTCGCGCGCCGGGCCGTAGACGGGCACCGGATGGCGACGCGTCAGTTCGGCGATGCCACCGATATGGTCGCCGTGGCGGTGAGTGACGAGAATCGCGCAGAGCGTGTCGCCGCTTTGTTCGAGAAAACGCAACACCGGCGCGGTCTCGCCCGGATCGACAACGGCTACTTTGCCAGCCTTACGAATGGCCCAGATATAGTTGTCTTCGAAGGCGGGGATGGGATCGATCTGCATGGCGACCGATTGTAATCATGATCGAGACGTTTGCCGACTGGCTTGAAACACCCCAGGGACAATATGTCCTGGCGTGGGAGCAGGAACGGCTCGATCTCGTGCTGGCCGACATCTTCGGCTTCAATGCCGTGCAGATCGGCCTGCCCCGGATCGATTACCTGCGCACCAATCGCATGCCCTTCCATCTGTATTGCGGTGCCCAGGCAAACGTCGGGGTGTGCACCGATCCGCACCATCTGCCCTTTGCGACCAACAGCATCGACCTCGTAATACTGCCGCACATCCTCGAATTCGACGCGAACCCGCACCAGATCCTGCGCGAGGTCGATCGGGTGCTGGTGCCCGAGGGCAGCGTCGTCGTCGTCGGCTTTAATCCCTACAGCCTTTGGGGCATGCGCCGCCTGCTCGCCGGCAAGCGCGGCGATGCGCCCTGGCAGGGCCGCTACCTGAGCGTGCCGCGCCTGCGCGACTGGTTTGCCCTGCTGGGCTTCGAGACGCGCGCTGGCACCTTCGGCTGCTATGTGCCGCCGGTCTGCAAGGAAAAATGGCTGAGTCGCTGCCACTTCATGGATTCCATCGGCCGGCGCGTGTGGCCGGTGACGGGGGCGGTCTATTTCCTGCAAGCCATCAAGCGGCAGCCGGGCATGCGGATGGTGATGCCGAAATGGCGCGACCGGATCATCCGTGCCCGCTCGCTGGCGCTGATGCCGCATAAGCCGCTGACCCACAAGAAGGATGACCGCCCGGAGGCACAATGACTGATATTGTCGATATCTACACCGATGGTGCCTGTAGCGGGAATCCCGGCCCTGGCGGCTGGGGGGCCTTGCTGCGCATCGGTGATGCCGAAAAGGAGTTGTCGGGCTACGTGCCTGCCACGACCAATAACCGCATGGAACTGATGGCGGTGATCGAAGCCCTGCGCGTGCTCAAGCGGCCGGTGAAGGCGCGGGTGCATACCGATTCGCAATATGTGCAGAAGGGCATCAGCGAATGGATTCATGGCTGGAAGCGGCGCGGCTGGAAAACCGCCGACAAGCAACCGGTGAAGAATGCCGATCTGTGGCAACTGCTCGATAGCCTGGTCGCCGGCCACGAGATCGAGTGGCTGTGGGTGCGCGGCCACGCCGGGCATGTGGAGAACGAGCGCGTGGACGGTTTGGCGACCGCCGCCATCGAAAAGCACCGGAGAAATTGAATGGCTACATTGCGACAAGTCGTGCTGGATACCGAAACCACCGGGCTGGAATGGCGGCAGGGCGACCGCGTCATCGAGATCGGCTGCGTCGAAATGATCGATCGCAAGCTGACCGGCCGGCATTTCCATCGCTATCTGAATCCCGGCCGTGCCATTGGTGCCGGCGCCCAGGCGATCCATGGCCTGACCGACGAATTCCTCGCCGACAAGCCGGCTTTTCCCGAGGTTGTCGATGAGCTGGTCGAGTTCGTCGGGGCTGCCGAACTGCTGATCCACAACGCACCTTTCGATGTCGGCTTTCTCGACAACGAACTGGGCTTGTGCGGGCGTGAGGCGCTGAAGACTTGCTGCGACGGCATCACCGATACCCTGCGCATGGCGCGCGACCTGCGGCCGGGCAAGAAGAACGGCCTCGACGCGCTGTGCGTTGAATTCGGCATCGACAATTCCAGCCGACAGTTGCATGGCGCATTGCTCGACGCCGAACTGCTGGCTGAGGTCTACCTGGCCATGACACGCGGCCAGGAAAGCCTGATGATGGACTTGGAAATGGGCAGCGCCGAAGTGCGCAGCCTGTCGGCAGTAGATCGGCCGCCGATCCTTGTCATTGCGCCTTCCGACGATGATTTCATCGCGCACGAGCGGGTGCTGGCCGAGATCGACAAGGAAAGCAAGGGCAAGACGGTGTGGCGGACGCTGGCAGCGTGAAAAGTCGGCGCTGGCGGGACGGCGGGCATCGGCCACAGCGGACGTCTGGTGCAGTCGCGACCGGATTATAGTAAGGCCACTTGTCGTTGTTGATCGAAACGCCGAATTTTGGGTGCTTTGGAGCATTCTTCGTCGGAGAGTTCCAGCCGCTGTCCCTTGAATGTT
>JACDZI010000144.1 GCA_013426785.1 Rhodocyclaceae bacterium | reverse complement strand
TTTCGAAAAGCGAAGGGATGCCGGAGAGATCGCCGCTGGTATCCATGCGATACCGGGGACTCTCAAAATAGATGACGGACAGGGCGTTCAGGGTCGCCAGTCGGATAACCTCGGCAAAGGGGCCGGGAACCTCTCCCGCCATGATTGACGCCGCCTGCATCCCGCGAATGGTGGGGGCGCTGCCCTTGAGAATCCGATTGCCGGCGCTTTTCATGATCTCAGGTGGGGTGTAGGCCACTCCGGCCTGGCCGTTGGAGAGCTTGACGCCGGTAAAGAAAACACCCACCACCAGACGTTCCATGACGAGGTTTTTCAGGGTGTCGTTGTAGAGATCTCGCAGGGTTGCTGCCGCCTCGTCAAGGATTATCCTGGAACCCTGTCCGGGTAAGGCGGCAACAAGCGCGGGCTCCCGGCTGGTATTATTTTTCATGGAGGATCGTCTCCTGATTAAGGGGTGCTGTCATTTCCGAAACTCTATCCATAAGCCCTCATCACTGCGGGTCACGGAAGATGGGTGGATTCCGGCCGCCGCAAGGGCATCGGCATAGTGTTGGTTGTCACGCCGGGGCGGCTTGTGTTTTTTATTCTGCCAATGGGGATATTCACGTTTCATTCGTTCTTCGATGGCATCCCGGGTTAAGGGATCACCCAGACCGCCGCCGATATAGGCATATCCCCCGGATTTAAGAACACGATGGAGTTCTCCAAAGGCCCTGGGCAGTTCCTCCCAGAAGGGAATCGACCCCCTGCTGATGACAAGATCCATCGAGGCGTCTGCCAGGGGAATGGCCTGGACCATGCCCCTGATGGTCTGTGCCCTTGCTTTCAGGCCGCCTGCGGCGATGTTTTCCTCCGCATGGCGCAGCATATCGGGAGATTGATCGAGAAAAAGAAATTCAAGGTCAGTGAGTTTTGCCAGGGCCAACCCCAGGTAGCCGCCCCCGCAGCCGACATCGAGGCAGCTTCCCGATGTAATTCCGGTTTTGGCATGGATTCTGCTGGCATAGTAGGTATATATGGGGGCATTCATCTTCAGGGCTACTTCGTTGTAGGTGGGCACTTTCGATGCTTCCATGGTTGAAATCAGACTGAATGTTGGTTGGGAGCCGATCTTGTGCCGGAGAACAAGATGGCTGCAGCAAAGCAGAGTAACAGCCAGAGGGGTGGATGTTACTCTGCTTTTTGCTTTGAATGGATTCTTGTATAATCCTCAGCCGATGTGACTTGCTGGACGCCACACCAGGAACCAGCGGGAAAGACTGCTGTTTCCTGGATGTGGCATAAGAGTCCGTAAATTAAATGAGCAAGAAGAAGACTTTGCTTATTTAATAACGGTCTCTAAAAACCCAAAGAAATTTCCACTCCGATTGTCCTGCCCCGATCCGGATAATACCCGGTGACATAGCGGGTCGAATAGTTTTCGTCACTGAGGTTGTATCCAAACAGGGTAGCGGTCAAGAGCGTGTTGTCGAGTTTGAATTCACGCTGGATATTGGCATCATAGCGGGTGTAGCCGGCAATACCGGCTGTGCGGACCACTCCCAGCGGGCTGCTGGAGTCCATCCATTCATCAACGCTTTTCAGGGAGAAATTGAACCGGTAGGGAGCCCATTGATGACCTAATGTGACCGCGTAGAGATTCTCCGGTTTGCTGACTCCGATGTTTCCGGTGGTAAAGCCGTTGCTGGTGGTGTCACTGTTCAGTAAATGGGTCCAGCTCAACTTGTACTGAGTGTTTTTACCGATGTTTCCCTTGACGGACAATTCCAGGCCGTCTCTCTCCTCATCTGCCTCGGTGTAGTAATAGTAGGTGGCACCATTGGATACGTAGGTTATATCCGTGGAGGTTTTAACGTTTTTAGCATCGATGTAGAACCAGGTCAGCATTGGCTGGAAGAAGGGGGTAAATTCTGCTTCCACCCCAAGCTCAACGCGATCCTGCTCTTCCCCATGTAAGGGTTTGCCGTTTTGAGCACGCATGTCAAAGTCTCCGGACGTCCCTTGATCACCCTTGAAGTAGCGTCCGTTGAGGGCGTAAGTATCGAGAAACTTCCAGCGGCCCCCCAGGGCGTAAATATCTGCGGGGGGTGAATCGACATCGTTGTTGGCGCTGTTTTTAGCGGCACTAATGCTTGAGTTGTCGATATGTTTGGTGTCCTGACGGTAGCCGCCATCAAAGATCAGGTTGTCATCCAGAAACTTCTGTTCCACAGAGGCAGACCAGCCTCTGATCGTGGTGTCATATTTGTTGTAAGGATTGTTGAGATTAGGGCCAAATCCTGTACTGTTGGTCATCTGACCGCCCACCTGCACCAGGGTATCGCCGAAGCGGGCGTTATGGCGCAGCCCAAAACCCTTGGTATCCTCATCGTACTCCCGCAGACTTGAAGTCTTGTTGATAAAGCTCTCATTATGTTCAGTCTGTGAGTACATGGTCTTGAAAATGTTGAACAGTGTTGTCTGATGCGAAGTCCATTGCATGGCCATGTCACTCGAATAGAGAGTTGTCACGAGGGGGTCATAGTACCATTTGTCAGGGGCGAGAGCACCGGTTGCAGTCACCCCGCGTTGCATCTCATTGGTGCCCGAGGATCTGTACGCCATCATATTGACGTTCAGCTTGCCCACGGCAAAGCCGCCATTCCCCATGCCGCCTTCTGAACTTCTGCCATCAAACCAGGTGTCCAGGCTGGGGCGATCCATTTTCGCGGCCAGCCCTCCGATATAGCCACTGACCGGGGAATCCCCTTTCAGTGGTGATCCCATATAGAAGCTCTCGTTGGTTTCCCATGGCTGACCACCGGTGGCCCTAGCCATGGATCCGGTCATTACCGCTCCCAACTCTTTTGGTTGTTTGGTTCTGATAATTACAAAGCCCGTGTTCAGACCCGATCCCGAGCTGGAGGCACCGACGGGGATGGACGGCCCCAGGACCAGGGATGTCGATCCACGGACAATCTGCAGCTCTTCGATGGCTGCCACCGGAAAATTATAGAGAATCCGGTTTGACGACGGCGGCAGAATGGCACCATCGATGATATAGGTCAAGATGCCGCCCCCCCGCACCTCAAAGCTAAAAGGGCTTCTTCGTCCCTGATACGTCGTGTTGATACCGGTTGCCTTATCGATCAGGTCAATCATATCACGGGGATGAATGTTCCTGATGTCTGCCTCAGTGAAGACCTGGGTGCCAAATCTGGCAGTGGCCTCAACCCGGTAGAGATTGGTGGTGCTGTCGGGAGCAAGATCTGCGCGCTGGGTTACTTGTTCACCCTTGACCACGATTGGTTCCAAATGCTGTGATGCGGTTTGCTGGCTATCTCCTTCTGCTGCCGCCATACACGGCTGGAAAAGCAATGTTGCTGCGGCTAAATATCCGATTTTCATAAAATTGCTTAACTTCAAGTTGTCGT
>JACDZI010000029.1 GCA_013426785.1 Rhodocyclaceae bacterium | reverse complement strand
GCGTTGCCTCCCACTCGAAAATCACCGCTTTTATGACGAAACTGTCGAACTCGGGGGGCCACGCCGACGTGTCCACCACCATGATCTACACCCACGTACTCAACAAGGGCGGCGGGGGGGGCCAGCCCACTGGATCGCCTATGAAAAAAGTCGGCGCTGGCGGGACTGCGGTTTACTGCCTGCGCGCCTTGGCTTCCAGCGCGGCGGCGGCCTGCTTCTTGGTCTTGGGGGTGGCCTTGCGGCAGCGCGGCTTGGCGGCTTCCACGTCTTCGGGTTTCGGGCGCCACAGCACGAGGATGTTGCCGATCTGCTGCACTGGCGCACATTCGACGGCGGCGCAGATTTCGGCCAGCAGGGCGGCGCGGTCGTCGCGCTTGATGCCGTGCAGCTTGACCTTGATCAGCTCGTGGGAGTTGAGCGAAACGTCAATTTCCTTGAGGACGTTCGCGGTCAGGCCGTTGCCGGCAATGGCGACGGTGGGGTTGAGGTGGTGCGCGGTGGCGCGCAGGGCGCGGCGCTCAATGGGGGATAATTCGATCATTTGCGGATTTTAGAACAGATGAGCTGGACCACTAAGCAAAAGAAGAAGAGCAAGCAATGGATGCAGGAGCACGTCAATGATCCTTACGTGCAGCAGGCGCAGAAGGAAGGCTGGCGCGCCCGCGCGGTTTTCAAGCTCAAGGAGATCGACGAGAAGGACAAGCTGCTGAAGCCCGGCATGACGGTCGTCGACCTCGGCGCCACCCCCGGCAGCTGGTGCCAGTATGCGGTGAAACGCATCCAGCCCGGTGGCCGGCTGATCGCGCTGGATCTGCTGCCGATGGAGCCGATTGTCGGCGTCGATTTCATCCAGGGCGACTTTCGCGAGGATGAGGTGGTCGAACGCATAAAGTCGGCGCTGGCGGGACGGCAGGTCGACCTTGTTTTGTCGGACATGGCCCCCAATATGACCGGCATCGCGGCGACGGACAGCGTTCAGGTGATGGTCCTGGCCGAATTGACGCTCGATTTTGCGCAGCAGCACCTCAAGAATGGCGGCGATTTGCTCGTCAAGGTATTCCAGGGGGCCGGCTTCATGGAACTTCGTCAGGCCATGCAGGTCTCCTTCGAAACCCTGACGACCCGCAAGCCGGCCGCCTCGCGGGACCGGAGCGCGGAGTTATATTTGTTGGCTAGGAAAAAGAGGTTGGCTTAGAATCGACCGTTCGTATGTGGCAAGTTGTCCCAAGTATGGGAAAGTGAGGCAATCGTTTGAACAACAATCTTTTCAAGAATCTGGCCATCTGGCTGGTGATCGGCGTCGTGCTGATGACGGTCTTCAACCAGTTCAATACCCGCCAGACGGCCCAGAACACGATGGATTACTCAGCTTTCCTCGAAGAGGTCAAGCAGGGCCATATCGTCAAGGTGGTGATCCAGGGCCGCACGCTAGATGCCACCACCGTCGATGGCAAGCGCATCACTTCCTACGCCCCGGCCGACTTGTGGATGGTTTCCGACCTGCTCAAGAACAACGTCAAGGTGGTGGCGAAGCCCGACGAAGAGCAGTCCTTCCTGATGAACATCTTTGTTTCCTGGTTCCCGATGCTATTGCTGATCGGCGTCTGGGTGTTCTTCATGCGCCAGATGCAGGGCGGTGGCCGCGGCGGCGCGTTCTCCTTCGGCAAGAGCCGGGCGCGCGTGCTCGATGAAAACAACAATACCGTGACTTTCGCCGACGTGGCGGGTTGCGAGGAAGCGAAGGAGGAAGTCGTCGAACTGGTCGACTTCCTGCGCGATCCGACCAAGTTCCAGAAGCTCGGCGGGCGCATTCCCCGTGGTGTATTGATGGTGGGTTCGCCCGGTACCGGCAAGACGCTGCTGGCGCGCGCCATCGCCGGCGAGGCGAAAGTGCCGTTCTTCTCGATTTCCGGTTCCGACTTCGTCGAGATGTTCGTCGGCGTCGGTGCCGCGCGGGTGCGCGACATGTTCGAGCAGGCCAAGAAGGCCTCGCCCTGCATCATCTTCATCGACGAAATCGACGCGGTCGGCCGTCAGCGCGGTGCCGGCCTCGGCGGCGGCAACGACGAGCGCGAGCAGACCCTCAACCAGTTGCTGGTGGAAATGGACGGCTTCGAGGCTTCGGTCGGCGTGATCGTCATCGCCGCCACCAACCGTCCGGACGTGCTGGACCCGGCGCTGCTGCGCCCCGGCCGTTTCGACCGGCAGGTGGTGGTGCCGCTGCCCGACATCCGCGGCCGCGAGCAGATCCTCAAGGTGCACATGCGCAAGGTGCCGATGGCGCCCGACGTCGAGCCGAGCATCCTGGCGCGCGGCTGTCCCGGTTTTTCCGGTGCTGACCTCGCCAACCTGGTCAACGAAGCGGCGCTATTTGCGGCACGCGCCAACAAGCGCCTGGTCGATATGGAGGATTTCGAGCGCGCCAAGGACAAGATCATGATGGGCGCGGAACGGCGTTCGATGGTCATGCCCGAGGAAGAGCGCAAGAACACCGCTTATCACGAGTCCGGTCATGCCGTGGTCGCCAAGCTGCTGCCCAAGACCGACCCGGTGCATAAGGTGACGATCATCCCGCGCGGTCGCGCGCTCGGTGTCACGATGCAATTGCCGACCGAAGATCGCTACAGCCAGGATCGCGTGCGCCTGCTCAATACTATCACCGTGCTGTTCGGCGGCCGCATCGCCGAAGAACTGTTCATGAACCAGATGACCACCGGCGCTTCCAACGACTTCCAGCGCGCCACCGACATTGCACGCCGCATGGTGACGCAGTGGGGCATGTCGGATGTGCTTGGTCCGATGGTCTATGGCGAAGAGGAGGGCGAAATCTTCCTTGGCCGTTCGGTGACCACGCACAAGAACATGTCCGAGGCTTCGTTGCAGACGGTGGATGCCGAGATTCGCCGCATCATTGACGAACAGTACGCGCTGGCACGTCGCCTGCTGGAAGAGAACCGCGACAAGGTGGAAGCCATGACGGCGGCGCTGCTCGAATGGGAAACCATCGACGCCGACCAGATCAACGACATCATGGATGGGAAGCCGCCGCGTCCGCCCAAGCCTTCCAGTGCTGCCTTCAAGCCGGCTCCCAGCGGCACTTCCGGACCGGCCCCGACGGCTACGGCACCGGCTTGATCTGACGTATTGCCGTCCTGCTAGCGCCGACTTTTTGCAAGGGCTGGCAGGTAGAATCCGGCCGCAATGAATCTTCTGCATTGCGGTCCATTCCGCCTTTCTCTTGATTGCCCGCTGGTCATGGGCATTGTCAACCTGACGCCCGATTCCTTTTCCGGGGATGGCGTGAGTGAGGATGCCGTCGCCGCGATTGCCTGCGCCGAGGCACAACGCGATGCCGGTGCCGACCTGCTGGATCTCGGGGCGGAATCGACTCGTCCCGGCGCCTCGCCGACTCCGCTGGAGACGGAACTGGCCCGCCTGCTGCCGGTACTGCGCATCGTCCGTGAGTGGGGCCTGCCGATTTCGGTGGATACTTACAAGCCCGAGGTGATGCGTGCGGTGATCGACGAGGGCGCGGCACTGATCAACGACATAACCGCGTTGCTGACTCCTGGTGCTCTGGAGGCGGTTGCAGCCAGCGATATCGGCATTTGCCTGATGCACATGCAGGGCGAGCCGCGTACCATGCAAACCAGTCCGCAGTATGGTGATGTGGCGGGTGAAGTGAGCGAGTTTCTGGCTGACAGGGTGGCGGCCTGCACCGCGATCGGTATTGCCAGGGAACGGTTACTGATCGATCCCGGCTTCGGATTCGGCAAGACTGTCAAGCATAACTTTGCCTTGCTGAGGGAATTTGAGCGTCTGACCTTAAGCGGCGTCCCGGTGCTGGCAGGATTGTCGCGCAAGTCGATGCTGGGGGTCGTGACCGGCCAGCCGAATGGTGTGGCCCGCGCCCATGCCAGCGTGGTGGCTGCGGTGCTGGCAGCGGAAAGGGGTGCACGGATTTTGCGTGTGCATGATGTGTCGGCCACCCGCGACGGGCTAGCGGTATGGGCGGCGATGGAGGGGATAACCAACTGATGTCCAGACACTATTTCGGTACCGATGGCGTGCGTGGCCGTGTCGGGCAGCTTCCCATCACGCCCGAGTTTGCCTTGCGGCTCGGCTTTGCGGCCGGCGAAACCCTGGTCGCCCACGCGCGGGCCATGGGGCTTGCCAAGGAAGGCGAGCGTCCTGCGGTGCTGATCGGCAAGGACACGCGCATTTCCGGCTACATGCTCGAAGCGGCGCTGGAATCGGGTTTTTCCGCCGCCGGGGTGGATGTCATGCTGTGCGGGCCGCTGCCGACACCGGCCGTTGCCTATCTGACGCGCGCCCTGCGGCTGGCTGCGGGCGTGGTGATCTCCGCCTCGCACAACCCCTTCGACGATAACGGGATCAAGTTCTTCGCTGCCGGCGGCTTCAAGCTGCCCGATGCGGTCGAGGAGGAAATCGAGGCCCGGTTGGCGCTACCGATCGGTTGCCGGCCATCGGCTGAACTGGGCAAGGCCAGGCGCATCGATGATGCCACCGGCCGCTATATCGAGTTCTGCAAGAGTACCTTCCCGAACGAACTGAATCTGCGCGGCCTGAAAATCGTGGTCGATTGCGCCCACGGCGCGGCCTACCATGTCGCGCCAAAGGTGTTCCATGAACTCGGCGCCGAAGTGGTGGCTGTGGGCGCAGCGCCCGACGGGCTCAACATCAATGCCGGCGTTGGCGCGACCAAGCCGAATTTCCTGCGCGAGCAGGTACTGCTGCACGAGGCCAGCCTCGGCCTTGCGCTCGATGGCGATGCCGACCGCCTGTTGATGGTGGATGGCAACGGTCGCTTGTTCGATGGTGATGAACTGCTCTACGTGATTGCGCGGAACCGCCCCGGACTCGCGGGCGTGGCGGGAACGCTGATGAGCAACCTCGGATTCGAGCAGGCTCTGGGGCGGCTGGGTATCGGTTTTGCGCGCGCCAAGGTTGGCGACCGTTACGTACTTGAACTGATGCACGAGAAAGACTGGACGCTCGGCGGCGAGAATTCCGGCCATATCATCTGCCTCGACCGCCATACCACCGGCGACGGCATCGTCGCTGCGCTACAGGTGCTGGCGGCGCTGAGCGAACGGGGCGAAACGCTGGCCGAGGCCTGCGCCGATCTCGTCATGTTTCCGCAGAAACTGATCAACGTCAGGTTCGCAGCAGCCTTCGACTGGCGTGGCGATGCGGCGATTCGCGCGGCGACGCAGGCAGCCGAACAGGCACTGGGCGATGCCGGGCGCGTGCTGCTGCGTCCGTCGGGGACCGAGCCGCTGCTGCGCGTGATGGTCGAAGGGCGCGACGGAGCTCTGGTGCTGGCCAGGGCCGAAGCCATCGCTGCCGCTGTCAGATCTGCCGCAGACATGGCATGAAATGAGTGAGGAATCCAAAAGCCCCTTCAAGGGCAAAACCGGGCTGCGGCGCATCCTGAATGCCTTTGGCTACTCCCTGGCCGGGCTGTCGGCGGCCTATCGCCACGAGGATGCCTTCCGCCAGGAAACACTGCTGGCGGCGATCCTGGTACCCGCAGCGCTGTTCACTCCTGCCACGGGCCTGGGCAAGGCCCTGATGATCGGCAGCGTACTGCTGGTCCTGATCGTTGAATTGCTCAACTCGGCGGTCGAGGCGGTCGTCGACCGGGTTTCCCTGGAGCACCATGAACTGGCCAAACGTGCCAAGGACATCGGCAGCGCGGCGGTGATGATCGCGCTGGTGAATGTGGTGGTGGTTTGGGTTCTGGTATTGCTTTACTAGAGCCGATGGCAAAAAGAACGATGGACCTGTCTGCCCTGTCGCTGCCCTTGCGATTTGCCGAGCCGCGTATCGGCTTGCCGCAGCATCTGGCCTACACGCTGCTGAGCGCCCTGATGTTGCTAAATTTGTATGCATTGCTGCGGCTGGCGCTGCTGGCCTATAACAGCGAATTGATTGGCACGACGCCGGCGTCAGTCTTTCTCGAAGCCTTCTTCAACGGCCTGCGCTTCGATTTGCGGCTGGTCGTGATTGCACTCTTCCCGCTTTTGCTGGCCATCCTCAGCTGCAAGCTGATGCGCTTCCGGGGTTGGATGCACGCCTGGCTGGTGTTCTTCGCCAGCTTCACACTGTTTCTCGGCATCGTCGAACTCGATTTCTACCGGGAATTCAACCAGCGCCTGAACGGACTGGTGTTCCAGTACATGAAGGAGGATCCCAAGACCGTGCTGAGCATGGTCTGGTTCGGGTTTCCCGTGCTGCGCTACCTGCTGGCCTGGGCGCTGGGGACCTGGGTGCTGGTCTGGTTGTTCCGCGGCATTGATCGCTGGACGCAGACCACTTCTCCGCCGTCGCGCGGAGGAAGGCTGAATGCCTCCAACTGGCAGGTGCGGCTGCCGGTATTGTTCCTCTGCCTGGCGCTGGCGGTCGTGGCGGGGCGGGGGACGCTGCGCCAGGGCGGGCCGCTGCGCTGGGGCGATGCTTATACGACCGAATCGATGTTCGCCAATCAGTTGGGCCTGAACGCCACCTTGTCCCTGGCCGGGGCGGCAATGAGCCAGATGAATCCCCATCGCGACAATATCTGGAAGGCCAGGCTGGCACCCGCGGAGGCTACCGACATCGTCCGCAAGATGCTGCTGACGCCCGCTGACACGCTGGTCGATGCCGAACAGGCGGCGGTACGGCGCGATTACACGCCGCCGCCGGAGGGCGTGCTGCCGATCAGGAACGTGGTGGTGATCCTGTTTGAAAGCCTCGCCGGCCATTCGATCGGGGCGCTGGGCGCCAAGCCGGGCATTACTCCCTATTTCGACCAACTGGCGGAAGAGGGTTTGCTGTTCACCCGCTTCTTCTCCAATGGCACCCATACCCACCAGGGCATGTTCGCCAGCATGGGCTGCTTTCCCAACCTGCCCGCCTTCGAATACCTGATGAAGCAGCAGGAAAGCCGCAATCATTTCTCCGGATTGCCCCAATTATTGGCGGCGCGTGGCTACGACAACCTGTACGTCTATAACGGCGATTTCGGCTGGGACAACCAGTACGGCTTCTTCGGCGCGCAAGGGGTGACGAATTTCGTCGGGCGCATGGACTTCGTCAATCCGGTCGTCTTCGATCCGACCTGGGGCGTCTCCGACCAGGACATGTTCGATCGCGCGGTCGTCGAACTGGAAAATAAAGCCAGTGCCGGGAAGCCTTTCTATGCGCTGCTGCAAACCTTGTCGAACCACACGCCATATCCGATTCCGGCCAAGCTGCCGGTCGAGCCGGTGACCGGCCACGGTTCGCTCGACCAGCACCTGACGGCGATGCGTTACGCCGATTGGGCGCTCGGCCAGTTTTTCGCCAAGGTACGCAAGCTGCCGCTTTATCAGGACACGCTGTTCGTCGTCGTCGGCGACCACGGTTTCGGCTCGGGCAATGAGCAGTTGACGGAATTGAACCTGGCCCGCTTCAACGTGCCGCTGCTGATGCTGGCGCCTGGCATCCGGGAAAAGTTCGGCAGCCGGCGTGACACGGTCGGAACGCAAATCGATGTCGTACCGACCATCATGGGCCGGCTCGGCGGCACCGTCCGCCACCAGTGCTGGGGACGCGATCTGCTCTCATTGCCCCAGGACGACAAGGGTTTCGGTGTGATCAAACCGTCCGGGGGCGAACAGATCGTCGGCATCGTCAGCGACGACAGGATCCTGATCAAGTCGCCGACGACCGCGCCGAAGGTCTATCGTTACCAGCTCGGCGACACCTGGCGGGTCGAGGTGATCGACAATCCACCGGAAATGCGCGACATGAACCAGCATCTCGAAGCCTTCCTGCAAACGGCCACGAGAAGCCTGCTCGATAACACAACCGGCGTTGCAGGCGGGGCGGGCGGCAAGCGCTAGGCCGCCGCCCGGTCATTGCTCAGACAGCCGCCAGCGCCTGCTCCAGATCGGCCTTGATGTCGTCGATATGCTCCAGGCCGATGGCCAGACGCACCATGTCTTCCGATACCCCGGCCTTGGCCATTTCCGCCGGCGAAAGCTGACGATGCGTGGTGCTGGCCGGATGGCAGGCCAGCGACTTGGCGTCGCCGATATTGACCAGGCGAGTGATCAGCTTGAGCGCGTCCTGGAACTTGGCCCCAGCTTCCATGCCCCCCTTGACGCCGAAGGACAGGATGCCGGAGGCGCGGCCCCCCATGTACTTTTGGGTAAGGTGGTTTTCGGGATGCTCGGCCAGGCCGGCGTAGCGCACCCAGTTGGCTTTCGGATGGCCTTTGAGGAACTCGGCGACCGCCAGCGTGTTGTCGCAGATGCGGTCCATGCGCACCGGCAGGGTTTCGATGCCTTGCAGGATCAGGAAGCTGTTGAAGGGCGAGATGCAGGCGCCCATGTTGCGCAGGGGTACGACGCGCGCCCGGCCGATGTAGGCCGCTGCGCCGAGCGCTTCGGTATAGACCACGCCGTGATAGGAAACGTCCGGGGTGTTGAGACGCTTGAACTTTTCCTTGTGATCGGCCCAGGGGAACTTGCCGGAATCGACGATGGCACCGCCGATGCTGGTGCCATGGCCGCCCAGATACTTGGTCAGGGCATGCACAACGATGTCGGCACCGTGCTCGAAGGGGCGGCACAGGTAGGGTGTCGGCACGGTGTTGTCCACGATCAGCGGCACGCCGGCGGCATGGGCGATCTCGGCCAGCGCGGCGATGTCGACCACGTTGCCGAGTGGGTTGCCGACCGATTCGCAGAAGATGGCCTTGGTCCTGCCGTCGATCAATGGCCTGAACGAGGCCGGATCGCGATAGTCGGCGAAGCGTACCTCGATGCCGTACTGCGGCAAGGTGTGGGCGAACAGGTTGTAGGTGCCGCCGTAGAGCGTGCCGACTGAGACGATGTTGTCGCCGGCTTCGGCGATAGTCTGGATCGCATAGGTGATGGCCGCCATGCCCGAGGCTACGCCGAGTGCGCCGATGCCGCCTTCCATTGCCGCGAGCCGCTGCTCCAGCACGGCGGTGGTCGGGTTCATCATGCGCGTGTAGATGTTGCCGGCGACCTTGAGGTCGAACAGGTCGGCACCGTGCTGGGTATCGTCAAAGGCGTAGGACGTCGTTTGGTAGATCGGTACCGCGACGGCCTTGGTGGTGGGATCAGGCGAGAAGCCGCCGTGGACAGCAAGCGTTTCGAGTTTCATGCGATGACCTCCGAGATAGTGGCGAGAGTTGTTGTTATTTCTCCGAGTATATCCGTAGCCTCCGCGTGTTAACCTGCCGCCCCATGCTGCAAAAACCTACCAAACCCGATATTGACCGCATCTTTGCCGCCGATGGCCCGCTGGCCCGGTCGATCCCCGGTTATCGGCTGCGCGAGCAGCAGGTCGACATGGCGCGGCAAGTGCTGGCGGCGATCAAGGAGAGCCGCCTGCTGGTCGCCGAGGCTGGCACCGGCACCGGCAAGACCTTTGCCTATCTGGTGCCGGCGCTGCTGGCGGGCGGCAAGGTGATCGTCTCGACCGGCACCAAGACCCTGCAAGATCAACTTTTCAACCGTGACCTGCCGACGGTGCGCGATGCGCTCGGCCTACCTGCGACGGTGGCCCTGCTCAAGGGACGGTCGAACTATGTCTGCCACCACCATCTTGAACGGGCGTTGGCCGGCGGCAAGCTCAATTCGCGCGCCGAAGTGGTGCACCTCAATGCCATCGCCCGCTTTGCCAAGACCACCGCGAACGGGGACAAGGCCGAGTGCGGGGCGGCTCCAGAGGATTCCGGTGCCTGGCAATTGGCGACCTCGACGCGCGAGAACTGCCTTGGTCAGGAGTGCGCCCACGTCAAGGAGTGCTTCGTGCTTGCTGCAAGGCGCGAAGCGCTGGTGGCGGACGTCGTGGTCGTAAATCACCACCTGTTCTTCGCCGACGTGATGCTCAAGGACGACGGTATGGGCGAACTGCTGCCGGCCTGCAACACGGTGATCTTCGACGAGGCGCACCAGTTGCCCGATGTTGCCGGCCTGTTCTTCGGACTGACCATCGGCACCGGCCCATTGCTTGATCTGGCACGTGACTCCAAACTGGAGGGGGTCGCGGCGGCTAAGGATTACCCGCCCTTGCAGGAAGCGGCGCGGACGCTGGAAAAGGCGGTTAAGGACCTGCGGCTGGCCTTTCGCCACGAGGGTCGGTTTTCCTTGACCCAGTGGCTACAGCATGCGGAGGCAGTGAAGGCGCTCGACCATGTCCAGAAGATGCTGGATGAACTGAGCAAGCATCTCGAAAGCCAGGCGGGTCGCTCGGAAGGGCTGGCCAATTGCCTGCGCCGTTGCGGCGAACTGGTGTTGGAATTGCGGCACTGGCAAAAAGTCGGCGCTGGCGGGACGGCAGAGAAGGGTGAAGAAACCGCCCAGGTGCGCTGGGTGGAGGTCGGCAGCTATGCCGTTACGCTCAACCTGACGCCGCTGTCGGTTGCACCGATCTTCCGCAAGCAGCTCGAAGGTCATCCGCGCGCCTGGATCTTCACCTCGGCCACGCTGGCCGTGGGCAGCGACTTCGGTCATTACCAGCAGGCGCTGGGGTTGAGCGAGGCCGCGACCGGTCGCTGGGACAGTCCCTTCGACTACCCCGCCAATGCCATTCTCTATTGTCCGCCGGACATGCCCGATCCCAATCACCCGGAGTATGCCGAAGCGGTCGTCGACGCGGCCTGGCCGGCGATCCGGGCCGCGAACGGACGGGCTTTCGTCCTGTGCACTTCCCTGCGGGCGATGCGTCGCATCCACGAATTGCTGGAAGAGCGCATCGCCGCCGCCGGGCTGGAGATGCCGCTGCTGCTGCAGGGGCAACGCTCGAAGTCGGAACTGCTCGACAGCTTCCGCCAATTGGGCAATGCCGTGCTGGTGGCGAGCCAGAGCTTCTGGGAAGGGGTGGATGTGCGCGGCGAGGCGCTGTCGCTGGTGGTCATCGACAAGTTGCCCTTCGCGCCGCCGGACGACCCGGTGCTGGCAGCGCGCATCGATACGCTCAAGCGTGAGGGTCGCAATGCCTTCTTCGAGGTGCAGTTGCCGCGCGCGGTGATCAGCATGAAGCAGGGCGCGGGCCGACTGATCCGCGACGAGACCGATCGCGGCGTGCTAATGGTGTGCGACCCGCGCCTAGTCGGCAAGTCCTACGGCCGACGCATCTGGCAGAGCCTGCCGCCGATGCGGCGCACCCGCGAGATCGCCGAAGTCGAGGCCTTCTTTGCAGGTTAAACTTTTTGCATGAATCTTTCTGACCTTCCTGCCTTGCTGCTTGCCGACCGGCCTCACCTGTTCTCGGCGACGAGCGCTCCCCTATCGGCGGTTGTCCTGGCACGCATGCGCGAACTGATCGCCGCAGTCGAACAGTCGATAGCGAAAAAAATCGGTGCTGGCGGGACGGCAGGTCATGCGGCCGGAGTGTTCATGGGCTACGACTTCCACCTGACGGAAGCCGGTCCGCAACTCATCGAGATCAATACCAACGCCGGCGGCGGATTGCTCACTGCCATGCAGGCCGGGCGCGATGACGTGCTGGCTGCCTATGTGGCGATGTTCCGTGCCGAGTGCACGGCCCCATTGAAGACCGTCGCCATCGTCGATGAACAACCGGAAAGCCAGTACCTCTATCCGGAATTCCTCGGCTTCCAGCAACTTTTCGCGACCCACGGCATCCAGGCCGTGATTTGCGATCCGGGTGAACTGCTGCTCTGCCATGGCAGCTTGTGGCACTCATCACAGCACACTCAAACCCGCATTGACCTCGTCTATAACCGCCTCACTGACTTCGCCCTCGCCCAGCCGACCGACGCGGTGCTACACGAGGCGTGGCTGCAAGGCGCGGCGACGATCACACCCAATCCGGCCCTCCATGCCCGCTATGCCGACAAGCGCAATCTGGTTGCGCTCACCGACGATGCCGTGCTAGCGGAGTGGGGCGTGGATGTGGCAACGCGACAGATTCTGTTGTCGGGTATCCCTCGCACCGAAATCGTCACGCCGGAGCGGGCCGAGGAGTTCTGGCAGCGCCGCCGCCAACTTTTTTTCAAACCCGTCGCGGGTTTTGGTTCGCGCGCGGCCTACCGTGGCGACAAGCTGACCAAACGCGTGTTCGAGGAAATTCTCGCCGGCGATTATGTGGCCCAGGCGCTCGTCCTGCCGTCAACGCTGCCGGTTGAAGTGAATGGGGAATTAACCGCGCTCAAGGCGGACATTCGCAACTACGTCTATCGCGGTGAAGTTCAGTTCGTCGCGGCCCGTTTGTATCAGGGGCAGACGACCAATTTCCGCACGCCCGGCGGCGGCTTTGCGCGAGTGATCGAAGCATGAAGGTTTTTGGCTTGGCGGGGTATTCCGGTGCTGGCAAGACGACACTGATCGAACAACTGATCCCGCGTTTCACCGCGCGTGGGCTGCGCGTATCGTTGATCAAGCATACCCACCACAATTTCGATGTCGATCAGCCCGGCAAGGATTCCTTCCGCCATCGCGCCGCCGGTGCGGGCGAGGTGCTGCTCACCTGCGATGCGCGCTGGGTGCTGATGCACGAATTGCGCGGCCAGGAAGAACCGACGCTCGAAGAGCAGTTGGCGGTCCTGTCGCCTTGCGATCTGGTGCTGGTGGAAGGATTCAAACAGACGGCGATTTCGAAGCTGGAGGTGCATCGTCCGGCGTACGGCAAGCCGCCGATCTGGCCGGACAACGCCAGCGTGGTGGCGGTGGCGACCAATGGTACGGTCGATTGCCCGCTGCCGCTGCTTGATCTCAACGATCCCGACGCCATCGTGCAGTTCATCCTCGACTATCTGGAGAGGCCATGCTGAGCTACGAAGAAGCGCTCGACCATCTGCTTGCCGCCGCTGAACCGGTCGCCGCAAGCAAGCCAGTCCCGTTGTCCGCGGCGCGCGGCCGCATCCTGGCCGAGTCGCTGGTGTCGACCGTGACGGTGCCGCCGCTCGACAACAGTGCCATGGATGGCTATGCGGTACGTTGTGGCGATGTGCCGCAGCCGGGTATTGCCCTGCCGGTGTCGCAGCGCATTCCGGCGGGCAGCGTCGGCCAGGCCCTTGCAATGGGCACGGCGGTGCGCATCTTCACCGGTGCGCCGGTGCCGACAGGGGCGGATGCGGTGGTGATGCAGGAGTTTTGTGAGCATGGTCAGGACGGCAGGATCATCGTCAACCAGGTGCCACACCTTGGTCAGCACATCCGCCGCGCGGGCGAGGACATCGCAGCCGATGCGGTCGTCTTGCCGACCGGCACGCGGCTCGGCGCGGCGGAGATCGGTCTGGCGGCATCGATCGGCCGGGCTACGGTGCCGGTCAAGCGGCGCTTGCGCGTCGCGCTGCTATCGACCGGCGACGAACTGACCGAGCCGGGCCAGCCCTTGCCGCCGGGTGGCATCTACAACTCGAACCGCCATTTCCTGCGCGCGCTGTTCGAGGGCTACGGCTGTGCCGTCACCGATGCGGGCCATGTATCGGACAGTTTTACCGAAACACGCAGGTCTTTGCGAAGTGCGGCGGAATCCCATGATTTGATCGTCACCTCCGGCGGCGTGTCGGTCGGCGAGGAGGATCACGTCAAGTCGGCGGTCGAGGCGGAAGGTGCGCTGTCGCTGTGGAAGATCGCCATCAAACCGGGCAACCCGCTGGCGTTTGGTCAGGTCGGAAAAGTCGGCGCTGGCAGGACGGCGGCTTTCGTTGGCCTGCCGGGCAATCCGGTGTCGTGCTTCGTCACCTTCCTGCTGTTCTTGCGGCCCTACGTGCTCAAGCGCATGGGCGTAAAGACGACGCTGCCGGTGGCGCGCCGCCTGATTGTCGCCTCGGACTGGAGCAAGCCCGAGAGTCGCCGCAGCTTCCTGCGCGCGCGCATCGCGCCGGACGGCCGTGTCGAGTTGTATCCGAACCAGAGTTCCGGCGTGCTGACCTCCTGTGCCTGGGCCGACGGACTGGTCGATGTCGAAGCGCAGCGCACCTTCCATGCCGGGGAGCCGGTGCGCTATCTCTCCTTCGCAGACTTGCTATAGTCGGCCCATGCTGAAAGTGCTCTATTTCGCCAGCCTGCGCGAGGCCATCGGCACCGGTGCGGAAACCATCGAACTGCCGGCCGCTTGCGCCACGCTGGGGGCCTTGCGCGATTTTCTGGGCGCGCGCCATGCCATGCTGCTGACGGCAAAGAACCTGCGTGCCGCGGTGAATCAGCAGATGTGCGGCATGGAGGTCGCGGTGGCTGATGGCGATGAGGTGGCTTTTTTTCCCCCGGTAACGGGCGGATGAGCGAAGTCGCTGTCCAGTCAGCCGACTTCGATGTCGGCACTGAAATCATCAGCTTATCGGCTGATGATGCAGAAGCGGGGGCCGTGGCGAGCTTCGTCGGTTTGGTCCGGGGCGGCGAGGTTGCCGCAATGACCCTTGAACACTATCCCGGCATGACCGAGCAGGCGCTGGCCGAGATCGTCGCACAGGCCAAGGCACGTTGGGAATTGCGGGGAGTGCGCGTGATTCATCGGGTTGGCCGGCTGTTGCCGGGGGAACGCATCGTCTTCGTCGGCGTGGCGACCGCGCATCGCGGCGACGCCTTCGCCGCCTGCGAATTCATCATGGATTATCTGAAAACCCGGGCGCCGTTCTGGAAGAAAGAAACAACGCCCACAGGTGGGCGTTGGGTTGATGCCGGTGAAACGGATACTGTCGCCGCCCAGCGCTGGACGAGCGGCGACAAGCCCTAGACCAGCCTACTTTTTCTTGCTGGTGCTGCCAGTGCTTTTTTGCCCCATCTCGGTCATGCCCGAAAAGGCAGCTGAACTGGCCTGGGCAATCTGTTCGAAAGCACCATTAGCGGTCGACATCGCCTGCTGCATCATTTCGAGGACGTTGGCGTTCTGGCCGGGCAGGGTCTTGAAGAAGCCCTGGAAGGCGTCGGCCATATCGTGGCTGCCGGAGGCGAGTTGTTCGGTGAGCATGCGCGAAAACTCGACCCGTGCCTCGTTGCCAATCACGGCAACTTGCTGAGCTACGGCCATCATCTTGCGGGCTGTTTCCTGGGCGTATTCGGCACGCAGGCGCAACAGCTCCTGCGGGTCTTTGGCAGCGGCCTGGGCGCGGGCATTTTCGACACCATCGTTGAACAGTTCGCGTGCCAGTTCGTTTTGCAACGACATCACGCGCTGCGAGTTGTCGATCGACATCTGCGCCAGACGCATTGCAGCTTCCATATTCTTGCGGTTTAGTTCGCTGAAATTTTCGTTTTTAGTTGCCATGATCATCCTCCCTGTAAATGAATGCCTGCGCTATCAATCTATCACGCTTTCCCCCGAATAAACTGACCTAAATCATAAAGTTGCGGTATTGCCGAGCCGACGCCGCGCTGCTTCGACCGTAGCGTAGAACTCCGGTGGCTGGCGATGCCCGGCCAGCGCCTCGCCCAGCTTTAGGCGCAGGAAACTGCTATTGGCATAGCGCGTGACATGCCGGTAATGCTTGTCCATCAACCCACTGACCATTTCGGTATAGGCGTCGACCAGTTCGGGCAGGATGGAAAAACGGTCGTAATTGACGATGGCATCGACGTGACGCCCCAGCGGTATCAACTTGGCTTCGGCGGCCTTGCGGATGCGCTCGATGTCGGCATGCGTGCGTACCACCATGCCCTCGAAGTCGACGAAGAACAGATTTTGTACCGCGTCGAAGCTGAGTCGGTCTTCGAGGGGCCGCTGCATGAAGCCCTGGCGCAAATCCATCGGAGCATCAGCGAAAATTCGCGCATCCATGGGTACCGGGGTGCCGCAGATCAAGGGACGAAATTCCATGTGGGCGAGGATGTCGCGCTCCAGGTCGATGCCTGGGGCGATCTCGATCAGTTCGAGTCCATCCGGCCCGAGCTGGAAAACACAGCGTTCGGTGATGTAGAGCGCTGGCTGGCCGCGTTTGTAGGCTTCGGTGCCGCTGTAGGTGCGGTGTTCGACCTCATTGACGAACTTGCGCGACCGGCCTTCGCGCAGGATGCGCAACTGGCCGTCGGCGATGCCGATATCGAGGTCGCCGGCCGTGAAGGTGCCGACGAAGACCACCTTGCGGGCATTTTGCGAGATGTTGATGAAGCCGCCGGCACCGGCGAGGCGGGGGCCGAACTTGCTGACGTTGAGGTTTCCGGCACGGTCGGCCTGGGCCAGTCCAAGGAAGGCGAGGTCGAGGCCACCGCCGTCGTAGAAGTCAAACTGGCTGGGCTGGTCGATGATGGCCTGGGTATTGGTGGCGGCACCGAAATTTAGCCCGCCGGCTGGAATGCCGCCGACCACGCCGGGTTCGGCTGTCATCGTCATCATGTCGAGGATCTGCTCCTCGGTAGCGATCGACGAGACCCCCTCGGGCATGCCGATGCCGAGGTTCACCACCGCGTTGGCGGTCAGTTCCAGAGCGGCGCGGCGCGCGATGATCTTGCGCTCGCTCATCGGCATGGGCGGGATGGCCGAGAGCGGCACGCGGATCTCGCCGGAAAACGCCGGGTTGTACTGCTCGATGAAGGTCTGCATGTGGTATTCGGGTTTTTCCGCCACCACCACGCAATCGACCAGCACGCCGGGAATCTTGACGTTGCGGGAGTTGAGCGTGCCGCGGGCGGCGATGCGCTCGACCTGCACGATGACGATGCCGCCGGAGTTGTGGGCGGCCATGGCAATGGCTTGCGCTTCCAGCGTCAACGCTTCCTTTTCCATGGTGACGTTGCCGTCGGGATCGGCGGTGGTGCCGCGGATGATGCCGACATGGATGGGGAAGGCCTTGTAGAACAGGTACTCCGCCCCGTCGATCTCCATCAGGCGCACGATGTCTTCGGTGGTCTTCTCATTCAGCTTGCCGCCACCGAGGCGCGGGTCGACGAAGGTGCCGAGGCCGACGCTGGTCAGGGTGCCCGGTTTGCCGGCGGCGATGTCGCGGAACAGGTGGGTGATGACGCCCTGTGGCAGGTTCCAGGCCTCAATGCGGTTGCCGACGGCCAACTCCTGCAGGCGCGGGGCGAGTCCCCAGTGGCCGCCGATCACGCGCCTGACCAGACCGTCGTGGCCAAGATGGTTCAGGCCGCGCTCCTTTCCATCCCCCTGGCCGGCGGCATAGACCAAGCCGATGCCCTGCGGGGAACCGGTTTCCAGGAAGCGTGATTCCAGTGCGACGGCGATGTTCTCGGCAAACCCGATGCCAACGAAGCCGCCGGTAGCGACCATGTCGCCGTCGCGGATCAGTCGTACCGCCTCGCGGGCGCTGACCACCTTGCCGCCGTCCGAGCCGCGAATTGCGGCGAGTGCAGGATGTTGTGTTCTTGCAGTCATTGCCATCTCCCTTCTGCGGAATTATGCGCCAGCTTGACCGATAATATTGGCTGCTCATTCCGTCATCCCCAGTATGAACCTGCCTACCCTAGTACAACTTGAAAAAGACATCCAGCAGATGGTCCAGTTAGACGAACGCTGCGCACCACTTCAGGCCTAGATCATCCTGGCGCACCAGCAGTTCCAGGAGGTTTGCATGGCCGCACTTGGCAAGTACGGGGTGGCAGACGTGGAGCAGCTCAAGGACCTGTTGGTGCAGCGCCGGATGCCGCCGGTACCCACCGTACTGCCCTGCTGGCGCTGGTATGTGAACATGTCGTGCGCCATGCACCCCGCGACACCTTCCTCGACCTCGGTTCCGGCACCGGAGCCTTTGCCACGGCACTCGCGCAAAGCCATCCCGAAGTGATAATGTGACCGATCCCGCCGCCATCGCCCGCCACGACCGGCTGTTTCGCTGGAGCGATGCCGTCCTGCTTTTCCTGCATCTGCCCGGCAGCCAGTGCTGGATCAGCATGATGCGGCCGGAGGATCACGTCACGTTTGCCTGAGCGGCGGCAGTTGAAAATTCTGGCGGAATCCCCATGTTGTCGCTAACGCCATTCAGGGGATTCCCATGCGCTTCGACAAATTCACCACCAAGTTCCAGCAGGCCATCAGCGATGCCCAGAGCATTGCCATTGGTCACGACAACCAGCTGATTGACCCGCAGCATCTGCTGCTGGCACTGCTCAATCAGGAGGACGGCGGCACGACCTCGCTGTTGGCCCGTGCCGGCGTGAATGTCACGCCGCTCAAAACCGCCCTCGACAAGGCGATCGACCGCCTGCCGCAGGTGGAAGGCCACGGTGGCGAGGTGTCGATTGGCCGCGACCTGACCAACCTGCTGAATGTCACCGAAAAGGAAGCGCAGAAGGCCGGTGACCAGTTCATCGCTTCCGAGATGTTCCTGCTGGCGCTGACCGGCCAAGATGGTAAAAGCGGGGGCGAAACGGGTCGCCTGTTCAAGGAGGCCGGCGCCCAGCGCAAGTCGCTGGAGGAGGCGATCAGGGCAGTGCGCGGTGGCCAGAATGTCGGCAACCAGGAAGCCGAAGGCCAGCGAGAGGCGCTGAAGAAGTATTGCCTCGACCTGACCGAGCGCGCCCGCCAGGGCAAGCTCGACCCGGTGATCGGCCGCGACGACGAAATCCGCCGCGCCATCCAGATCCTGCAGCGTCGTACCAAGAACAACCCGGTGCTGATCGGCGAGCCGGGCGTCGGCAAGACTGCCATCGTCGAGGGGCTGGCCCAGCGCATCGTCAATGATGAAGTGCCGGAAACGCTCAAGGGCAAGCGTGTGTTGGTGCTCGACATGGCGTCATTGCTCGCCGGGGCGAAGTATCGCGGCGAGTTCGAGGAGCGCCTCAAGGCCGTGCTCAAGGAAGTAGCACAGGACGAAGGCCGCATTATCGTCTTCATCGACGAGATTCATACGATGGTTGGCGCCGGCAAGGCCGAGGGTGCCATCGACGCCGGCAACATGCTCAAGCCGGCGCTGGCGCGCGGCGAGATGCACTGCATCGGCGCGACCACGCTCGACGAGTATCGCAAGTACATCGAGAAAGATGCCGCCCTGGAACGCCGCTTCCAGAAGGTCATGGTCGACGAGCCGAGCGTCGAGGCGACCATCGCCATCCTGCGCGGTTTGCAGGAGAAGTACGAGATCCACCACGGCGTGGATATCACCGATCCGGCCATTGTTGCGGCGGCGGAACTCTCGCACCGCTACATTACCGACCGCTTCCTGCCGGACAAGGCCATCGACCTGATCGACGAGGCGGCCGCGCGCATCAAGATGGAAATCGACTCAAAGCCAGAGTCGATGGACAAGCTCGACCGCCGCCTGATCCAGTTGAAGATCGAGCGCGAGGCCGTGCGCAAGGAAAAGGACGAGGCCTCGAAGCGACGCTTCGACCTGATCGAGGAAGAAATTGCCAAACTGCAAAAGGAATACTCCGACCTCGATGAAATCTGGAAGGCCGAGAAGTCTCAGGTACAGGGTACCCAGCACATCAAGGAAGAGATCGAGAAGCTGCGCACGCAGATTGCCGACCTGCAGCGTAAAGGCCAGTTCGACAAGCTCGCCGAACTACAGTACGGCAAGCTGCCTCAATTGGAGGCACAGTTGAAGGCGGCTGATGCTGCTCAGGAAAAAGTCGGCTCTGGCGGGACGGCGAATAAGTTGCTGCGCACGCAGGTAGGGGCAGAAGAGATTGCCGAAGTCGTCTCGCGCGCCACCGGCATCCCGGTCAGCAAGATGATGCAGGGCGAGCGTGAGAAGCTGCTGAAGATGGAAGAGAAGCTGCACCAGCGTGTGGTCGGCCAGGACGAGGCGGTACGCCTGGTGGCCGACGCCATCCGCCGTTCCCGTGCCGGACTGTCGGAAGAAAGCCGGCCCTACGGCAGCTTCCTGTTCCTCGGCCCGACGGGCGTGGGCAAGACCGAGCTGTGCAAGGCGCTCGCAGAATTCCTGTTTGACGCCGAGGATCACCTGATCCGCATCGACATGAGCGAGTTCATGGAGAAGCACTCGGTGGCACGGCTGATCGGCGCACCGCCCGGCTACGTCGGCTACGAGGAGGGTGGTTACCTCACCGAGCAGGTGCGGCGCAAGCCGTACTCCGTGATCCTGTTCGACGAGGTGGAGAAGGCGCATCCGGATGTATTTAACGTCCTGCTACAGGTGCTCGACGACGGTCGTATGACCGACGGGCAGGGTCGCACGGTGGATTTCAAGAACACCGTGATCGTCATGACATCGAACCTCGGGTCGCAGATGATCCAGCAGATGTCGGGTGATGATTACCAGATCATCAAGCTGGCGGTGATGGGCGAGGTGAAGATGCATTTCAGGCCCGAGTTCGTGAACCGCATCGATGAGATCGTCGTCTTTCATGCGCTCGACGAGAAGGACATCGCCGGCATCGCCAAGATCCAACTGCATTATCTGGAAAAGCGCATGGCGAAACTGGAGATGACTTTGGAAGTGTCCGACGCTGCTCTGGCCAGCATCGCCGAGGCCGGTTTCGATCCGGTGTTCGGTGCGCGGCCGCTCAAACGCGCGATTCAGGAGCGCATCGAGAATCCTCTCGCCAAGGCCATCCTCGAAGGCAAGTTCGGGCCGAAAGATCGCATCCGGGTCGATGCAACCGCTGGGCAGCTATCGTTCGTCAAGGAATAACTAGACAGAATGTAAATTATTCTGGTTATACTTGGCATAGGAGGTGTCACATGCTCAGTGTCGGAATCTTTGAAGCCAAGGCGCAGTTATCGCAGTTGATCGACCGTGTTGTCCAAGGCGAGGAAGTTTTGGTGACACGCCACGGCAAGCCCGTGGCGCGTCTGGTCTCTCCCGAACCCCAGACGGATGGCAAGGCGTTGGCGGATTGGGCGAACGAGTTGCGCACTTTCCGGCGTGGCATCGATCGTGGTGTCAAGACGGGCAGCGCTCTGAGTGACTTAATCGCTGCGGGTCGTCGATGAACTTGCGGCAAGCCTTGGTCATCGACTGCTCGGCAGCGATACCCTGGTTTCTCGAAGACGAAGCGAATCCTTGGAGCGAGGCATTGCTTGATTCCTTGCCGCAATGGGATTTGCATGTGCCGGGACTGTGGCACCTTGAATTTGCCAGCGCGCTCCTGACGGCGCAGCGCAGCAAGCGTATTGCGGTACAGGACGTAAAGGGGCTTCTGGCCAGAGCGTCCCGTTTGCCGCTGGCGACCGATGGCCGGATTGTCCCCTTGGTGGAAATTGCCGAACTGGCCGATACGCATGGGATTACCACTTACGATGCGGCTTATCTTGAGTTAGCGATACGACTCAACTGCCCGTTGGCAACCCAGGATAAGGGCTTGGCGGAGGCTGCCGCCGAAATTGGGTTGCTTTACTGTGTCTCCTGACCTCGCCCCCTTTGTCGCCTGGTGCGCCACCCACATTCAGGGCGACGAAAAGGGCGAAGCGGCGATTTTCCTCGATCACCTGTTTCGCGCCTTCGGCCATGCCGGCTTCAAGGAGGCCGGCGCGACCTGCGAGGCGCGCGTGAAAAAGGACGGCGGTGGCACGGCCTTCGCCGATCTGGTCTGGAAGCCCGTCGTGCTGATCGAGATGAAGAAGCGTGGCGTGGATTTGTCGAAACACTACCGTCAGGCATTCGACTACTGGACGCGCCTCGTCCCCGGTCGGCCGCGCTATGTCGTGTTGTGCAATTTCGACGAATTCTGGATTTACGACTTCGAGACGCAGATGGATACGCCGGTCGATACCCTCAGGCTTGTCGATCTGCCTAGCCGCTGGGGGCCGCTCGCTTTCTTATCCGCCGTCCCGTCGGCGCCGACTTTTGGCAATAGCCATGAACAAATCACGCGTGCCGCTGCCGACCTGCTTGCCGCCATGTTCAATAGCCTCGTTGCACGCGGCATCGAGCGTGGCCTGGCTCAGCGTTTCACCCTGCAAAGCTTGATGTGCCTGTTCGCCGAGGACATCGGCCTGCTCGAACAATACTTTTTTACCCGTCTGCTGGATGACTGCCAGACCGGCGCGCAAGCCTACGACCTGATCGGCGGCCTCTTCGTCGAGATGAACACACAGGGCAAAACGCCGGGGGGGCGCTTCAAAGGCGTCGATTACTTCAATGGTGGCCTCTTCCGCGAACCGGCGCGAATCGAGCTCACCGCCGACGAGCTCAAACTGCTGCGCAATGCGGCCTGCTCAGATTGGCGCAAGGTGCGCCCGGAAATTTTCGGCGCCATCTTTGAACATTCGCTCGGCAAGGCCCAGCGCCACGCCTACGGCGCCCACTTCACCAGCCCGGTCGACATCATGAAGATCGTCGGCCCAAGCATCGTCGAGCCGTGGCGCGAGCAGATCGAAGGCGCGAAAACACTGAAGCGGCTGGAAGAACTGCTCGCCCGGCTGGAAAACTTCCGCGTGCTCGATCCCGCCTGCGGCAGCGGCAACTTTCTGTACATCGCCTACCGCGAACTCAAGCGGCTCGAAGCGCGCATCTACGAGCGCATCGGCGAATTCGCCAGCCGCAACGCCGCGCAACGGCCCTTCGGCTTCGTCACCGCGCGCAACTTTTACGGCATGGACATCCAGCCCTTCGCCGTCGAACTGGCCAAGGTGACGATGATGCTGGCGCACATGCTGGCCATCGACGAACTGCACTTCACCGAAAATGCTTTGCCGCTGGATAACCTCGACGCCAATTTCAGCATCGGTGATGCGCTGATTGCCCCCGATGGCACGCGCACGCCGTGGCCCAAGGCGGATGTGATCATCGGCAATCCGCCTTTCCTCGGCGCCAAGCGGCTCAAGCCCGAGCGCGGCGCGGACTACGTCAATGCCGTGCGCAAGCTCTATCCTGAAGTGCCGGGCATGGCCGATTACTGCGTGTATTGGTTCCGCCGCGCCCACGACCATTTGCCGGTCTGCACCGTCGATGACCCGGTGACAGGCCGTGCCGGTCTCGTCGGCACCCAGAACATCCGCAACAACGCCTCGCGCATTGGCGGGCTCGACGCCATCTGCGCCGACGGCACGGTGGTCGAGGCGGTGGAAAACCAGCCGTGGAGCGGCGAGGCGAATGTGCATGTGTCCATCGCCAACTGGGTGAGGACGCAGGAAGCGGCGCTGCTGCCCGAAAAGCGCCGGCTGTGGTTCAAGGTGGCCCAGCGCGGCGCCAAGGATTTTGACCTTGATTGCCGCGCAACGGCGAAGATCAATTCGGCGCTGGCCGATGGGGTGGATGTAAGCGGAGCGGTCGTACTGCCTTGCAACGATGGCTACTGCTACACCGGTCAATACCCGCGCCACAAAGGTTTCATGCTCACACCCGAGCAGGCGAGAGGGCTACTGGCCAATGCTGCGAACACCGAAGTGGTACGCCCCTTCTTTGTTGGCGACGAACTGCTGACCACCGGCCGCCCCGAGAGCTTTGTCATTGATTTCCAGACGCGCACCATTCTTGAAGCCACCGCCTTCGCCGAACCGTTCGCGTGGGTGCAGCGCGAAGTGTTGCCGCATGTTCAAGCACTGGCGAACGCCGAGCAGATAAAGAGTGGTAAGCCCACGGGACAAGACCAGAACTGGCTGCAAACATGGTGGCAACACTTTCGGCCGCGCCCCGAACTGATCGGCAAGATTGGCGACCTGCCGCGTTACCTCGTCTGTTCGCGCGTTACCAAGCGCCCGATCTTCGCTTTTGTTGCTTCGTCCATCCGGCCCGGCGATGCACTATCGGTTTTCACCTTTGCTGACGACTACAGCTTTGGCATCCTGCAATCGTCCGCCCATTGGCAATGGTTCGTCGCCAAGTGCTCAAAGCTGAAAAGCGACTTCCGCTACACCCCCGAATCCGTCTTCAACACCTTCCCCTGGCCGCAAGCGCCGAGCGAAAAGCAAATCGACGCCATCGCCGCCGCCGGCCGCGAGATTCGCCGCATCCGTGCCGAAGCCTTGCAAACCCTGACCGGCGGCCTGCGCGCGCTCTACCGCACGCTTGACCTGCCAGGCAAGAACCCGCTGCGCGACGCCCATGCCGCGTTGGACAAGGCGGTGCTGGCCGCCTATGGCTTCTCGGCCAAGGCCGATCTGCTGCAACAACTGCTTGATTTGAACTGCGCCGTGGCAAAAGTCGGCGCTGGCGGGACGGCACCGGGGATTCCTGCAACCTGTCCCGAACCCGCGCGGCTGCTCAGCGCGGATTGCCTGGGGAAATAAGTGCCGCGTGCCGGGGGCAGGTGACGAGATGGTCATTGACCATCCCGATCGCCTGCATCAGCGAATAAATGATGGTCGGGCCGACGAAACGGAAGCCGCGTTGTTTGAGTTCTTTTGACAAGGCGATGGCGGCCGGCGTGAACGCCGGAACTTCCGCCATGCTTTGCCAGTGGTTGATGACCGGTCGGCCATCGACAAATTGCCAGAACAGCGCATCAAGGGTGCCGCCGCTTTCATGGAGTGCAAGCATTGCCTTGGCGTTGTCGATGGCAGCGGCGATCTTCAGCCGGTTGCGTACGATGCCGGCATCGCCGAGCAGACGTGTGACATTCTGTTCCCCATAGCGGGCGATCTTATTTGAATCGAATCCATCGAAGGCGTGGCGGTAGTTTTCCCGTTTGCGCAGGATGGTGATCCACGACAGACCGGCCTGCGCCCCTTCGAGGATGAGGAATTCGAACAGGGTGCGCTCGTCGTGGCAGGGCACGCCCCATTCGCTGTCGTGGTAAGCGACATAGAGCGGGTCGTCGCCGCACCAGGGACAGCGGTCGTTCATAGTCCCGGATCGTCGCTGCCACCCTTGATGGTCGTTTCGACCATCTTGCGGGTCAGTTGCGGCGCGAACAGTTCGATGAAGGCGTAATCGAGCTGGCGTAGCCAGTTGCCGCGCCGGGCGATCTCATTCAAATAGCGCAATTTCTGGAGGTTCATCGTTATACAACTCCAGATTATATGCGAGCGACTATCAATCATTTGATAGGCTAGGGCGTGTGGCCGGTGTTCAAGCGCATCGAAACGCCCGCCCAGTTCGATTTCCTACGTAATATTCTTGGCGTATTGCTACGGGCGTTGCCTGTCACCCCTTCCACCTGAAAGGAACAACATGTCCAACTGGTTTACCGACAACTCCCGGTCGATCGGCCGCACGCCGCTGGTCAAGCTCAATCGTGTCCTCGATGGCGCACCGGCGACGGTGCTGGCCAAGATCGAGGGGCGCAACCCCGCTTACTCGGTGAAATGCCGGATCGGCGCGGCCATGGTGTGGGATGCCGAGCAGCGCGGCCTGCTCGGTCCCGGCAAGGAACTCGTCGAGCCGACCAGCGGCAACACCGGCATCGCCCTCGCCTTCGTGGCCGCGGCACGCGGCATCCCCCTCACGTTGACCATGCCCGAAACCATGAGTGTCGAGCGGCGCAAGCTCCTCGTTGCCTACGGCGCCAAGCTGGTGCTGACGGAGGGGGCCCAAGGGCATGAGCGGGGCGATTGCCAAGGCCGTGGAGATCGCCGCCAGCGATCCGAAATATGTGCTGCTGCAGCAGTTCAAAAACCCGGCGAATCCAGCCATCCACGAGGCGACCACTGGCCCGGAAATCTGGGATGACACCGCAGGCGCCATCGACATCCTGGTCTCGGGCGTCGGCACGGGTGGCACCATCACCGGCATCTCGCGCTTCATCAAGAACACCAAGGGCAAGGCGATCCGGTCGGTGGCGGTGGAACCGGCAGCCAGCCCGGTGCTGACGCAGAAGCGTGCCGGCCAGGAACTCAAGCCCGGCCCGCACAAGATCCAGGGCATCGGCGCCGGCTTCGTTCCCGCCGTGCTCGATCTTTCCCTGGTCGATGACGTCGAGCAGGTGACTAACGAGGATGCGGTCCTCTATGCGCGGCGCCTGGCCCGCGAGGAGGGCATCCTCTCCGGCATTTCTTGCGGCGCCGCCGTGGCGGTGGCGGCTCGCCTGGCGCAGAAGCCGGCAAACGCCGGCAAGACCATTGTTGTCATCCTGCCCGATTCGGGTGAGCGCTACCTGAGTTCGATCCTGTTCGAAGGTCTGTTCGACGCCAACGGCTTGGCGGTCTGAGTTCCTTCCGAAGCTGTACTTTCAACGACAGAGGGTGTCATCGTCTTGAAAAGTCGGCGCTGGCAGGACGGCAACCGTTCTGCCGGTTCTCCTGTTCTGCGATTGCCATTACTGAATATAATTAACGAATAGAAAATACTATCCGTGCAAGGGGTTGGCGCTGTCCGCCTGCCCTTGCCGTCATGGCCGGAGGATTGAGTGGCGATCGAATTTGCTGGAAAAGTTTATGAAACCGACGAGGCGGGCTACCTGGCCAATTATCAAGACTGGAATGAAGATCTTGCGGATCTGGTCGCCAACCGGGATGGCCTGAAAATGACTTCTCAGCACTGGGAAGTCATTGAGTTTCTGCGTGATTACTACGCCGAATTCCAGATAGCGCCGGCCATTCGGGTGCTGATCAAGGCCATCGGCAAAAAACTCGGCCCGGACAAGGGCAATTCGATCTATCTCTACGAACTCTTCCCCAACGGCCCCGCCGTGCAGGCCTGCAAGATCGCCGGCCTGCCCAAGCCTACCGGCTGCGTTTGAGCGTTGCTCCCCAGTAGTTCGCCAGTTCGAGCATCCGGCTGGCGAATCCCCTCTCGTTGTCGAACCAGATCAGCAAGTTGGTCAGACACTCGCCGCTGAGGCGCGTTTGCGTGGTTTCGATGATCGCCGAATAGGTGCTGTGGTTGAAAACGATCGGGGCGTGCGGTTCCTCTACCCCAGAAAACTCGGCACTGGTAAGACGGCGGGGCTACCAAAAAACGGCCCTCCGGTGAAGGAGGGCGGTCACTGATGACGAAGATCAGCGTCCCGCCGGCTTGTAGATCTGGTCGAAGCTGCCGCCATCCTCGAAGTGGGTCTTCTGGGCCTTCTGCCAGCCACCGAAGACTTCGTCGATGGTGATCAGCTTGACGTCCGCGAAGGTCTTGGCGTACTTCGCCGCAACCTTCCTGTCGATCGGCCGGTAGTAGTTCTTGCCGGCGATATCCTGTCCTTCCTCCGAATACAGGTAGTCCAGGTAGGCCTCGGCCACCTTGCGGGTGCCGTGCTTGTCGGCGAACTTGTCCACCACTGTCACCGGCGGTTCGGCCAGGATCGACAGCGAGGGCACCACGATCTCGACCTTGTCGGGGCCGAGTTCCTTGACCGCCAGATAGGCTTCGTTTTCCCAGGCCAACAGCACGTCGCCGATGCCACGCTCGACGAAGGTGGTGGTGGAGCCGCGGGCGCCGGAATCGAGTACCGGCACGTTGGCGAAGATCTTGCCGACGAAGTCCTGGCGGTCGCGTCATTGCCGCCCGGCTGCTTCAGCGCATAGGCCCAGGCTGCCAGATAGTTCCAGCGCGCGCCGCCGGAGGTTTTCGGGTTCGGCGTGATGACGCCAATACCGGGCTTGACCAGATCGTTCCAGTCCTTGATGGCCTTCGGGTTGCCCTTGCGAACCAGGAAGACGATGGTCGAGGTGTAGGGCGAACTGTTGTGCGGCAGGCGTTTCTGCCAGTCCGGCCCGAACAGCTTGGCCTTTTCGGCGATGGCATCGATGTCGTAGGCAAGGGCCTGCGTTACGACGTCGGCTTCGAGGCCGTCGATCACCGCCCGGGCCTGTTTGCCAGCGCCGCCGTGGGACTGCTTGATGGTGACGTTATCGCCGGTCTTGGCCTTCCAGTGCTTGGCGAAGGCGGCGTTGAAGTCTTGGTACAACTCGCGCGTCGGGTCGTAGGAGACGTTGAGCAGGCTGATGTCGGCGGCGTGGGCGCCGGCGACGAAGGTGAGCGCGCCAATGCCGGTCAGGGCCAGCTTGCGCCAGTCGAAATGCTTTTTCATGGGATTTCCTCTGCGGGTGAATGAATGGGCAGAGGGGAATGTATCGATTGGCCGTCCCTGAACGAACCAATTAAAACTGCAAAGCTTATGCGGGATTCAATACACCAGGGTTGCCCATACAGGGTCGAGGGCGCGCTGCACGAACTCGCTGGCCGCAGCAGTGCCGGCGTATTCCGGGATCAGGGTTTCGTCCGGCCCGACCAGTGCGTGCATCGCCATGCCGCAGGCGTAGAACTTCACGTCGAGATTGGCCGCCTGGCGCATCATGTCGTAGATGCTGGTATCGACGCCGGGCCACGGCCGCAGGGAAGTGGCGACTCCCGCCACCAACAGCCTGACCGTCGGGCCGGCGAAATGGATTTCGACTTCGGCATCGAATGCAGCCGCTGCGGCGGCATGCACGAAGGGCGTGGCGCAGATTTCAGGCCGGTCGATGGTCGCACCCCACAGCAGGATGGCGAGTTTCTGCTTCACTCAAATACCGCCCCGGGTTCCATGCGCCGGATGTGCTGGATATACGTGACGGCATCGACCAGCCGGGCGACATCGGCCGGGAAATCCAGCGGCCACCCACGCACCATCCAGCCTTGTTCGTAAGGATCACAGTTGATTATCAGGGGGTTTTCTTCGGCTGCCTCATTGGCCTCGATCAGTGTGAAACCGACCGGAGCATGCACGGCGAGCACAGTCTTGGCATACTCCACCGTTTCGAGGCCGCGCCTGCGCTCGATGCTGGCGCCTTGCGGCTTGGCGGTGAAACCGATGATCCTGCCGGCCAGGTGGATACCGAAGGCGCTGGCGCCGATGGTGACTGTGGTCGCCCCCTCGTCAGCCTTGAACCACATGTCGTATTCTGGGTCGTAGCGGCGATCAGCGGGAATGCGGCTGCGGAAGGGCGACTGAGCCATCAGCGTCCCGTGACGCCCGCCGGCGCGGCGCGCAGATATTGGTTGGGCCAGGCGGTGGCTTGGCCCAGCGCCTGCGCTGCGGCGAGCGGCCAGTAGGGGTTACGCAGGATTTCGCGGCCGAGCAATACCAGGTCGGCCTGACCGCTGCGCACGATATGATCGGCTTGTGCCGGCGAAGTAATCAGGCCGACAGCGGCGGTCGGGATGCCGACCTCGTGGCGGATGCGAGCGGCGAACTCGGTCTGGAAACCGGGGCCAGCTGGAATTTTCGCTGTCGGCACCAGGCCGGCGGTCGATACGTCGATCAGGTCAACGCCAAGGGCTTTGAGTGTGCGACACAGTTCTACGGTTTCGTAGGCGCTCCAGCCGCCCGCCACCCAGTCGGTCGCGGAGATGCGCACCAGCAGCGGCAAGTGTTCCGGCCAGTCGCCGCGCACCGCACTGACGACCTCGCGGACCAGTCGGGTGCGGTTTTCGAAACTGCCGCCGTAAGCGTCGGTGCGGTGATTGGAGAGCGGCGAAAGGAATTGGTGCAACAGGTAACCGTGTGCCGCATGGATTTCGACGGTACGAAAACCGGCACTGAGGGCGCGGCGGGCGGCGGCCTGGAACTGGGCCACGACGGTTCGGATGCCGGTTTCGTCGAGTTCCTGCGGGGTGGCATAACTCTCGCCGAAGGTGATCGCAGAAGGCGCCAGGGTTTGCCAGCCGCCCTCGGCGGCGTTCAGCGTCGCCTGCTTCTGCCAGCCAAGGCCCACGCTGGCCTTGCGGCCCGCATGGGCCAACTGGATGGCGGCCACGCAACCCTGTTCCTGGGCGAAACGCGCGATGCGCGCCAGCGGCTCGATCTGGCCATCATCCCAGAGGCCGAGGTCGCCCGGACTGATGCGGCCCGCCGCTGTCACCGCCGTGGCTTCGATGATCATCAGTCCTGCGCCACCGACCGCCCGGCTACCGTAATGGACGAAGTGCCAGTCGGCGGCCACGCCGTCCTGTGCCGAGTACTGGCACATCGGCGGGATGCCGATACGGTTGACTAACACGATGTCGCGCAATTTCAGCGGTTCGAAGAGGTTAGGCATGCTCAAACTCCAGGTCAACAGGCTGGCAGTCCATTAGGACTTGTCTTTCCACAGGCCGTGAAACTGGTGGACTCCGATCCACAGAAAAAAGCCATAAGCCAGGCCGTGCCAGATGGTCGTTTCATCGAAGGTGAAGGGGAACAGAACCAGCCATAGCCAGTAAAAGGCGTCGAATGGATGTTTCTTGATTCTGACTACAATATCCTGAAAATTCATGGTAATAGGTGGTTCATTGGCGGAAGCGAGAGGGAGTCGAACCCACCCGGGACCGCATGGCGGCCCCTCCTGGTTTTGAAGACCGGGCGTCCCACCGGGGAACGTTCGCTTCCGTTGTTCATGGTGCTGACCAGTCGTGTGTGGCCCCTTCACTGCGCAGCAAGTGGTCGTCGCGCACGCGGCGAGTGTAGCCGATGCGGTCGAAGAATTCGAGAATCTGGATCGCCACCTTGCGTCCGCCGCCCCCGGCGCCATAGATTGCATCGCGCAGGATGCCTGCCTGGGTAGCCCCGTGTTCCGCGTTTAACTGACAGACGATTGCAGCCAGTTCGGCCACAGCAGCAGCCGTGAAGTAGTGGTCATGGGCGACCGGATACAACTCGCCGGCGCGCGACAGCCGCTTGAACAACTGGCGCACGACATCCTCCGGTGTGCCACTGGCCTTGAAGACATCGCGCACCCGGGGCGGGTTGAAGGGGGCCGCATCCAGCAAGGGTTTCAGTACCGCGAACAGATCGCGGTCAGCGCCGGAAACGCTGGCGCGATGCTCCGGCAGATGCAGCCAGGCCCGTGTCTGCGCGATGCGCCCGGCCGCGCGCAGTTCGTCGCTCAAGGCATCGAAGGCTGCGCGCGGCAGGTTGGCGGCGGTCATGCGGCGCAGTCGTTCGCGTTCGACCCCGATCATGTCCGTGGTCCGCTCGTGTTCGCGGGCCAGGGCATCGAGCAGTTGCTGTTCGAGCGCGGTCCAGCTGGGGGCGGCGAAGCCGATCATGGCAGCGCCGGCACGGACCACGCGCAGGCTCACGCGGGCCCACAGTGCTTCGGCCGCATGGTCAGTGAGGTTCCAGGCTGCGGCGAAGCGGATCAGATCGACACCCGCCGGCGATTGCGCGATGAGCAGTTTCAGCGTGACGGCCGGTTCGTCGTCGCGCATGGTGGCGAGCAGGGCCAAGCGTTCGGCGCTACGCTTGTGGCGCACCGGCGGAAAAATGTCGAGTACGCGGCCGCCGGCCACGGTGCGCTGGGCGCTCGCGTCGCGCAGGATAAAGTGGTCGCCGCGTAGCGCCAGCGTCTCGCGTTCGAGCAATACTTCTACCAGTGCCGTCCCGCCAGCGCCGACTTCCGTGCAGTCGAGCAGGGCGACACGCCCGACGATGTCTTCGGTACCCATGTGCACATGCACCGGTTGCAGGTGGGTGAGGGGTTTCTGCCGGGCCGGTACGCGCAGTTCGCCGTGAAAGCGCGTCAACGGCATGGCCAGGGCCGGATCGACCAGCCACATGCCGCGGGCGATGTCCTGTTTTTCGAAGTCGCCGGCCAAGGCCATGGCAATGCGGTCTCCGGCCTGGCCGCTCTGCGCAGGGCGATCCTGGACGTGCAGGCTGCGCACGCGGGCTTTCAGCCCCGGCGGGGAGATGATTGCCGTCTCGCCAGCGCCGACTTTTCCGGCATGGGCGGTGCCGGTGACGACCGTGCCGACGCCGGACAGGCTGAAGCAGCGGTCGATGGCGAGCCGGAAGCGCCCGGCGGTGGAGCGCGCCCGCAACGTCGCAGCCGTCGCTTCGAGGTGAGCGCGCAGCGCCGGCACGCCATCGCTGCTTCGTCCCGACAGGGGGAATACCGGGCTGTCGGCAAGCGCGGTGCCGGCCAGCAGCATGGCGATTTCCTTTTCCGCGCTGGCCAGCCGCTCCGGCGTTACCGCGTCGATCTTGGTCAGCGCCACCGCGCCCAGCGACAGGCCGAGCAGATCGAGCAGTTCCAGATGCTCGCGCGTCTGCGGCATCGGCCCGTCGTCGGCGGCGATGATCAGCAGCACGAAGTCGATGCCGGTGGCGCCGGCCAGCATGGTATGCACCAGCCTTTCATGGCCGGGCACGTCGACAAAGCCGAGCACCGACCCGTCAGGCAGTTGGCTGTAGGCATAGCCGAGGTCGAGCGTGATGCCGCGCGCCTTTTCCTCGGGCAGGCGATCGGCATCCACGCCGGTGAGCGCCTTCACCAGCGTGGTCTTGCCGTGGTCGATGTGACCTGCGGTACCGACGATCATTAGGCGTTCAGTGCGGCTGGCGGCGGCAGAAGCAGTAAAGGAAGGATTGCGTGCGGCCGGCTGGTGTCAGGTGGGTTTCGCGCTCATGGCCGAGTAGTTCGAAGGGCGCGCCGAACTCGCCGTGCAGGTGTGCCGCGTCGTAGCGCATGACCGGCAGGCCGCTGCATTCGGTGGGGCCATCCTCGGCGAAGGTGGCAACGATCACATGGCCGCCGAGGCGTGCGCGCGCTGCGCACAGGGCTGCCGCTGAGAGGTCGAGGACGGCCAGGTTGCTGTAACCGTTGTCGAGCAGATCGCCGACCAGCACCGAGGCGCCGCCGCCGACATCGATTATCGGGGCATCCTTGGCGATGCCTAGTTCGCGGATCAGCTTCAGTGAACGCTCGGCATGTGTCTGGTACCAGCTCACGTCGTCGATGGCGCGCGTCGAGTAAACCTTTTCCCAGTGTGACTTGTCAGCCATGGTCGTTGCTCCTCAGCTTGTTATAAAGGCTACCAGCGCAGCACGGAATTCCTCTTCCTCACCGACAGCCAGGCAGCGCAGGTCGAGCAGCAGCGCGCCATCCTCGATGCGGCCGATGACCGGCCAGGGCAGGGCGCGCAGTGCCGCCTCGATGCGGTTGAGCACACCGCTCTTCCTGCCTTGCGGGCGGATGGCAAAGCCGGCCGAGGGCAGTCGGTCGACCGGCAGCGAGCCGGAGCCGATCTGCGATTTAAGGGCGACAATCTCGACCGTCACGGGCAGTTTGGCGAGTGCAGCCTGAAAAGTCGGCGCCAGCCGGACGGCGGCAGCGTGGATGTCGTCTTCGGGCCGGGTGAGTTGTTGAAGTGCTGTCAGGCGTTCGGCCAGGCGGTCGGGGTCGCGATAGAGGCGCAGCACGGCTTCGAGGGCGGCCATGGTGAGCTTGCCGACACGCAGGGCACGCTTGAGCGGGTTCTTCTTGATCCTGGCGATCAGGTCCTTGCGACCGACTATCAGGCCGGCCTGTGGGCCGCCGAGCAGCTTGTCGCCGGAAAAGGTGACAAGGTCAGCTCCGGCGGCCCCGACACCAAGGGTTTCCTGCGGCGTGGGTTCGTGCGGCAGGCCCCAGCGGGCCAGATCGGTGAGCGTGCCGGAGCCGAGATCGACGACAAAAGACAGATTGTGCTCGTGGGCCAGCGCGGCCAGTTCGGCCTCCAGTACGGCATGGGTGAAGCCCTCGATGGCGTAATTGCTGGCATGCACCTTCATCAGCATGGCGGTGCGCGGGGTGATGGCTTCGGCAAAATCCTTAAGGTGGGTGCGGTTGGTGGTGCCGACTTCGACGAGTTTCACCCCGGCGCGCTTCATGATGTCCGGCACGCGGAAGGCGCCGCCAATCTCGATCAATTCGCCGCGCGAGACGATGACTTCCTTCTTCTGTGCCAACGTGTTGAGCAGCAGGAAGACTGCGGCGGCATTGTTGTTGACGACCGTGGCGGCTTCGGCGCCGGTCAGTTCGCGCAGCAGGTCATTGACGATGTCGTCGCGGTCGCCGCGCCCGCCGGTGGCCAGGTGGTATTCGAGGGCGCAAGGGCTGCGCGCGGCCGTTACCAGCGCTGCGATGGCTTCTTCGGGCAGTTGGGCGCGACCGAGATTGGTGTGCAGGACGGTGCCGGTGAGGTTGAACACCGGACGCAGGCCGGGTGTCGCCAGTGCCGTCCCGCCAGCGCCGACTTTTTCAATCAGCATCGCATCATCGGGCAGCGCAGCGCCCACCTTGACCGCTTCGCGCGTGTTGTCGAGTATTTCACGCACCAGACGGGTGACCATAGCGCGACCATGCAGTTCGATCAGCGCAACAATCGCCGGTGAGGAAAGCAGGCGATCAACGGAGGGAAGCTGTGAGAGTGTGTTCATGGTTTCACCCGACCGGGCAGAAACGGAGATGGTGTGATTATGGCCTAAATTTTGAATCGGCCAATCATTTGTTGCAGTTGGTGGGACAGTGTTGTCAGGTTCCTCGATATCTCACCCACACGTACCAGGCTGTTGCTGTTTTCTGTACTCATGCTGACAACGCTATCCATATCCTGGGTAGTGCTGTTGCTCGCGGCAAGTTGAGCTTGTGTGGCATCGGCGATCTGGTGTGCCAGTTGCGTCACCTGCTCGGCTGCAACCACAATGCCGTCGAAAGTTTCGCGGGTTTCACGGGCGTAACGCATGCCATTGGCGACCTCATCGCGTACCCGACCCATGGCTTCGACCGCTGAGCTGGTCTTGCTGCGGATCGAGTCGATCATGGTGGTGATGTCTCTGGTGGAGGTGGAGGTGCGTTCGGCGAGTTTGCGTACCTCGTCGGCCACGACGGCGAAACCTCGCCCCTGCTCGCCGGCACGTGCGGCCTCGATGGCGGCATTCAGTGCCAGCAGATTGGTCTGATCGGCAATCTCGCGAATGGTATTGGTGATTTCGTTGATGCGATCCGTCGCTATCGAGAGTTCCTGGATGACTGCTGCTGAATTGTCGACAGCGGTTTCGACCCGCTCGGTGGCGGCGATACTGTTTTCCATGTGGCTGTCGCCGATGCTGGCCCGGTTGCGTGCCTCCTCGGAAGCCACCGCTGCCGAAGCTGAACCGGTTGCAATTTCTTCGGCGGCGGAGCTCATGTGCTGAATTGACGAGGCGGCCCGGTTCATGTACTGAGCCCGTTCACGACCGCGCTCGATCACGATGCCGAGTTCCTGAGCCATTTTGTCAGCAGCTCCGGTAAGGCTGTCTCCAGCCGTTTTTACGGCACCGATGATCTCGCGAAGGTTGCCCAGCGTCGTTGCAAGCGAACGTGCCATCTCGCCGAGTTCATCGCGACGCACTGTATCGGGTTGGGTGGTCAGGTCACCGTTGGCGACACTGATCAGTGTCGCCTTGAAGTTCTCGATAGCGCGGTTGATCGAGGTAATCATCGGTAGCACCATCAACAGGAGGCCAAGGATGGATACCGCAGTAGCGGTAATGGCGACTGTGATGCTGCGATCGCCACGGGCCTTCGTATTGGCGAAGTTTTTCTCCATGCTGCTAGTCAATTCCGGAATCAACTGGCCAAGCGGTTTGGTAAGCTTGGCATGGATGATCGGCCACTCATCCTCCAGAATTGCACCGAGCGCCTTGCGGTCATCTTTTTCGTAGGCGGCATCGACGCGACCGAGAATGTCGGGCAGGATAGCAATGCCGGACTCGATCTTGCCCACCAGTTCTTTTCCCTGTTCGGAGGACAGTTCTACTGCGTTGCCGGCCTTGAACTTACCCCACGCCTGCGGAATGGAGGCACGCACCTCCTTCAGGTGATTGCGCGACCCTACAGTCGGTAATTGTCCGAGCAGAACCCCGGCAATGCGGAAACGCGCCTCGCGGATATCGGCATCGATTTGTTGCGCTGCGAGGAGGGGGGAAACAGTATGTTCCTTGACACTCTGCAACGCTATGGTGGCTTCGCGTTGGGTGTGGAAATTTACGCCGGCCAGCACCAGGAGGAAAATGATCGAAAGAACTACGACCGACAGCAGGCGATGACGAATGGTCAAATTGTTCAAGACAGCCTCCACGAACGCCCGGTCAGCATGGGCCGGGCGCTTGGATAGACGGAAGAAAACTATTCAGTCGGGTAGACTTTCGATGTCCAGCCCGGTAGTCCGTCTCGATACCAGAAAACCTTCTTGTAGCCGGCCTTGATGGCGGCAGCCGCGCCCTTGTAGCCTTTCCAGCAGGGGGACCCGTTGCAGTAGAAGACCATTGCGGTATTCTTGTCCGCAGGAAGCTTGGTCAGGTCGAAGATATCCTCGGCATCAACCTTGGATTCGCGGGCGAACTTTTCCTTGTAGATGACGTTTGTGGCACCCTTGATTTTCTTTTCGGCGAACTCAGCAGCAACACGGGTGTCGATGAACTTGACACCCTTGTCGAATTGTTCCTTGGCCTGGTCGGTAGTCACCATCGTGCCGCCCGGAATGCTCTGGGGCGTTTCTTCGGCAGCCAAGACAGCCGGCATGGAAAGCACTACAGCGGCGCAGACCGCAAGCGAGCGGATGGCAGCAGTCATATTCATCATGGTAGGTTCCTCCTGTTGGGTTGATCAGTTTTGTCATGCTTACCGAAGACAGGACGTATGATAAACCCAGATTGTCCATTAGCCATTTTTCGTGAATTTGGTGCAAGCTGTGAGCGATCGTCGTGGAGCTGGGGCGAAGCGGGTTCTAATGGATACCATAAGAGAAAGCCATTGTAGATCAACTGGATAGGTGAAGATCATGGCGGGCTCAGTACT
>JACDZI010000143.1 GCA_013426785.1 Rhodocyclaceae bacterium | reverse complement strand
ATGTGGCGCCATTACGCCGATCTTCGGTGGCTCCTTTATGGCGATCAATGACAAGGGGTTACCTCAATCGTAAAAACCTGTTTAGTCGGCATACCGATTTCACTCAGAAACTTTTCGGTTTCGGGTAGCCAGATACTGACTCCTCTGGCGCTGCTCATCATATTGTGGGCGTCGCCATCACTGAAGATGCCATACGATACGAGTTGCGCCCTGCCTCCGGAGGTCAAGTAGGCTGCATGCATCTTCTTGGGAAGTTCTACTCCCCAGTAGCTATCGTTGTCGCCATAGAACCATAGGGTAGGTAGTCTCGATTCCTTGCCATAGGCGGCAAATGCATCGATGAGAGCTTGCTCCCATCCACAGGTCGTTTCGGTTCGCTTGATCCCACCTGCAAAGTTGATGATGCCTTTCACCGCAGGAGGATTGGTAGCACCAGCAGCTATGGACGCAATACCACCATAAGATTGTCCGATTAGGAGGACGCGACTCTTATCGACTTCCGGGCGCTCAAGCAACTTTTCCAAGGCAGCAGAAATATCCTTGGCTTGCAGGCGTCCGTTACTTTCGGTATTGCACCCTGAATCGATGTTTGAGCCGCCTGACTTTGAGTAGCCTGAACGCATCGGGATTGCCACCAAGTAACCACGTGTCAGAAATTCACGACTGATCACCGGATAGCGTGCGCGCGGATCAAATCTGGGGTTCCCGAACGCTTTCCCGTGGTTGATGACAACCAATGGGAATGGGCCAGTGCCGGGCGGAATATATAGTGTCGTCTCCAATTCAACGCCAAATAGACCTGAACCGGTAGAAATCATCTCTACCTTTTCGTTCATGTTTCTCGGAATAAGCTGCTTTGCGTCCGCAAGGCATTTCCCAGAAAAGGCAACTACGGAGAGGAGCAGCAATAGGCAGCGTTGAAGTTGCATCCCATATCTTCCCAAATGAATAATGTCTGTTGAATTCTATGCGACTGGCAGCTTTGGGTTGGGTGTCACCTGATCGCCTGAGAACTTCGCCGTCAGCAATCAGTCTTGAAGCACTCATTCTAGTTTTGAGAGCCACTGTCTCCTGATGGCCGCGTGCTGTCCAATGGCCCCATCCCATTACCAACAACCGCACCCGACCCAAAGCTGTAGTTGCTTATCTGCAATAGCAGACGATCAATGTTTGAATTTACCGGCCTACGCGGCTTCTCGCGCAGGTCTGGTGGAATGATGGGTTAAGCGTCATATGAGTTGTGCAGCAGATTTGCATGCCGCACAGAAATTGAGAACATCAATCTCTGAAATCGAATCAGGTTGCCCCATGCCAGCATTGGTAAACAGGAAAAGGATGTGGCGGCCAGAAGCAGTCAAAGAGAAGTTAACTGCTACAGTATCTCTGTGTTTGAGCTTATTCAGTGCTTTCTCAAGAGTAAGTGGCACTAGACTTGCACCTACTGGCATAGCACCTGCGCCTTGAGAGAGCCCAAGAAACCAAGCTCGGTTTGTAGTTGTGACATTGTTATGCAAATGTCCCACTGTGTTGGACAGTGCTGTATTAAACAGAGATGTTGGCCAAGTGACTGCATTTGCTCTATGTACATCGCGTTGCCTAAGCAGTTCATTTTGGATGTAATCGAAGTGCTCAAATGCCTCTTGACTGGTTTCAAGGGCTTCTTTGACATCCCCCTTCTCCCAGCTTTGGATAAAGCCTGCTGACGCATTCTGTACACGACGAATGGAGTCCTTGAGATTGCGGGGAGATTTTCCGCTCAAGTCGACTAGGAACTTTGGGTAGCGTTCGGTCATGGCAGATAAACATCCTAAGTAGTGAGATCAATAAACTGTGACCTGACCGGTCATTTTCGGGCCAAGGGGATATAGAGATAATGGCTCCTCAGACGAGGAGTCGGCATGAAGAAGAGCAGGTACAGCGAAGAGCAGATAGTCAGGATATTGCGGGAAGCGGATCGGGACACGATTGGCGATGTTGCCAAACGGCATGGGGTGAGCGAGGCGTCGATCTACGCCTGGCGCAAGCGGTTTGGTGAGATGGTCAGCAACGACGTGAAACGGCTCAAGGCGCTCGAAGTAGAGAACAGCCGGCTGAAGAAACTGGTAGCCGAGCGGGATCTCGAAATCGAAGTGATGAAGGAGATTGCCGCAAAAAAATGGTGAGCGCACAGGTTCGCCGGGAGCAAACCCGATTTGCAATGGCAAAGGGGTTGAGCCAGCGGCGGGCGTGTGCGCTGATGCAGGCAGGTCGGTCGAGCCTGAAGTACGAGGCCAAGATGCCGATCAAGAACGCGCCGGTCATTGAAGCAATGAAGAACCTTTCGGGCCAGTACCCACGATTCGGATCGCGCCGTATTCGGGTCATGCTGGCGCGGCAGGGCATCGTCCTGGGCAAGGAAAGGTGCGCCACGCTGTGGGCCAAGGCCGGCCTGCAAGTTCCGGCAAAACGACGACGGCGGCGGGTGATCGAAGGTCGCTCTCGTCCTTTCTCGCCGGTGAATCGAAATGCGGTCTGGTGTTACGACTTTGTGTTTGATGCCTGTGCCAACCGGCAGCAACTGAAGTGCCTGACGGTGGTTGATGAATACACACGGGAATGCCTGGCCATTGACGTCGCTGGGGCGATTCGGAGCGCCCGCGTGATTGAGGTATTGGGCCGACTCATCAGCCTGCATGGCGCACCGCGTTATATCCGATCCGACAATGGACCGGAATTTGTCAGCACGGCCCTGCTGAAATGGGCGGTGTCACAGAAGATCGAAACCGTCTTCATCGATCCGGGAAAGCCGTGGCAGAACGGCACCAACGAGAGCTTCAACGGCAAGTTCCGGGACGAGTGCCTGGCCATGGAATGGTTCCGCAATCGGATCGAAGCCAGGATCGTGATCGAAGACTGGCGGAATCACTACAATGACGTTCGACCGCATTCAAGTTTGCAGTACGCAACCCCGGCGGAATTCCGCCGGGGTTGTGAATCCAGTTCCACCACCGGAGCCACGATTCTCTAGATCAGAATGGTCCGATAAAACCGGTCAGGTCAACCGCTTCTGGCCGACAGCACGTATTCCCAACCAGTACCCGATAGCTGTCGTTGGGTAATCTGAATGGCAGGTTAGGGGTTACTACCCCATCAGGCTCTTCCCGGCCAAGAACTGCCGGTCGGGGCAAAGCACGCAACAGGAAGCAATGCAGCGGTAAGAGCCGTTCGGATTTAATGACGAGAGGATGAAGTTTCGCCGATACCATGATCGTCCCGAGTCGTTTTGAATGGCCGGTCCACTTCGGATTGCTGCCGCTCGCCCATCGCCGAGAGGGCAATGCCGCCCGTGGGGCAGGTTGTGACTGCTTGTCGAAAATGGCTACTCACCCTTTCGACCCCAAGCAGTCCTTCGCTTGGCTCCGCTTATCAGCTTTTCCTCTAACTAGTGACAGCGGCACTACTCAGTCTTTATACGTGGCGCGCTCAAAATCCAAGTGCAACATAATCGGGAGAGAATGTTGCATGGGAAG
>JACDZI010000142.1 GCA_013426785.1 Rhodocyclaceae bacterium | reverse complement strand
CTTCCCATGCAACATTCTCTCCCGATTATGTTGCACTTGGATTTTGAGCGCGCCGTGTTTCCTTAAAGAATATAGGGGAAAATGGAGTCTAATCGAAGAGAAGTTGATGTAATGCTGCTCCACCAGTAGCAAATATATTGAATTCACTCTGTGACCACTGCTGACAAAATCATGGTCCCGATTTCCTATCGTGCCCTATGCGATTTCGATGAGATGCACCAGGCGTCGAACGAAAAACCGAACAAACCTACCTTTACTAGATAAGAGATCGCCATGCGTCCCTTATTTACAATACATGCCGGAGAATATGTTGTTGGTGAATTTATTGAGAATAATCTCGGAGACCTAAATGTATGGATCCCGGCCAAAGATACTGGAATAGATTTGCTCGTTACTAACAAAGAAAATCAGTAGTGTCCCAACGTTCTCACGCTGTGGTCATATAACAATTTGAAGGATTGAGGATATTCCGTGTTCGAAGCTGGTCTCGATTTGAACGTCGCTCGTAGCATTCCGGGTTCTTCCAACCGGACTGTGGGCGTCGCCAATGAACACGGGCAAACTCGTCTTTGCACAGGTCATGGCGCATCTGCCGCTGACCACTTTTCGCCGTTGTGTCGCCCGCTACGATGGGGAACACAAGGTCAAGCACTTCACCTGTCTCAACCAGTATCTGTGCATGGCCTTTGCGCAACTGACCTATCGGGAGAGTCTGCGCGACATCGAAGCCTGCCTGCGCAGTCAGGTGGCCAAGCTGTACCACATGGGTTTTCGCAGTACGGTCGCGCGGAACACGCTGGCCAACGCCAACTCCGTCCGCGACTGGCGCATCTACGCCGACTTCGCACAAAGCCTGATCAGCATTGCGCGCAAGCTTTACGCCGAAGAACCCTTTGGTGTGGATCTGTCCAATACCGTGTATGCGCTGGATGCCACGACCATCGACCTGTGTCTGTCGGTATTCCCGTGGGCGCCATTCCGTTCGACCAAGGCAGCGGTGCGGATGCATACCTTGCTCGACTTGCGCGGCAACATCCCCAGCTTCATTCACATCAGCGACGGCAAGTGGCACGAGGTCAATGTCTTCGACATGCTGGTGCCGGAAGCCGGTGCCTTCTACATCATGGATCGCGGCTACATCGACTTCGAGCGGCTGCATCGCCTGCATCAGGCCGGGAGCTTCTACGTCATCCGCGCCAAGTCGAACCTGCGATTCCAGCGCCGCTACTCTCTGGAATCGGATCGAGCGACCGGCATCATCTGCGACCAGATCGGAACATTGACCGGCTTCTATTCGACTCAGGATTACCCCGTTCCGTTGCGACGCGTTCGGATCAAGGACGACAAAGGCAAGACGCTGGTGTTCCTGACGAACAACACCGAGCTGCCGGCGCGAACCATCGCCGAGCTTTATCGCTGCCGATGGCAGGTCGAGTTGTTTTTCAAATGGATCAAACAGCATCTGCGTATCAAGTCCTTCTTCGGTACTTCGGAGAACGCGGTCAAGTCTCAAATCTGGATCGCAGTCTCCGTCTATGTGCTCGTCGCCATCCTCAAGAAGCGGCTGACTATCTCCGCTTCGCTCTACGAAATCCTACAAATCCTGAGCCTCACTATGTTCGAGAGAACCCCGCTGGATCAGCTACTTGCTCGTATTCCACCTTCTTCACATCTGCTGACAGATCCCAACCAGTTGATCTTGTTCGATTAACGTTGGGACACTACTGAAAGAAAATACAAAGTCAGTTTCTCTCCAAGTCAAATGGTCGAAGAGCTTTAAGAAAATCGAAGCTGTCACCGAATTTGATTTTTGTTTAGTTGCGGGTGGATTATTTAATCTTTCGCGCAAGAAGATAAAAGAATCTACCGCTGACTATTGGATATTTGTTATTCGCTCCTATGATGAGCGGGTGCCAACGCAGTTCATCGTTATCCCTCCTGGAGAACTCCTGCAACACCTTGATGCTATTCACGGTACGTCAGAACAATACAAATTCTACCCATGGGTGATAAAACGAAAAGTTCCCTTAGGCAACCGCTGCACGATTGCATTAGACGGTCGGGGTCTAGGTAAGAATGACGAACAAGAGCTTGCATCTGGTTCGTTCAATCTCAGCAATCGCGACCTCAGTGATTTTCTTGATAACTGGAGTTGCCTCCAAAAACTCCAGAAGTGAGAATGGGGTTGCCGTCCCGCCAGCGCCGACTTTTCTGAATTCACTACCGCATGACCGCTGCCGATAAACTCATCGTCGCCATTTCCTCTCGCGCCCTGTTCGATCTCGACGAAAGCCACCAGGTTTTCGAGCAGGAGGGTGAGGAAGCCTATACGCGCTATCAGGTTGAGCGCGAGGATGTTCCACTGGAACCCGGTGTGGCGTTTCCTTTGGCCCTCAAGCTGCTGGCGCTCAATTGCTCCGATGACCCGCCGCGCGTCGAGGTAATCCTGCTCTCGCGCAACAGTGCCGATACCGGCCTGCGCGTGTTCAATTCGATCCGCCATCATGGTCTGGCGATCAGCCGGGCAGCATTCACGCGCGGCAGCAGCCCGTATCGTTATCTGCGCGATTTCGGCGCACAGCTCTTCCTGTCGGCCAGCCCCGATGATGTGCGCCATGCGCTGGATGCCGGCATTGCCGCCGCGACGATTCTGCCTTCGGCGGCCGGTACGGAAGCCAGCCCGCAATTGCGCATCGCCTTCGATGGCGATGCCGTGCTGTTTTCCGACGAAGCGGAGCGCATCTTTCAGCAACAGGGGCTGGAAGCCTTTACGGCCAGCGAGGTCGCCGCGCGTGAAACGCCGCTACCCGGCGGGCCGTTCAAGCCCTTTCTCGCTGCCTTGCACCGGATACAGCAGGCGTATCCGGAGGGGGCGGGACCGATTCGCACCGCGCTGGTGACGGCACGTTCCGCGCCTGCACACGAGCGGGTGATCCGTACGCTACGCAGCTGGAACATCCGCATTGACGAAGCGCTATTCCTCGGCGGCATGGACAAGGGGGCTTTCCTGAAGAGCTTCGGTGCCGATATATTCTTCGACGATCAGCGTGGCCATTGCGAATCGGCGCGCGATCATGAGGTGGCTACCGGGCATGTACCCTATGGGATAAAGAACGAATGACTGCAAACCAAACCACTCACGATCCGACGATCAAGCCTTTTGATTGGAATGAGTACCTTGCCTCACACCCTGAGGTGGGCAAGTATTTTGATGATGATTATCGTGTCGTTCCACTGGCGTTGCCTCTGCGGGCCGAGGATATGGAGAGAGCCCGTCATGGTTACGAGGCGATGCGTCAGGGGGAGCAAAGTTTGGTCTTCGACGACAACATGCTCGTGAAATACCCCTGGAGCGATGGTTGCGACTATGTGGTCCGGCTTGAAAGAAATGGGCGCGATTACCTTATCTGTGAGGCCATTCTCAATGAGCATCCCGAGTTTGGTCTTGAGTGGGAAGCGTCACCCCATGCGGCGGCAGGCTGGGCGCTGGCGGACATCGACAGCTTGGCGGGCCGCGGGTATTTCGAGTGGCGCAGCGATGATCCAGAGGATGGCTGGCAGTGGCATTTCC
>JACDZI010000028.1 GCA_013426785.1 Rhodocyclaceae bacterium | reverse complement strand
TCGAGCCAGGTGAGTGGCAGGTCGGGGAAGGCGGCATCCATGATGGCCCGGTTATGGCCGACTTCCACTGCCAACAATCCATGTGGCTTGAGATGGTTCTTCGCCCCGGCGAGGATGCGGCGCACGATGTCGAGGCCGTCGTTCCCGGCGGCGAGCGCCAGCGCCGGTTCGTGGCGGTATTCGGGCGGCAGTTCGCGCATGGCCTGCTCGGTGACATAAGGCGGGTTGCTGAGGATCAGGTCGTACTTGCGCCTGCCCATGCCGGCGAACACGTCGCTTTTCACCGGGCGCACACGTTCCTTGAGGCCGTAGTCGGCGATGTTGCGTTTGGCGACTTCCAGCGCGCCATCCGAAATATCGACCGCGTCGATCTTCGCCACCGGAAAGGCGTGCGCCATCAGGATGGCGAGGCAGCCAGAACCGGTGCACAGGTCGAGCGCACTGTCGACGGCGTGCGGATTGTCCACCCAGGGCGCGAAGCCATCGACCAACAGGTCGGCGAAGTACGAGCGCGGGATCAGCACCCGCTCATCCACATAGAAGCGCAGGCCGGCCTGCCAGGCTTCACGGGTCAGGTAGGCGGCGGGCAGGCGGCGGGCGATGCGCTGCTGGAGGATTTCGAGCACGGCCAGGCGTTCGTGGTGCGTCAGGCGCGCATCCAGATACGGGTCGAGGCGATCAGGCGGCAGGTGTAGGGCGTGCAGGACGAGCCAGGCCGCTTCGTCATGGGCGTTGTCGCAACCGTGGCCGAAATGCAGCCGCGCTTCGTTGAAGCGGCTGGTGCCCCAGCGCAGCCAGTCGCGGATGGTGTGGAGATCGTCGAGGAGTTCGGACATGAAAAGTCGGCGCTGGCGGGACGGCGCTAGGCGGCTAGGAGAGCAGTTTTTTGAACGTGGCTGCGTAGATGCATGCCAGCGGTTCGATGTCGGCAAGCGCGACGAACTCGTCGAGCTTGTGGATAGTCGCATTCACCGGGCCGAACTCGACCACCTCGGAGCAGATGGCCGCGATGAAGCGGCCGTCGGAGGTGCCGCCGCTGGTGGAGAGTTCCGGCGTGACGCCGGCTTCGGCGCGGATGGCCTCTGTCAGGGCGGCGACCAACCGGCCAGGCGGGGTGATGAAGGGCCGGCCGCCGAGCAGCCAGGCCAGGTCGTAATCCAGCCCATGCCGGGCGAGGATGTCATACACGCGCTGCTTGAGTCCGTCAGCCGTGCTGGCGGTGGAGAAGCGGAAGTTGAACAGCACCTCCAGCGTGCCGGGCACCACATTGGTGGCGCCGGTACCGGCGTGAATGTTGGAGATCTGGAAACTGGTCGGCGGGAAGAATGCGTTGCCTTCGTCCCAGCGCGTGGCAGCGAGCTCGGCCAGCACCGGAGCGACGAGATGGATGGGGTTCCTGACCTTTTCGGGGTAGGCGACGTGGCCCTGCACGCCACGCACCGTCAGCGTGCCGGAGAGCGAGCCGCGCCGGCCGTTCTTGATCATGTCGCCCTGCCAGTTGACCGAAGTGGGTTCGCCGACGATGCAGCAGTCGAGCGACTCGCCACGCGCCTTGAGGGCTTCGACTACCTTGACCGTGCCGTCGGTGGCGTCGCCCTCCTCGTCGGAAGTGAGCAGGAAGGCGACGGAACCATTTAGTACGGTATTGGCGGCAAGCAGGCGTTCGACGGCGATCACGGCGGCCGCCACCGAGGTTTTCATGTCGGCGGCGCCACGGCCGAAGAGTTTGCCGTCGCGCTCGGTCGGCACGAAGGGATCGGAAGCCCACTTCTCGAGCGGGCCGGGCGGTACCACATCGGTATGACCGGCAAAGACGACGACAGGCTTCGCGCTACCGAGTCGCGCCCACAGGTTGCAGACATGGCCGGTCGGGCCGCTGCTGTCGAGGCGTTCGCAGACGAAGCCGAGCGGCGCCAGCCGGGCCGCGATCAGGTCGAGGCAGCCGGCATCGTCGGTCGTGATCGAGCGGCGGGCGATCAGTGCTTTCGCAAAGGCTAGCGTGTCCGTCATAAATCCATCTTCAGGGTGAACTCGGAGAAAGTCGCGCCGCCGCTGGAGGTGCTGGCGGTGGCGTCGGCCGAGGCGGATGGAGCGACCTGCGGTTTGTCTTTGGCCTTCTTCTCGACGGCGGCGTTGTTGATCAGCCAGCGCAGGTTGTTGGAGGAATCGGCATTGGACAATGCCTCTTCCAGTGCGATGGTGCCTGACTTGTACAGATTGAATAAGGATTGCTCGAAGGTCTGCGAGCCTGGCGACATGCTCCGCTCCATCGCCTCCTTGACGCCATTCATGTCACCCTTCTCGATCAGGTCGCCGATATGGCGCGAGTTGAGCATCACCTCGACAGCGGCGGTGCGGATACCGTCGGGCTTCTTGATGAGGCGCTGAGAAATCACGCATTTCAGCGTTACCGCCAGATCGCCAAGTAGGGCCGGACGATTGTCGAGCGGGTAGAAGCTGATGATCCGGATCATCGCGTGGTAGCTGTTGTTGGCGTGCAGTGTGGCGATACAGAGGTGGCCGGACTGGGCGTAGGCGATCGCCATGGCCATGGTGTCCTTGTCGCGAATCTCGCCGATGAAAATCACGTCGGGTGCCTGGCGCAGGGCATTTTTCAGTGCGATCTGGAAGGCTTTGGTGTCCTGGCCGACTTCGCGCTGATTGACGATGGAACGCTTGTTCTTGAACAGGAACTCCAGCGGGTCTTCCAGCGTCAGGATATGGCCCGTCACCGATTCATTGCGGTAGTCGAGCATGGAGGTCAGCGTGGTTGACTTGCCAGAACCGGTGGCGCCGACCATAAGCACCAGCCCGCGTTTTTCCATGATGACGTCTTTTAGCACCGGCGGCAGGCCGAGACTGTCGAACTTCGGGATGTCCACCGGGATGTAGCGCGCGACCAGCGCCGGTGTGCCACGCTGGAAGAAACAGGAAATGCGGTAGACGCCAATATCTTGGACTACGGCGCGGGTTTGCAGCTCCTTCTCCTGCTCGAATTCCGTCAGTTGTTCCGGGTTCAGTATCTCCGCAAGCAGGTTGCGGACGGTAACGACATCGAGGATGGCCGGATTGACGGGGATGGCGGTGCCCTGCATCTTGATGGTGATCGGCGCGCCCACCGACAGAAACAGGTCGGTCGCCTTTTTTTCCGACATCAGGCGAAACAGTTTGTCCATCGTGTCCATGATCCGTTCTTTCCCGGCGTGCTTAATCGCGCAACAGTTCGTTGATGCTGGTCTTGGAACGGGTCTGGGCGTCCACTCGCTTGACGATCACTGCGCAGACCAGGCTGTACTTGCCGTCGGCGGAGGGCAGGCTGCCGGCGACGACCACCGAGCCTTCCGGTACGCGGCCGTAGGTGATTTCGCCGGTGGCACGGTCGAAGATCTTGGTGCTTTGGCTGATGAAGACGCCCATCGAAATGACGCAGTTGTCTTCGACGATGACGCCCTCGACCACCTCGGAACGTGCGCCGATGAAGCAGTTGTCGCCGATGATGGTCGGGTTGGCCTGCAGCGGTTCGAGTACGCCGCCGATGCCGACCCCACCGCTCAAATGTACGTTCCTGCCGATCTGCGCACAGGAACCGACGGTGGCCCAGGTGTCTACCATCGTGCCGTCGCCGACGTAGGCGCCGATATTCACGAAACTGGGCATCAGCACCACGTTGTTGCCGATGTAGGAGCCGCGGCGCACCACGGCACCCGGCACCACGCGGAAGCCGCCCTTCTGGAAGCTGTGGGTATCGTAGTGGGCGAACTTGGTCGGGACCTTGTCGAAATAGCGGATCGGGCCGCCGTCCATCAATTTGTTGTCCTCGATGCGAAAGGACAGCAGCACCGCCTTCTTGACCCACTGGTGCGTGACCCATTGAGCGTCGATCTTCTCGGCGACGCGCAGGCGACCGGCATCCAGTTCGGCGAGAATGGTATCGACGGCCTCGCCGACGCGGGCGGGCGAAGCGCCGGGTTTCAGGTTGGCGCGGTCTTCCCAGGCCTGGTCGATGAGGGTTTGCAGTTCGTGCATGACGGTTTCCTTATTTCAGAGTCAATTGGAGTGACTGGCAGAAGGCGGCGATGCGCCGCGCGGCTTCGGTACATTCTTCCACGCCGGCGACGAGGGCGATGCGGATGAAATCGCCGCCGGGGTTCCCTTGCGCCGTGGGGCGGGCCAGGAAGCTGCCGGGCAGGACGGTTACATTATATTGACGGTGCAGTGCGCGGGCGAACTCCGTGTCCGAGAGTCCGGTCGACGTGACGGAGGCCCACAGGTAGAAGCTGGCATCGGGGATGGTCGTGTCCAGATGGGCAGCGACGATGGGCGTGACCGTGGCGAATTTTTCAACGTAGAGGCGGCGGTTTTCCTGCACGTGCGCTTCGTCGCGCCAGGCGGCAGCGCTGGCGGCCTGCACCGGGGGGGCCATGGCGCAGCCCTGGTAGGTGCGGTAGAGCCAGAATTTCTTCAGCACTGCCGCATCGCCGGCGACGAAGCCCGAGCGCAGGCCGGGCACGTTGGACCGCTTCGACAGACTGGAGAACATGATCAGGTTCCGGTAGTCGTCACGGCCCAGCATTCTCGCGGCTTCAAGTCCGCCGAGCGGCGGCTGATTTTCGTCGAAATAGATTTCCGAATAGCACTCGTCGGCGGCGATCACGAAGCCGTAACGGTCGGACAGGTCGAACAGCAGCTTCCAGTCAGCCAGCCGCATCACCTTGCCTGTCGGATTGCCCGGCGAGCAGACATAGACCAGTTGGCAGTCCTGCCAGATATCTTCGGGAATAGCGGACCAGTCGATGCGGAAATCGTGGTCGGGCGTCTGGTTGAGGAATACCGGCCGTGCACCGGCCAGCAGGGCCGCGCCTTCGTAGATTTGATAGAACGGGTTGGGCGACAGGACGACGGGTTGGCGCGGCCCCGGTGCGACGACGGCCTGGGCGATGGCGAACAGCGCCTCGCGCGAGCCGGTGACCGGCAATACCTGCGTGACGGCATCGGGTACCGGGATGCCGTAGCGACGACCGATCCAGTCGGCAATGGCCTGGCGCAGCTCGTCGCTGCCGTTGGTGGTCGGGTAATTGGCCAGTCCCGCCAGCTTGGCCGTCAGCACGTCCTTGATGAATTGCGGTGTCGGGTGCTGCGGCTCGCCGATGTGGAGCTTGATTTCTTTTAAGCCGGCCGGTGGCATGTTGCCGGCATAGAGATCGCGCAGCTTCTCGAACGGGTAGGACTGCAGTAGGTCAAGATGCGGATTCATCTCAGCCCCGCGTGTTCGACTGGGCGGGGAACTCGGCCAGTGAAACCGGTGCGGCAGGCGTCCATCCCTTCTTGCGATGTTCGGCGACGACGTTGGTGAAGATGCCGCCGCGCACGTAGAAGCGCGCGGTGAGGCGCATGAAGCGCGGTTTCGTCACACGCGCCAGATCGTCGAGGATGCGGTTGGTCACGTCTTCGTGGAAGTGCCCCTCGTCACGAAAACTCCAGATGTAGAGCTTCAGGCTCTTCAATTCGACGCAGCGCTTGTCGGGCACGTAGTCGAGCGTCAGGGTGGCGAAATCCGGCTGGCCGGTTTTCGGGCACAGGCAGGTGAATTCCGGGATTTCCATGTGGATCTGATAGTCGCGGTGCGGGGCCGGATTGTCGAAGGTTTCAAGCGTCTTGGCGGGGGCGGAGGGCATGGCTGACTCGTTGAAAATGGCAGCGGCGATTATAAGTCGCCGTCCTGCCGGCGCCGACTTTTGCGGGCTTGCGCTTTTTTGTTGCAATTTTGTTGCAAACGTCGAAAATGGCCCCGCCGACGGGGGCTGTCCTCGTCAATCACAACAAACAATTCAAGGAGGAAATGCAATGCAAGCTCGCATCACATCCCGCCTGATCCCGATGCTAATTGCCCTTAGCTTTTCGGGCACTGCGGCTGCTTCCGGATTTCAATTGCTCGAACAGAACGCCAGCGGTATCGGCAATTCTTACGCCGGTTCGGCTGCGGTGGCGGATAACGCCAGCACGATCTTTTTCAACCCGGCTGGGATGACAAAGTTGAAGGCACGCGAGTACTCGGTGGGGATGGCCGCTGTCCGCCCGAGCTTCGAGTTCAGCGATAAAGGCAGTATCGGAACCGCTGGAGGTACAACAACAGGCGATGCTGGAAGCTGGGCATACATTCCCAACGGCTACATGTCCTGGGCGATGAACAAGGATCTGTATCTGGGAATAGGTTTCAGCGCGCCGTTCGGGCTGATGACTGAATACGACCCGACTTGGGTCGGGCGTTTCCAGTCCGTAAAGTTTGACATCAAGACATACAACATCAATCCATCTATAGCTTATCGGATCAATGACCAAGTCTCGGTAGGTTTTGGTATCAACTGGCAGCGGATGGAAGCGGAATATCAACGACAAGCTGCTGTGTTGAATGCCTTTACCCAGGCAACACGCGTCACGCTGAGTGCGGATGACGATAGCTGGGGCTGGAATGCTGGTGCGCTCTTTGATCTGTCTTCTGCGACCCGGATCGGTGTGTCGTACCGTTCGAACATCAAGCACACACTCGAAGGAACACTGGAATCGACCAACCAGGCGGTATCGCCGAACGTCAAGGCCGAGGCCGATATCAAGCTGCCGGATACTTTTATCGTCAGCCTGACGCAGAAGCTCAACGACAAATGGACTCTGCTGGGCGATGTGTCATGGACGGGGTGGAGTAGTGTGGATACGGTGCCGATCATACGGGCCTCGGGTGTTGCTCGCGGATCAACTGCCCAGACATTGGAGACCCGGTTCCGAGATACTTGGCGCGTCGCTCTTGGGGGAACCTATAGGTACAGCGATGATTTGGATCTCAAGCTCGGTATCGCCTACGACCAGAGTCCGGTCCGTTCCGCATCTCTGAGACTGGTGTCGCTGCCAGATAACAACCGTCTATGGCTTTCGGGCGGTGCTCAATGGAAATTGGCCAAGAGCGCGAAACTTGATTTGGGTGCTGCCTACCTGTACGTCCGCGATACAGACATCGACAACAATCAAACTGCTGCTGGGCGTGGACGAGTGATTGGCTCATACGATTCCAGTATTCTGATCCTCGGTGCTCAGTTCTCGAACTCATTCTAAATTTGCCTGACTGAAGGAAGCCCCGTCCCGCCGGGGCTTGTTTTTCATGCCGGTGATCCCGGAAGTCAATTACCCGCCCGCAGCATTCGAGACGTTGCTCGCGACACCCGAGGTGCGTGTCCGAATCGAAGCAGCAGCGGCGCGGCAGGGCGTTGCGCCTGCGGATGCCCATGCCCGGGCGCGGGACTATGCGCGCGGGATCGCAGCGAATTTTTCCTTTCCCGTGGCGCGTGCCGGCGACCGTTTCCTCAACTGGGTGTTTCGACGTGTCTTCGCTGGCATCGAGGTACGCAACCTGGAAGCCGTGCGGCAACTGGCGCCGAATGCTTCGATTGTCTATCTGCCCTGCCATCGCAGCCACCTCGATTATCTGTTGCTGTCCCACGTGATTTTTCACGGTGGCTTGACGCCGCCGCACATCGCGGCGGGCGACAACATGAACATGCCGCTGCTCGGTGGCTTGCTGCGCCTGGGCGGCGGCTTCTTCATGCGCCGCAGCTTCAAGGGCGACCCCCTGTACGCGACGGTTTTCGCCGTCTACCTGCAAGGTTTGCTGGCACGCGGCCTGCCCATTGAGTTCTTCATCGAGGGCGGGCGCAGCCGCACCGGCCGGATGCTGCCGCCGAAGACCGGCCTGCTCGGCATGGTGCTGGAAGCGTTCGTGCGCCAGCCAGAGCGTCCGCTGGTGCTGGTGCCCGTCTATATCGGCTACGAAAAACTGCCCGAGGGACGGAGTTTCCTCAACGAAATGGCTGGCCGGCCCAAGCGCAGCGAATCGCTCTGGGATCTGGTGGTTTCCCTGCGTGTACTGCGGCAGCGCTTCGGCTCGCCGTGCGTCAGCATTGGCAAGCCCCTGCCGGTGGCCGACTGGCTGGATGGGCGACTGCCCGACTGGCGCCATGCGGGCGGGTCCGGCTACTCAAGCTTGCGTCCTGACGTCGCGGAACTCGCCGAAGAGGCAAGCCGGCGCATCAATGCCGCCGCGCTGGTGATGCCGGTCAATCTTGTGGCGCTGGCCCTGCTGGTTTCCCCCGGTGCGAGCACGAGCGTTACCGAATTGACGGAGAGGATCGCCCGCTTGCAGGAACAGTCTGCCGACAAGCTGAGCTTCCGGCTGACCCCAGCCGAGTGCATTGCGCACGCCGTCGCTCTGGGCGTGGTCAATGCGCACGGTGAAGAGGTTTCCGCCCCGGATGAAAAGGCCGCGCTGCTGGAGTATTTTCGCAACAATGTCGTCCATCATTTTCCCGCGCTCAACACTGACTAAAAGGAAACGGCATGGAAAAAATCTGGCTGAAGAGTTACCCGCAGGGTATTCCTGCCGAGGTCAATACCGATGAGATCCCGTCACTGGTGGCCTTGTTTGAAAATGCCTGCGCGACCTATGCCGACAAGGTGGCCTACATCAGCATGGGGGCGACCCTGACGTATCGCGAACTCGATCAGCAAAGCGCTGCATTTGCCGGCTGGCTGCAATCGCTGGGCGTGGCCAAGGGCGATCGCGTCGCGCTGATGATGCCCAACCTGCTGCAATATCCGGTTGCCATGTTCGGCGTCCTGCGCGCCGGCGGTGTCGTGATCAATTGCAACCCGCTCTACACGCCGCGCGAGCTCGAGCACCAGCTGAAGGATTCCTTTGCGACAGTGATCGTCGTCCTCGAAAACTTCGCGCATACCGTCGAGCAGGTGATTGCCCATACGACAATTCGGCAGGTAGTCGTGACTTCGCTCGGCGAAATGCTCGGGGTGGCAAAGGGGATGATGGTCAATTTCGTCGTGCGCCATGTCAAGAATATGGTCCCGGCGTGGAAGTTGCCCGCTGCCATCGGGTTCGGGACGGCCCTTAACCGTGGGCGTCGTCATGGCTTCAGGACGGTGGAAGTGGTGCGCGACGACCTGGCCTTCCTGCAATATACCGGCGGTACCACGGGGGTTTCGAAAGGCGCGATGCTGTCACATGGCAACATCTGCGCCAACGTCACGCAGGCTTATGCCTGGATTCGGCCGGGGGTGCGGGAAGGCGAGGAATTCATCATGACCGCCCTGCCGCTGTATCACATCTTCGCCTTGACGGCGAACTGCGTCACCTTCCTGATGATCGGCGCGCGCAACCTGCTGATTACCAATCCGCGCGATATCGGCGCTCTCGTCAAGGAGTGGCAAAAATATCCGCTGACGGTGGTGCCCGGTGTCAATACGCTGTTCAACGCGCTGCTCAACCATCCGAATTTCGCCAAGCTTGATTTTTCCACCCTGCACATCGTGCTGGGCGGTGGCATGGCGGTGCAGACCACCGTGGCCGAGCGCTGGAAAAAAGTGACTGGCGTCCCCATGCTGCAGGCCTATGGCCTTACCGAAGCCTCGCCGGCCGTCACTTTTGATCCGCTCGACATGCAGGAATTCAACGGCTCGATTGGCTTGCCGATGTCCTCGACCGAAGTGGAGATCCGCAACGACGCCGGCAAGAATCTGCCCTTGAAGCAGATCGGCGAGATCTGCGTGCGCGGGCCGCAGGTGATGCGCGGCTACTGGCAGTGTCCCGAGGAAACGGCGAACGTCTTCCACCGCGACGGTTTCCTGCGCACCGGCGATCTGGGCTATATGGATGAAGCAGGGTACGTCTACCTGGTCGATCGCAAGAAGGATGTCATCCTCGTTTCGGGCTTCAACGTGTATCCGAACGAAGTCGAGGAGGCAGTCGCGCTGCACCCCGGCGTGGCCGAAGTGGCCGCGATCGGCGTCAGTGATGAGCACTCCGGCGAGGCCGTCAAGATTTATGTGGTGCGCAAGGATCCGTCACTGGATGAGCGCGCGCTGATCGAGCATTGCCGTGGCGTGCTGACCGGCTACAAGATCCCGAAGCAGGTCGAGTTCCGTGATGGTTTGCCGCACACCAATGTCGGCAAGATCCTGCGCCGGGCGTTGAAAGAGTCCGGCTGAACCTATCCCACCCAGCGGATCAGACCCAGCGCGATGAAGCCGCTGGCGATGGTCAGCAGGGTGTTCTTCCAGCGCGCCGCGACGGCGATGGCGACCAGCCCGGCCCACAGGTGCGGATTGTCGGTACCAATCGCGAGCTTGCCGCTGACCAGCAGCAATTCCGGCACAGTGATCGCCGTCAGCGCGGCGATCGGCACGAAAGGCAGCCAGCGCACGAACCAGCTTGGCGGGCGGTAATGCCCTTCCAGTGCGATGAAGGAATAGCGGATCGCGAAGGTGAGCAGCCCGCAGGCGAGCCACAGGGGTAGCCAGTTCATCGCTTCTCTCCGAAGAAGGCACCGGCAGCGAGTCCGGCCAGGGCGGCGGCAAACAGGCCGGTCTTGTAGGGCAGCGTGACGAGCAGCACGGCCACGACGCCTGCCACCAGCGCGGCGACCAGGCGCGCGCGGTTGTCGATCAGCGGCACGACGATGGCGATGAAGGTCAGCGGCAGGGCGAATTCGAGGCCCAAGTCGGCCGGCAGTTGTGCGCCCAACAGGACTCCGGTCAGCGTCGACAGTTGCCAGCCGGCCCACAGCGCGAAGCCCGAGCCGAACAGGATCCAGTGCGCGGTCGGCGATTTCGGGTCGGCCAACAGGTGGGGAATCGCCGCCGCATAGGCTTCGTCGGTCAGCAGGTAGGCGAGCAGCAGCTTCCACCGACGCGGCAGGGCATGCAGCACGGGGGCGACCGACGCGCTGTAGAGCGCATGGCGCAGGTTGATGAGGCCGACTGCGCCGACCGACAGGAGCGCCGGTGCGCCGGCACCGATCAACTGGGCCAGCAGGAACTGCGCCGAGCCGGCGAACACCAGCGAGGACATCAGAACGGCGGCCAGCGGCGGAATGCCGCTTTGCAGGGCGATCACGCCGTAGATCACGCCGAAGGGCGCTACCCCCAGCAGCATCGGCAGCAGGGCACGCACGCCGAGCAGGAAGGCGGAGGAGCGTTTGAGGGAAGTGGGCATCCGGATGGTATATCGGCCGCTGGGCCGGCTCACGGACTTGGCAAAATGAAATCCGGGCGACTTAGGGCTGCTCCTTAACCTTCACCGTGGCAAGTTTCATGACGGTGGCGGATTTGGCTCGAAATGTTGGGCTGTAAGCGTCGGCAGCAATCATATGGTCTGTTTGGTCATGAGCGTCGAGAGCCGCCCGTGACGACCATTTTTCGACAAGCACGAATTTGTTTTCACTCGTTGTGTCCGAGAAAAGCTCATATTGCAAGCACCCTGACTCCGCCAGAACTAGAGGTCTGAGTTTTTCATACGCATCGATTTGTCGTTCGCGCATGCCGGGTAACACTTCAATCAAGACGATGAGGCCAATTTCTTCCATGATGTTGTCCCTTTGGTGACAGGCACCAGTGATGTGGTGGGGTATTTCAGTTTCTCCCGTCCCGCCAGCGCCGACTTTTTCTGGCTAGCCGAAAGGGGATCAGCCGATTACTCTGGAACGGCTAAAGCTGGCGATCGACACGCCATGCATCCGCCGGCAAGTGTCGGGCACCGACATGAATCAGTACGTGCGTCATCACATCAGGGTTCATGAAACCGATGCCGCCCACCTGCGGGATGTAGGTGACAACGCCCTGGTCGAATACGTTATTGAAGTTGGCGATCCGCTCGATCTGGGTGGAAGCCAGCGGGCCTTGCACCCAGGTTGTCAAATTGTCGCCACCATGGAAAAAGAAATCCACGCGGCCGGAAAAAACATCCGCACCGACTGTTGCATCGGGGATGGGGTTGGCAGGTTCGACGGCGGTGATCACGGAATCACGCCCATCCGGTAAAAACCGGCCAACGTCTTCGCTGCTCTGGATTTCGATGCGTGTGAGAGAGGCCGGAAGGAAAATCTCGGTCTCGCTTTTTGAAGCCAGGATCAAAGTCTTGCGTTTGAAAAATTGCTGGTAGCGTTGCAGGCTTGCACACAGCTCCTCAAAGACCTCGCGGTCGTTCTGAACGAAGACCCGTTGTTTGTTTGCGCTGGTAACGACAGTGATGGTGGCAAGCATGATTTCTCTCGCTGGTCAAATTTCAACGATGAAGCACATTGATGGTGATCGAGTGTTCCTCGTACCAAAGGTTGTTGACGCGGTTCGTGATGTTCGTCGCTTGGGTGGTGGTGATGTCCATTTCGACGATGGCCCAAACCGTATCGCCTGCGCCTTCACGGATAACGGTCACCTTTCCGACTGGCCCCAGCTTGCCCATCGCGGTGGCGACATTTTCCTCGACCGCAGTTACCGGCAATCCGGTCAGGAGCATTTTAATCACGGTTCTACCCTCCCCATGGTTGCGCGGAGTTCATCGGCCGTTGCCAGAAAGCGCCGGATGGTTTGCTTGGTGAATTTCACGATATTTTCATCGAGCCCATCTTTGGCGTAACACCACAGGCCGTCCGTCGTTCGCTCGACCTTGCCTTTTGCCATGAGAATTTCGAGCTTTCTGCGCACGGTTTCCCTGGGCAAGCCGGCCACCTGCGCCACATCGGTCAGCCTGACGGGAATCCCGGTCGCACGGCCAAGACCATCCCGGTCGAGCATCTCGTCCGGTTGCGCACCGGGATAAAGGAGTGGCGCGACATTCATGTGCGCGAGCGTGCCGTAGATGTAGGCCGACTCGAAATCCATGTCGAGCTCCAGCGCAATGCGCCGCATGTGATGGACCAGATGGCGATTGACAATGAAGGCCAGCAGGCCGAAGGCGCGATCGAGGCGCAGATTGAAATCATCCGTTTCCTGAACCATTGGCTTACCTCGCTTGCTTAAATCGACATGACGATAATGTAGTGCGAAAGACATCGATGCAAACCGGACAGCGCCCATTTTGGGCATCCATATCGTCAAGATGGACTTTTATTCGCATACCATCGAAAAAAAATTCTGGAGCGAATTTGATTCGATGTCCCGTGCGCCGCCACGAACCTTGGGGCTGATCGCCTGCCACGAGTGCGACCTGCTGCAACGTGAGGTAACCCTGCCGCAGGGCGGCATCGCCCGTTGTGCGCGCTGCGAGGGAATGCTGTTTCGCAGCCACCCGGATGGCCTCGAACGTGCCCTGGCGTTCACGCTGGGCGCATTAGTGCTGTTCGTCATCTGTAACGCCTTCCCGATCGTCGGCCTGGAAGTGAATGGCGAACTGATTCAGGCGACCCTGCCTGGCACCGTAAGCAGGTTGTACCGCGATGGCATGTGGATCGTGGCCGGCCTGGTTTTTTTCACAACGCTTCTGGCCCCCCTGGGGCATTTGCTGGCCATGCTCTACATCCTGGCGCCGCTTCGCCTTGGTCAGTCGCCCCCGGTGCCGGCATCGATCATCCGTGTACTGACGCAAATCAGGCATTGGGGCATGGTCGAGGTGTTCGTGCTCGGTGTGCTGGTCTCGCTGGTCAAGCTGGCCGACCTGGCCAAGATCGTTCCCGGCATCGCCCTGTGGTCGTTCGGTGGCCTGATGATCCTCTTTACCGCCGCCACCATCGCCTTCGATCCGCGCCAGGTCTGGCAGCAACTGGAATGCGCCGCTTGACCGCCGCCACCGCCGCCGGGTACGGGCTGTCCCTTTGCCACGGCTGCGGCCTGCTGACGCATACCGGGCAACGGCAGCATGCCTACTGTCCGCGTTGCGGCGCCAACGTGCATCCGCGCAAGCCGCACAGCATCGCCCGCACCTGGGCTTTCATCCTGGCCGCAGCGATCATGTATATCCCCGCGAACGTGCTGCCGATCATGATCACCGACTCGGTCTTCGGTGCACAAGCCGATACGATCATGAGTGGGGTAGCCTACCTGTGGCACCACGGTTCCTGGCACCTGGCGCTCATCGTCTTCATCGCCAGCGTCGCCGTGCCGATGCTCAAATTGACGGCGCTGATTGTCCTGGCCGTCTCGGTGCAGTACCGCTGGGCCTGGGATCCCCTGCAGAGAACCAAACTGTATCGCCTCGTGGAACTGGTCGGCAAATGGTCGATGCTCGACATTTATGTGGTCGCCCTGATGGTGGCCCTGGTCCAACTCAAGGCACTGGCGACGATCAGCGCCGGGCCCGGGGCCGTGGCCTTCGGTGCGGTGGTCGTATTGACGATGTTCGCGGCGCTGAGTTTCGATCCGCGTCTTATCTGGGACTCCGTGGAGAACAAGAATGGCTGATCTTTCCCCGCAGCCGGGTGAACTACCGCAGGCAACGGCGGCACCGAAATCGCGCGGCCCCTTGCTGCTGGTCTGGCTGGTACCCCTGATTGCCGTGCTGATCGGCGGCTGGCTGGCGGTCAAGACCATCCTCGAGCAGGGACCGACGATCGCCATCGTCTTCAAGAGCGCGGAGGGCCTCGAGGCCGGTAAAACCAAACTCAGATACAAGGATGTCGAGATCGGCAAGGTGACAAAGGTTGATCTGGCCGAGGATCTCAAGAAGGTCATCGTCACCGCCGAACTGACCAGGAACTTTACCCGCCATCTGGTCGAGGACACCAATTTTTGGGTTGTACGCGCCCGGGTCTCTGGCGGCAGCGTAACCGGGCTGGGTACCTTGCTGTCGGGTTCCTACATCGGCGTCGATGTGGGCAAGTCAGCCAGATCGGAACGTAAATTCACGGGATTGGATACGCCTCCCGTCATCCAGATCGATACCCCGGGCCGGGAGTTCACCTTGCGCAGCGACGATCTGGGTTCACTCGACATCGGCTCGCCGATACTTTATCGGCGCATGCAGGTGGGACAAATCAAGAGTCACGCACTGTCGCCAGACGGCAAGGGGGTTGTTTTCACGGCCTTCATCCATGCCCCCTACGACCGCTTCGTCACCACCAATGCGCGGTTCTGGAACGCCAGCGGCGTGAACTTGAGCTTCGATGCCGCAGGTATCAAGCTGGACACCCAGTCGGTCGCTTCCATTCTGGTTGGCGGGGTGGCCTTCGAAGAGCCGCCTGGCGAGGAAACCTGGCCGGCTGCCGAGCCTGCCCGTGAGTTCAACCTGTTTGCCACCCGTACCGCAGCGATGAAGAATCCAGAGACGAAAATATTCAAATTGTCGATGTCGTTCCGGGAATCCGTACGCGGACTGGCCATCGGCGCACCGGTCGATTTTCGCGGCATCGAAGTGGGCGAGGTGGTCGCACTGCACGCCAGCATCGACCCGGTCAGCCAACAAACGCTCGTCGTGGTCGATACCCATCTTTACCCGGAAAGAATGCGCGCACTGGCTCGCGACAAGAGCAAGGCCGCCGCCAACAGCCCGAAACAACTCGACCTGCTGGTCGAGAAAGGTTTACGCGGCAAGTTGCAAACCGGCAACCTGCTGACCGGTCAGTTGTATGTGGCGCTGGACTTTGTTCCCGCTGCCCCCAAAGCCAGGGTCGACTGGTCGCAATCCCCGCCGGTCCTGCCAACGGTGGCCAGTAGCCTGCAAAGCCTGCAGCAAACGATCGAAAGCATTGCACGAAAGATCGACCAGTTGCCGATGGAGCGGATTGGCAAGGATCTCGACCAAACGCTCGTCAGCGCCAATGCCCTGATGACGCGTATCGAAGGAGATCTGGCACCCGAGGCGGCCGCGACTATGCGCGAACTGACGCGCACCGCCCAGACTTTCCGCATTCTCGCCGACTATCTCGAACGCCATCCCGAAGCGCTGCTGCGCGGCAAACCGGAGGATGAAAAGTGAAGCTCCTTCACCAAGTTCCCCTGTCCGTCCTGTTAATGGCAGCCTTGGCTGGCTGCGGTGCCTCTCTGCCTGAACGCCTCTACACAATTGAAGCGCGTGCGGTGGCCGATCCGGCTGCCGTGAAGTCCGACGTCAGCGTGTTGGTAGGCCCCGTCACGGTTCCGGATCTGGTAGACCGGCCACAAATGGTGCTGCGCGTCGACGCCAGTCGAGTTATTTTTGCTGAACAATCCCGTTGGGCCGAACCGCTGAAGAGTGCCATTGGACGCGCTCTAACCGGGAACCTGGTACGAGCGCTGAACGGCGCACGGGTTGCCAGTTACCCGCAGGCCATGGGAACCGCTGCCGACTATCAAGTCTTCGTCGAAGTCCAGACCTTCGACTCCACCCCTGGCAAAGGGACAACACTCGAAATGAACTGGACCGTCAAGTCACTCAAGAGCAAAAGAGAAATAGCCGGACGGTCGGCCATCAGCGAACCTGCCGTGGGCAGAGATCCTGCGGAACTGGTGACCGCTCATGAGCACGCACTCGTCGCTGTCAGTCGCGAGATTGCAGCCACCATCAGGAAATTGCCATGAGCTCCTGTTTTATCCCGCTGGCTATCCTTTGCCTGTCATTCCCTTCGCCGACACCGATGAAAATCTCGACGGCTTGTTCAGCGTTTCCCTAAACCAACTGAGGCGCCCCAATGAAAACCCAAGTCCATTTACTCGCCACACTTTTGTTGTCGATTTCGCTAGCCTTGCCAGTACATGCGGCAGAGCCGACGTTGGATACAGTCAAACGGACAGGGACACTGAAGCTCGGTTATCGCGAGAACTCCCCACCGTTTTCGTTTCTGAGCAGTGACGGGAAGCCCAGTGGCTACAGTATCGAGCTTTGTCAGAAGGTGGCAAAGGATATTGCTACCGAATTGAAACTTCAGTCGCTCGAAACGAAATGGATTCCGGTTTCTGCGAGTTCCCGCTTCGAGGCGCTCAAGAGTGGTGGGATCGACCTGGAATGTGGGAATACAACGCAGACCTTGTCACGTCGTGCCGATTTTGATTTCAGCATAATGACTTTTGTCGATGGTGCCGGCCTGCTCTATCTTGCCGGCAATCAAGCCATCACGACAAAAGACATGAGCGGACAGCGCATTGTGGTGGTGGCGGGCACGACGACGGAAACAGTGCTATCCGACATGATCAGCGCCTTCAAGCTGGGAGCGCAGTTGGTCAGGGTAGAGGATCATGATGCAGCCCTAGCCACGTTAAAAAGCAAGATGGCGTCAGCCTATGCAGCTGATCGAACAGTGCTCGTTTCTACCGTAATAAAGCATGGCAACAGGAAGGACTTTGAACTTTCCAATGTGCAATTCAGCTATGAGCCTTATGGCTTGATGATGCGTCGCGATGCTGATCTGAGACTCATGGTTGATCGCACCCTCGCGCGCCTCTATCGTACTGGCGAGATTGTCTCAATTCTCAGGACTTGGTTTGCTCCGGTGGGCAACCTCACCGATGCAATCGATGCAATGACGCAGTTGAACAGTATCCCCGAGTGAAATCGTCCCGCAGCGGCTGGTAGGGTATTCCCCCATGATCCGAAAAATCCTTGTTTGCCTGGCGCTGCTGATCGCGCTTGTCCCACTCGCGCCCGCCGGGCAGGCGCCCACAGCCCTCGATATCCGGCATCTCACCCAGCCGCGCATGGACGACCTGCCTGTAGCATTGCGAAGATTGCGCACTATCCGGGTGCTGGTGCCATACAGCCGTACGCTCTATTTCGTGGACAAGGGTCGGGAACGCGGCGTGACCGCGGAAACCCTGCGCGAGTTCGAGCGGTTCGTCAATCGCAAGCTCAAAACCAGAATTCATCCCGTCACGGTCGTAATGATCCCGGTTACGCGTCTGCAACTCATCGATGACTTGCTCGCTGGCCATGGTGACATCGCCGCCGGTAACATCACCGTCACCCCCGAACGTGAAGCAGTTGTTGCCTTCTCAATGCCGATTTACCAGGATGTACGCGAGATACTGGTCACCGGCCCGGGCGCACCGCCGATACAGAATCTAGACGATCTGGCCGGCCAGGAAATCGCCGTCAAGCAAAGCAGCAGCTTCCATGCTTCCCTGCTGGCAGCTAATGCACGCCTCGCCATGGATGGCAAGCCGGCCATCGACATTCGCCGACTGCCTGAAGATCTTGAAACCGAAGACATCCTCGACATGGTCAATGCTGGCCTGTTGCCGATGACGGTGATTGATGCCCACATTGGCCGCCTCTGGGCACCGGTGCTAAAGAACCTGGTCTTGCGGGAAGATATTGTCTTGCGCGGCGATGCAATCATCGCCTATGCGATGCGCAAGGAGAACCCCCGTCTCAGGCAACTCGTGGACGAGTTCATTGCAGACCGCTTGTCAAAAGCTTCGCAGTTTGACCGAAACATTCATGCATACGCCCGGCGGGCCCGACAACTAGCCAACAATCGTGTAGGCGCGGAACATGAGCGCTTCAAAAAAACCCTCGAGCTATTCCGCCGCTATGGGCAGCGCTATGGCTTCAATCCGCTCATGCTGGCTGCGCAAGGCTTCCAGGAATCCAACCTCGATCAGAATGCGCGCAGCCGGATGGGGGCCATTGGCGTCATGCAGTTGCTGCCCAGCACCGGTGCTGAAATGGAAGTCGGAGATATCCGCAAACTGGAGCCGAACATTCACGCCGGCACGAAATACCTTGACATGCTGATGCGGAAATATTTTCAGAACACTGAACTGGACGCGCAAAATCGTGCCCTCTTTGCTTTTGCCAGTTACAACATCGGCCCAAACCGTATGAACCGCTTGCGCCAGGAAGCCAGGAAAATCGGGCTCAATCCCAACACGTGGTTCGACAATGTCGAAATTGTCGCCTCCCGTCGCGTCGGCATCGAGCCGATCCTTTACGTCCGCAACATCTACAAGTATTTCGTCGCCTACCAACTTGATCAGGAAGGTGAGGAGCGTAGGCGTCAGGCACTGGAGTCATTGACACCTGAGTGACGCTAAACCATGAATGACTCACGCCAGATTATCTGGGGGCTTGTGCTGGGACTCATTGTCATGGGGACATGGATCATTCCCCTTAATGAGACAGCCACCGAACATGTTGATGCCGGTCTCAAGCGTGCCTTGATGAGCTTTGCAACCGCCCGGGCCTTGAATGCCGTAATTTCAGTTGCTCAAGGTACCGAGATTGCAGCTACACCAGCGGGCGTTGGCATGCAGTTTTCTGTCGGTCAGGTACTTGACCCAGTCAATGATATTGTCGAGCAGTTCTCCCAAATGATGTTAGCGGCCAGCATTGCCTTCGGTATCGAGAAACTACTGATAAGTATTGGGGCACACTGGATGGTGTCGGTGGTCATCACGACGATTGCGGGGCTGTGTGCCTTTTACATATTCCGTCAGAGATCGCTGCCAGCACTGCTAACCAAGATACTTGCCATACTGATCATGATGCGATTTGCCATGCCGCTCGCCATTATTGGTAGCGACAAAATATTTCATGAGTTCATGGCGAAAGACTATGCGTCTAGCCAGAAAAGTATCGAAGCCGTATCTGGCCAGATACCTGCCGTAAATAGCCTCCCGCCACCAGCGACTGAGGATAAGGGTGTCTGGGACAAATTGAAGGGGTGGTCCGCGCAAAACCTGGATGTGCGCCCTCAATTGACAGCCCTCAAGGAAGCAGCGGAAAAGGCTGTCGAGAGCACTATCAAATTGATGGTGATATTTCTTCTTCAGACCTTGGTATTGCCCTTGCTGCTCGTCTGGATATTGTGGGTCGTTACTAAAGGGACTCTAGTACCACCACCGCACATTCTCCCGAAAGTAATCCGCCAACGATAATTGCCCAGTGTCCGCCCAGAATGGGCTCATCCTGATGGGCAATACCTCGCCACGCACCGATAATCATGACCTCTCCATCAGCCAATCCGATTGAGGTCTGCCATGCAAAACGCTTGTTTCTACGTCAGAGGGTTACTGCTTATCCTGATGATGATGCTTTTGAATGCATGCTCATCGACAACACTGCGCACCAGCTGGACTCCCGAAGGTAGCAAGGGACAGGCTCTGAACAAAGTCGCCGTATTTGTCCTGAGCGAGAACAAGGAGCGGGTACTCGTTGCAGAGTCTGTGATTGCCACACAACTGGGGTCGATTGCCCAGCCTGGGCATCTACTCCTGCAGGCCGGCGAAGAGGGTAACAAAGAACTGATTGAGATGCGCCTGCGTGCGCTCGGGTATGACGGTGCTGTCTCTGTACGCCTGCTTTCTGTGGATGACAAAGAGAAATATGTCCCTCCCATGGTTGGGCAGGCGCCACCGAACATCGTGATGCCGGGCTATATGCCGGGCATGGGGTTCTACAACTATTATGGGCATGCGTTTCAACAGACGCAGGTACTGCCGGGCTACACCGTGAAATACAAGGAGGTCGTGGTCGAGAGCATCGCCTACTCATTGCGTTCCAATGACGCAGTTTGGGTTGGCATAACTGAAACGCGGAGTCCTGAGTCGGTTAGCGATGCCGCCGAAGAAATCGGCGCTGCGATCCGGACGGCATTACACAAAGCAGGACTGCTGGGCGGGTGTGAACGATGCACCGGTAACCCTTGAACAATTCCGCGCACAGCGGAGTGCCGAGGAAAAAGTGGTCATGGCAAACAGTGGTCGCCCGCTAGCGGCAAATGCACGCTACCTGATCGGCGTGACCATCTATTTCGATGTGCTGGATGCCAAACGCCAGTTACTCGATAGCGAAATTACGCTGTCGCGAACGACGCGCTTCGTTCATCAGTCGGTGGTACAGCGTTACCGCGCACTCGGGGCGGTTGGCACGCCAGCGCGTCCTGAAGAGCCGTCCTGCCAGCGCCGACTTTTCGGTTTGCGCCTATTTTCATAACAATCAGAGATCGTCCTCACATGATCGCATTCGACGTTTACAGCACTTTTGTTGCCGCCTCCCTCGTCCTTTTGTTGGGGCGCAAGCTCACTGCTTCGGTGGGTTTTCTGCGCACGTATTCGATCCCCGAACCGGTCATTGGCGGCTTGGTTGCGGCTTGTCTCCTGTTTGCTGTCCATACGGCGAGTGGCGCAACCATCCAGTTCGACAATACCTTGAGTGCCCCGATGATGCTGTCCTTCTTTGCCAGTATCGGACTCAATGCCGACCTCGCCTCTTTGAAACGCGGCGGACGCCCGTTGATGGTCTTTCTCGGGATCGTTTTCGGATTTTTGCTGCTGCAGAACCTGGTCGGAATTACGTTGGCGCACCTGCTCGGCCTAAATCCCTTGATAGGACTCCTGGCCGGATCAATCACCCTGTCTGGTGGGCATGGCACCGGAGCCGCATGGGGGGCCGTGTTCAGCGAAAAGTATGGGCTGCATTCGGCAACGGAATTGGCTTTGGCTTGTGCCACCTTCGGTTTGATTCTCGGCGGGTTGTTGGGCGGGCCGGTGGGGCGCATGCTGGTGCAGAAGGCCACGCCTGACAAGGAGGATGAGCAAGATACGGAACCTGGTACCTTCGAGTGCCCGACGTCGGTTCGGCCGATTACCGGCCCGGCCATGATCGAAACCCTCGCGCTGATCTCCGTTTGTCTGTTGATGGGACAGCAAATCTCGCAATGGCTGCAAGGCAGTGCGCTTGAGCTGCCGGCTTTTGTCTGCGTACTGTTCGTCGGGGTGGTGATCAGAAATGCTTTGGCAGCGCTGGGCTGGTATTCGGTGTTTGAGCGCTGTGTTTCATTGGTGGGGAATGTCTCGCTTTCCCTGTTTCTGGCGATGGCGCTGATGTCCCTGCGGCTTTGGGAATTGGCCACCCTGGCGCTGCCGATGCTGATCCTGCTGGTTTCCCAGGCCGTATTGATAGTGGGCTATGTTGTCTTGGTGACATATAACGTGATGGGCAGAAACTACGATGCTGCAGTGATTGCCGCCGGGCATTGCGGTTTCGGACTGGGTGCCACGCCCACTGCAATTGCCAACATGCAAGCCGTTACCAACCGGTTCGGGCCTTCGCATGTGGCCTTCCTGATTGTGCCAATGGTGGGCGCGTTCTTTATCGATATTGCGAATGCGATCTCGATAAAGCTGTTTATGTCATTACCGATGTTTCGATGACAGTTTTGACGGCATCGAGTCACAAGCCATTGGGAACTCAAGCGCAAAACAGGATTGGTGATCCTGCACTGGAGCAACTAGCGCCCAGAATGGGCTCGTCATGGTTCGCAAGCGTTTTGATTCGAACTAGCATGTGTCCTCGTCACAGGATCGAGAAATCAAATGAATATCCGTCGAATTACAGGTTGGCTCTCTGCTGTTCTTGGACTTGTCTTGGTGTCAGGTTGCGCTGCGAACCCGCACTATCCTCCGCCACCTGATTATTCAGCCTCATCGGGCTACGAGTCTCCGCGATCGGATGCCTCATATTGCGACTACTACGCGCGTAATCAGGCGGATCGTTACGTCCCCCCTGGGTCTGGTGTAGTGGGTGGTGCCGTGTCGGGAGCAGTTGGAGGCGCGGTATTTGGCAGGATCGTCGGCGGTCGAAGAGGGGCTCGACGCGGCGCGATTGCGGGCGCAGGCATCGGCGCCATTGCGAATGGTGCCCGTCACAACCAGGAGAGAAATTATGCTTACTCGCGTGCCTACGAAAATTGCATGAACAATTACCGGCGCTGATCAGGCCAAGCTTATCTATACAGGAGAATCAAATGAACATGAAACAGTTGCCGGCACTGCTGCTTACGCTTGTGTGTAGCCTGAGTGGCGCTGCTTCCGCTAATGCGGCGGCCGACAAAACCGACAGCGGCGGACTCGATCAAGTTGATTGTCGGACTTTGTTGCGACTCAGTAGCGAAGAGCGATCGTTCACTCTTGTTTACTTTCATGGTTTCGTCAGTGGCAAGCATGGGCAGTTGCAAGTGGATACGCCTACCCTCTCTGCTGCAAGCGACCGGGTAATCGATCATTGCATCGATCGTCCTGGAGATCGATTGTTGATGGTATTTGAAAAAATCAGAACAACGGCTAAATAGGGGAAGGCCTCTCCCTTTACAACTCAAGGAGCATGGTCATGCGCTTACGAACCCGTTTCTCTCTCATGCTGTTGAGTGTATTTGCACTGCATAGTCCTTTGGCCTCTGCTCAGTACATTGGCCCATCAACTGCGCCGACATATCGGTCAGTTGCCGACGTCCTGAAGAATCCGATTGATGATTCGCCAGTCGTTCTGGAGGGACACATCATCAAGCAGGTGGGAAAGAAGAAATACATCTTCTCCGATGGGACAGCAGAGATCAGGGTGGAAGTTGATCAGAAGTATTTCCCCACGAATCCCATCAATGAGAAGACGAAAGTGCAGATTCGCGGCGAGATAGAGATGGACTTTCTGCAAAGTCCGGAGATTGATATTGAGTATCTCGCAATTATCAAATGACGGACGGAAGGGGCAGCGGGGAAGTCGAACCTAGCAACGTTTGGCAGGCTTCACCCAGTTCATCATCCCGCATTGAGCTGTTTTTTTAAGGAACAATTGACATGAAATTATTGCCTGGCTTGGGTTTGTTGATCACACTCGTTTTATCAACATCGTCAGTGGCTTCTGCTCAGTCACCCAGTCGTCTGGGTGCATTTTCAGGCGCAATGAGATATTGCAATGAGCACTTTGAGGACAATGCCTCACGCTTCAGGAATGCGCGTAGGCTGGTTTATCGCGAGATTGAAGGCATGTCGCGGCCAGAAAAAAGAGAAGCCCTTCGAGCCCGCGAACACAGTTACAGCCGTGGCCAATTCCTCGGCAAACGTCTGGATCGGAATGAATGTCGCTCATTGGCGAGAGCCAGCGAATGGGCTCGTTACAACCAGGATTGATGACTGGCCAGTTGATTTTGCGGAATTCATTCTCAACGACAACCCAGTCCGATTTCATCATGGCTTACGAACGGTCATGTGTCAGATTCCCATGTCTTTTTGACCAGTGCTGCGATTGACTTGAAGACCTCTTGGTTCGCCTCGACCATTTGGCGGTCCACGGTGATGAGGAATTTCTTCGGCTTCTTGACGTAAGAAATGTTGGCCACGTCCAGAACGCCGGCCGCCTCGTCCTGCAACGACGACGCCATGCGGAAGCCGAGCAGCGACTTATTCATGTTCCGCTTGTGCAGCCAGAAATAGTTGTATCCGGAATCATTCGTCACAACAAACTGCACTGATCGCCGCACAAGAACATGCGCTGCTCGAAGCCAGACGCGAAATTGCTGTAGCCATCCGTCGTTTTCGCCAATAAAAAAGTCGGCGCTGGCGGGACGGCACTGCGAGATATGATCATGAATCCCGGAACGCCGTCCCGCCAGCGCCGACTTTTCACTTGCTACGGCTGGAGAGAAACAGCCAGAGCATGCCGGCCACGCCGGCCATCAGCGAGGCCATCAGGATGGCCATCTTCGATGCATTGATGAAAGCCGCTTCACCGGTGAAAGCGAGGTTGGTGATGAAGATCGACATCGTGAAGCCGATACCGCCGAGGAATCCCACGCCAATGACATGCCGCCAGCCCAGATCGGCCGGCAGCCGGCATAGGCCCGTTTTCACTGCCAGATAGGTGAGCAGGAAGATGCCGAGTGGCTTGCCGACCACGAGGCCGCCGAGTATGCCGAGGCTATTGGGGCTGGCGAGGCTTTCCTGCCATTGCGGATCAAACACGACCCCGGTATTGGCCAGGGCAAACAGCGGCAGGATGATGAAGGCGACGGGCTTGTGCAGCAGGTGTTCCATCTTGTGCGAGGGCGAGTCCTCCTTGCCGTTCCTGCCGCTGAAGGGAATGGCGAAGGCGAGTAACACGCCGGCGATGGTGGCATGCACGCCCGACTTGAGCATGAGGAACCACATCAGCGCCCCGCTAAGCAGGTAAGGCAGCAGCCGCATGATACGAAAGTGATTGGTGGCCACCAGTACGAGGAATACGGCCAGCGCACCGAGCAGGTAGGCCAGTGAAAAGTTCGTGGCGTAGAAGACGGCGATGACGATGATGGCACCGAGATCGTCCATCACCGCCAGGGCGGCGAGGAAGACCTTGAGTGATGCAGGCACGCGGCTGCCCAGCAGCGCCAGCGCACCCAAGGCGAAGGCGATGTCGGTGGCCATCGGAATCCCGGCACCGGCCTGTGTCGGGGTTCCAGCGTTCAGGGTGTAGTGGATGCCGGCGGGCACCGCGATGCCGCCGATCGCAGCAAAGATGGGCAGCAGCGCATTACGCAGGCTCGACAGTTCGCCGACGTAGAGTTCCCGTTCCAGTTCCAGTCCGATGAGGAGAAAGAACACCGCCATCAGGGCGTCGTTGATCCAGTGCTCGATGGTCAGTCCAGCCACTGGGGTCTGCCAGAATTGCAGGTAGGCCGGCCCGATCGCCGAGTTGGCGATGGCCAGCGAGACCAGCGTACAGACCACCAGCAGGATGGCGCCGGCCTTTTCAGATTCGAAAAACTCGACGAAGGAACGGGTCAGGGCAAGTGGCATGTAATTTCAGAAATACCGGTCAAAGTGGCAGGCCAAGAAATATCCTTTGGCCACGCTGGTGTCGCCTTATGTAAGTACAGCGAGAAACAACTTGATGATCACCGCATTGGCGATATCGATGAAAAAGGCTCCTACCATCGGCACGATGAGGAATGCCAGCGGAGAATGGCCACGGCGTTCGGTCACTGCTTGCATGTTGGCGATGGCAGTCGGCGTGGCACCAAGCCCGAAACCGCAATGACCGGCGGCAATCACCATGGCATCATAGTTCGCGCCCATGACGCGGAAGGTGATGAAAATTGCCCAGACTGTCATCAGCAGTGCCTGAGCGCCGAGAAGGATGAACATCGGCAGCGCCAGCGAAGCGAGTTCCCAAAGCCGCAGCGACATCAGGGCCATGGCCAGAAACAACGCCAGCGAGACGTTGCCAAGTACGGAAACACAGCGTTCGAAAACCTCGTAGCCACCCAGCGTCGACAAGATATTGCGCAACATGACACCGACGAACAGCACGCAGACAAAGGCAGGCAGTTCCAGCAGGCTCCCCTGTAGCGCACGCGAAATCTCATTGCCCAGCAGCAGGCAGACTGAAAACATGGCCAGTGTTTCTATCATCGCTGGCGCAGTGATCCGGCGGGTGGTGCCAGGATCTTCGAACGCCCCCAACTGTTCTGTGGTTTGATGGGGGGATTGATCCTGTGTCTTTCGGGCCAGATAGTGTGACACTGGGCCACCGATGATGCCGCCAAGTATCAAGCCGAAGGTGGCGCAGGCGATGGCGACTTCAGTTGCCGAAGTGATGCCATATTTATCGCTGAAGACGGCACCCCATGCAGCCCCTGTGCCATGACCACCGGAAAGGGTTATCGAACCGGCCAGTAAGCCCATCAGCGACGGCAAGCCGAGCAGGTTCGCCAGGATCACGCCCAAGACGTTTTGCGTGACGAGGAAACCGACAACGACCGCGAGCAGCAACAGGAGCGGCCGGCCGCCGCGCTTCAGGCTGGCGAGGTTTGCATTAAGTCCGATGCTGGCAAAAAAACCGAGCATCAGAGTGGGGTTCAGCGTGCTGTCGAAGCGCACCTCGAAGTCGAGGAAAGACTTGGCAGTGTAAAGTCCAAGCGCCACGATCAGACCACCGACAACCGGTTCGGGAATCGAGTAAGCCCGCAAGAGCTGGATTGCACTCACCAGCCTGCGGCCAACGAGTAACACCATGGAGGCGGCAACCAGCGTGCCGTAGCTATCGAGGGTAAGCATACAAAAGCACCAGAGGTGATCAGTGGAAGCAGTTCTTACTGCACTGGAACGGGGTCGCACATGGCATCAGACTATAAACGGCCAACGTGTATTTCCGGCGCTTTGACTGCTGCTACTTCATTCAGAAATGCCCAGAATGGGCAGACAAAAGCATGTGGACGAAAGTGAGCCGCGTAAGATCTCCCAATTGCAGGGAGTCAATCCATGATGCGTGTTTCAGGTTTCTGTCTTGCCATTCTTTTGTGGAGTACCACCGCAGTTTCTGCCGGCAATTCCGTCAGCTCGCCGATCGATGCGGTTACCCGGGAAAGACTGGTAACGCAAACTTCGCCAAGCGGCGTCACCATCCAGCGTTGGCATGATCCCGAATTGAACCCGCAGGATTATTTTTATGTCATCATCGATCCGGTGCGTTACTTTCCGGCCAATCCGCAGCCGAACGGACACGTCAGCCGGCAGTTGCTGGCCAAGCTACCGAAGGCGATCACGCAATTGCTCAAAAGCGAAATCGGCAAGCGCATGCCTCTCGCCGATCGTCCGGCACCGCGCACCTTGAGGTTTTCTGCAGCCATTACGGCGGTAGCGGCAGAGAACCAGGGGCTACAGGCACGGGAACTGATTCCGATTGCGCTGATTTTTTCGGCCTTCAAGCTGGCTGCCGGTACCCGGGCGAAGGAGGCGGTAATCGCCTTCGAGTGGACGCTACGCGATGCCCGGACCGGCAAGCTGCTGGCTGCCGGTTCGCGCAAGGGCATCGGTGAAATCCTGCCCGAAGGCGATGCCCCGATCACGCTGGAACATTTGCGCCCGGCGATTGACACCTGGGCAACAGACGCCAAGGAAGGCTTCACCCAGTTCATCCTACCCCATTAGCCGGCAAGGAGTTCGTCAAGCGCGTCATCACTTCGGGGGCATACAGCCGGCAGGCCTGTCACCAACATCTTCACTTGTTTGTCTCCTTGTGTCCGGGTGCAATCATCTCCACCCGCAGCGGATGCTGCATATCCAGATGTACATCGCTTTGCGGGAAGGCGATCGAGATGCCTGCTTCGTTGAGTACCTGATAAATCGCATGTCGAAGGTCGCTGTCAATGCGACGAGCCATCCGGCCGGGCGCGAGTTCCACCCAATAAACCAGCACCAGCAGCAGCGAACTGTCGGCGAAATCCTCGAAGAAGACTTCGGGTGGCGGTGCCTTGAGCACTTCGGCGTGTCGGGCAGCGACCTCGATCAATAACGCTTCCGCCTTGCGCGTGTCGCTGCCATAGGCCAGCCCGACGCGCACCTCGCGCCGGATCTGCTGGTTGGAATACGTCCAGTTGACGACCTGGTTCTCCAGGAAACTTGAATTTGGCACCAGCGCTTCAACGCCGTTGAAGCCCCGTACCGTCGTCGCCCGCAGATCGACCGCCGTCACTTGACCGGTCATTCCGCCCAGTTCGATGATGTCGCCGACGCGAATCTTGCGCTCGAAGAGGATGATGATGCCGCTGATGAAATTCTTGATGATGGTCTGCGTGCCGAAGCCGATGCCGATTGCCAGGGCGCCACCAAGGAAGGCGAATGCCGTCAGTGGAATACGCGCCAGATTGAGCACGAAGATGATCAGCATCACGGCCAGCATGATCATCACCCAGCGCCGGATGACTTGCGCCACTTGCGGATCGATACCGAAACGACGGATCAGCATGTCCTGCAGCTTGCGCACCAGATACGAGAACAGCCAGTAGCCGGCCAGGAACAGCAACAGGGCACCGACGCTCTTGCCGACCGTGACGCCGTAGCTCACCGTCACGCGCCGGCCATCGACCTCCGAAACATCCTCGACCGCAAAAAGCTCGTAGTTCCAGATGCGGGTGAGCCACAGGCGCGAGTGCTCGCCCAGGGCAGCCGCATGCTTCGCCAGCGATTGCTTGTCTTTCTCGGCCACATCACTCAGCCAGCGGGCCAACTGACGTTCCAGGCGGCTGGCCGCCTGCTCGACACGTTCATGGATGTCGGCACGCTTGAGCAACAGGGCCAACAATGCCCGCTCGTGCTCCAATTCGGGCGACCCGGCTTGCAGATTGGCAATGCGGTTCTCGTGTTCGCGGATGGCCACGCGCGTGACATCGCGCATCTCCTGCGACAGCCGCTTGCGATTGGCCAACCCGCTGTGTACTTTTTCCAGCGACTGCAGGGCAAGGCGGCGCTTTTCCGCATCCTCCGACGACAGGACGACAAAGCGATTTCCCCAAGCATCCGTTGTTACTTCCGCCAGCTGTTGCAGCCCGCGCAGGCCTTGCAACTGGGCGCTGTCGGTTTCCAACGCCTGCTCGAGCAAGCTGCGGCGTTGGATAATCGCCCTTTCGTCGCCACTCGCCGCTTTCCGGGCGAGCTTGTCCTGTTCTGCAAGGTGGAGCTGGTTGAGGGCCGTGGCCCGCTCGATTTCCGCAGTCAACGCATCACGCAGGGTGTTCATCCGCTTGCGTTGGTCCTCGAGTTCTTGAGCCGACAGGCGCTGTGCCGGAAGTACATCGACGATAACCGTGTGAAGGCTGTCGATTTGCGTTTTCAGGGTGCTGCTTTGCAGGCGTAGCCACTCCTCTTCCACCGACAGGACAGTCAGCTCTGCCTCGGCAACCTGCTTGCGCAAGCCGGCCAGTTCCTGCTGCCGTCGGGCGCGCTCTAGTGCTGTGCCTCCCCTTGCAGCGGACAGCCTGTCGGCAGCCAGCCGCACCACCTCGTTTGCCCGTTGCAGCTGTTCCAGCTTCTGCTGCTTTTCACCTTCTCGTGCCGTCAGGCCCAGATGCAGCGCCTGCAGCTTCTCGCGCAGTCCGTCGTATTCGTCCCTTAACGCATCGACATGCAAGGCCGAATATGGTGGCGCTTGGCCAAGTTGCTGCACCAGCGGGTTGGCGTCAATCGGTGGTGCCTCTGCCTGCTGCTGGCCTGCAATATCGCCAAGCCGCTTCAGCTTGTCGCCTTGCAAGGTTACCAAGCGATCGAGCAGGCGCTTGCGTTCGGTGGCATGCAGCGGATCGTCGGGTGTTGTCTCTGCGGCTGTTATTCTGGCCTGCTCACGCTGGCGTTCGGTTTCAGCGAGTTGGGTCTCGGCGAGCGCCTTTTCTTCGGCAATCGGCAGGCTACCGGTCGCAGCCGATTTTTGCGTAGCGGCCAAACCTGGCAAGGAAATCTGACCGGCAGCGGTCAGCGACATCCCCCACAACAGGACGCAAAGCGTGACCTGACGGACGGATTTCATATTTTCTGACGCCACCCGCCTGGACTCCGGTTCGGTTTATTCTGGCAGGGCATTCAGCTGAACCATGGCATCCATCGCCTCGGTGAGGCTGCCGAGCCTGGCAAACCATTTTTGCAGGATAGGTGCGATCTCGCCGCTCCGGTACAGACCGGCGAGCGCACGATCTACCACCAGGCGAAAGTCGGCGTCACGCCGCATCATCAACCCATAGGGCTCGTAGCTGAACTGCACGCTGGAAATATCGTACATCTTGCCGTTGCCATAGGTGAGGGCCGTGGTCAGCAAAACCGTGCGATCGGCCGCATATGCGGTTGCCGTCTTGTCATTCAATGCAGCCAGAGCTGCGTCGTGATCCTTGACGCGAATCAGTCGCGCGCCCAGTTTGGAAGCGGCGACCAGTTTGTCCAGTATTCTTTCCGTTGTCGTTCCGGATACGATGGCAAAACGCTGGCCACGCATGTCATCGACACTGAGCGGACGTTCACCCAGTCGATACAGCAGGCCAGCACCATCGACGAAGGTCATGAGGCTGAAATCGAAGTCGCTGCGGCGCATCAGTGTTTGCGTGCTGTTGCCGCATTCGAGGTCGATTTCACCGGATTTCAGCGCATCGAAGCGGGTATTGGCAGTGACGGGAATCCATTTCGTCTCGAGCGCGGGCAAGTTCAACTGGGCGGCGATTTCCTTTGCCACCTGCCGGCACAGTTCAACGCTGTATCCATGGGCCTTGCCATCACTGGCAACAAATGAAAACGGCGGGGAACTTTCCCGATAGCCCAGTTTGACGACACCGGTTTTCTTGATGGTTTCGAGTGTCGCTTCTGCTGCCGATGCAGGCAGGGCCAGCGATATCGCCAGCATCATGGCGACCGGCAATGAAGTCAGGATGTTCATTCAAATTCCTTTGATTGTTGATGAGCGGATACCTTCGTGCAGAGTGCACTTCAAGCGACCCAAATTCTGAATACCCGCCAATGCTATTTGTGAATAGAACAGATGCGTACCAACTGTTGCCCAATATGGGCGTCACAAGGTTTCCGCAAGTCTTGTTGTCTGTAAGAATTGTGCCAATCACGATCTACAGGAGATACCCAATGACGCGTTATGGTTGCAGGCAGATCATGCTGATCTGCTCCATGTTCATGCTGGCATTTTCCGTTCCAGCACAAGCACAGTCCAACCGTGTTGTGAAAGGTGCGGTGATTGGCGGTGTCATCGGTCTGGCTGCAGGCGACGGTATCAAGGATGCCATCGGCGGTGCCATCGTCGGTGGCGGAGTTGGCGCCATTTCGCAACGAGGTCATCGGGGCGAGCGTGCGCGCAAAGCGGCGGTCAAAGGGGCGGTGGTTGGCGCCGTTATCGGCGGGGTTGCCGGCAATGGATTGCGTGACGCCTTGAAAGGCGCCGTTGTCGGTGGTGCCGGCGGCGCCATCCTGTCAAATTGAACATTAAGAGGACATCATGAAGAAAATCGCAATCACCCTGCTGGCCGGCATGATGCTGATTGGCAATGCCGCTGTCGCCGCTGACAAGAGCGCCCAGATACCCAATTACAAGTTCGACAAGATTGCCCACTTGAGCTGTAAGGAGGCTTGGATTCAGGCAGACAAGTCGGTAGATAAGGCATTTGCCATGATCGAGACAATGACGGTCTATCTGCTCAAACAACGGACACAGCAGTTTCCGGACGACCAGGAAGCCGGTAACAAGTTTGGCAAGGGAATTGACGCACGTTGCAAATCTGATCCTGACCAACTGATGTTGAGTGCGGTAGATGGGTCATTGCGCGAGGTTCTGCGGCCCTGATCGTCTGTTTGAAAAAGTCGGCGCTGGCGGGACGGCGAGCGAATCGCACATCCTGTCGCGTCCCACCAGGTTTCGACACCATGGAGACAGCAAATGGGCAAGAAAAAATTTCGTTCCGTCCTTGAAGGAAAAAAGGCACTGATCGTCGGCATTGCGAATGAGCATTCGATCGCTTACGGGTGCGCTAAGGCTTTCCACGAACTGGGGGCCGAGGTTGCCATTACTTACCTGAACGACAAGGCTAGGCCGTATGTCGAGCCGCTGGCTAAAGAACTGCAGTCGCCCATTTTCATGCCCCTTGACGTGAGCCAGCCCGAGCAAATGACAGCCTTGTTCAAGGAAATCAAAAAACAGTGGGGCGAACTCGATGTGATCGTGCATTCGATCGCTTCGGCGAAAAAGGAGGACATTAAGGGCAAGCTGATCGACTGCTCTGCCGATGGTTTTGCCCTGGCAATGGACATATCGGTGCACTCGTTCATTCGTTTGGCACATCAGGGCGCCCCGTTGATGAAAAAGGGCGGCGTCATGTTTGCCATGAGTTACCACGGTGCCCGGAAGGTGGTTCCCAACTACAACGTCATGGGACCGGTCAAGGCTGCGTTGGAAGCTGCCTGCCGCTACCTTGCCTACGAACTGGGACCGAAGAAAATCCGGGTTCATGCAATTTCTCCCGGGCCACTGAAAACACGTGCGGCCTCCGGTCTGCGCGACTTTGATCTACTACTCAACGAAGCCATCAAACGGGCACCGGTTGGTGAGCTGGTCGACATCATGGACATCGGCTTTGCCTGTGCCTACCTCGCCACGCCTTACGCACGCCGCATGACAGGGGAAACACTTTATGTCGACGGTGGCGTCAATGTCATGGCTTAGCAAGCTTACCTTAGCCATTTTTTTCCTGTCGCTCCCTTCGCTGACGACAGCGCAGACCAAGCTCGTTATTCCGATGGGGTTCGTAGAAATACGCCAACTCATGAGTGACTACGACAACTACTGCCCGACCTGCGCCGTCGTCACCAATGTCCGCATGATCAATGATGATGGTGGCGATGTCGAATACAGTGGCGTGGACGGACCGGAGGACATATCCGGCAATACCGTGCTGATCCGGCCGATCATTTCGAGTAGCAGGCAATCCACCCGCATCGCCTCATCCAGACAATGGCGCATCACGGTGCGCTACGACAACGGTGCTTTTGCATTTTTCGAGCAACCCGAGAAACCCGAGATTCGCAAGGGCGATGAAGTGCAGATTATTGAAGGGTGCGTCCAGCTTCGTTGAGGCGTGCCAGTCGCGAACTAATGTGGCCCCTGCCTTTCGTCACAAAGTAATGCCATTTAAGCCCCCTGAGATTTTTTACCCATGAAATCGGCCATGAATACAAATCTACTTGCTCTGCTAGGCATTCTCGTTGCCGCACCGGTGCTGGCGGACAATCACGACACCTTGGGCGCTTGCCGCGACATCCAAAACGATCAGGATCGACTGCGTTGTTACGATAACTTCGCTAGTACGCCAAAACCACCGACACCGGCAACAGTTGCAGTCACTCCCACCACGCCATCCGTGAGCCCGGCGGCTGTTACCCAGTCAAGCGCATTATCCAAGCACTGGGAAATCGACCCGGAAAGCAAGCGTGGCATTTGGTCATTCCAGCCGCACAAGCCGAACTATTTCCTGATCGGGCGCCATACCGACAAAGTCAATCAACGTCCCTACGACGTTTACTTCAGTGCAGTTAACGACCCCAACATCGGGTTGGATAACACCGAATCAAAATTCCAACTCAGCTTAAAACTCAAGGCGGCGGAAGATCTGTTCGGACGTGGCATTGACCTGTGGCTTGGCTATACGCAGCAAAACCACTGGCAGGTCTTTAACAAGAACATTTCCGCTCCCTTCCGGGAAACGAACTATGAGCCGGAAGCGTTTGTCAGCATTCCGGCCGATTACAACCTTCTCGGCCTGCGCGGACGTTTCGTCAACCTTGGCTTCGTCCATCAATCAAATGGTCAGAGCCATGTGCTGTCGCGGAGTTGGAATCGTCTCTATGCACAAGCTGGCTTCGAATATGGCGATAACTTCAGTCTTACGGTGAAACCCTGGTACCGGTTACCCGAAAAGTCTGGCGACGACGACAACCCCCACATCACCGATTACTTGGGGAACTTCGAAGCCGTCGGCAGCTATCGCTTGCATAAACACACATTCAGCGTCCTGACGCGCAGTACCTTCGACTTCAACCGGGGATTCGCCCAATTCGACTGGAGTTTCCCGCTGCAAGGCAATCTAAAGGGCTATGTGCAATTCACTACCGGCTACGGCGAAAGCCTGATCGACTACAACCACCACCAGAACACAATCGGTATCGGCGTACTGTTGTCGGACTGGTTGTAATCCGTACGCCATCGAATAGGGGAGAGTTCCCGGCATGAATACGTTCGCGATGATCGGTGGCCTGGCCGGCGGCGTCGGCCTCTTCCTCCTCGGCATGGGATTGATGACCGACGGCCTCAAGCTTGCCGCTGGACCGGCGCTGGAGCGCATCCTGGCCAACTCGACCAAGACGCGCGTGCGTGGTTTGGCATCAGGCATCCTTGTCACTGCCTTGGTGCAATCGTCCAGTGCCGTGACGGTAGCGGCCATCGGTTTCGTCAATGCCGGGTTGCTCAACCTATCGCAGGCACTGTGGGTGCTTTTCGGCTCCAACGTCGGCACCACGATGACCGGCTGGCTGGTGGCGCTGGTCGGTCTGAAGTTCAAAATCGAGGCACTGGCACTACCGCTGATCGGCATCGGCATGGTCCTGCGCCTGACCGGCGAGAACAAGCGACGTGGTGCACTGGGCATGGCGCTGGCGGGTTTCGGCGTACTGTTTCTCGGCATCGATATGCTCAAGGAGACATTTTCCGGTCTTTCCGACGATGTCAAGTTGCCGGAAGGTGATGGCATCGTCGATGTAATGACACTGGTTCTGATCGGCAGCAGCCTGACGGTACTGATGCAAAGTTCCAGCGCTGCCTTGGCCATCGCATTGACGGCGGCCCAGGGCGGGCTGCTGACACCGCAGGGCGCAGCCGCCGTCGTCATCGGCGCCAACATCGGCACGACTGTTACGGCGCTAATCGCCGCCATCGGCGCGACACCGAATGCCAAGCGCGCCGCGGCCGCGCACATTCTGTTCAATCTGCTGACCGGCGGCGTTGCGCTGCTACTGCTGCCGTGGCTGATCGGCATGCTTGGAACCCTGCGTGAATGGCTTGACCTCGATTCGTCGCCGGCCGAGAAACTGGCGTTATTCCATACCGTGTTCAATATCCTCGGCGTGATTCTGATCTGGCCGGTAGCGGCCTCCATGACACGTTTCCTCGAAGCACGCTTCATGAGTAGCGAGGAAGACGAGGTACGCCCGCAACATATCGACAAGACTGTGCTGGCGGTGCCAACCCTGGCACTAGACGCTCTGGAACGCGAGGTGCGTCATCTCGGTGGGATTACTCTGCGCGCCATGAAGCACGTGTTGACCGTGCGTGCCGTGACTCTCGATGAGTTGGCGCGAGACAGGCAGGTCGTCGCATCCCTGAATCGCGCCATCGCCGAGTTCATCGTCCAACTGAACCGGGCCGGCATGTCCGACGAGAACGCCCACCGTCTGCCCGAACTGCTGCGCGTGACGCGTTACTACGAGGCAGCGCTCGAGCTTTCAGTGGAGGCGGCGGAAGCAATGCGTGAAACGACCGACACGGCCAGTGTCGGTCTGCCCATCATCGACGACTTTCGTGGCAAAGCAACGCAATCACTCGACGTCATCGATCCTCAATCGGGATTCGCCGATGCTTCGGCGAGAGAAGCCGCGTTGCGCAACACCGAGGATGCGTATCACCTGATGAAGGCTGCTTTGCTCGCGGCGGGTACGCAGGGACGCTTGCCGGTGGAACCGATGGATGCCTGCCTGCGTGCTGGCAGTGCCTTGCGACGTGCTTTTGAGCAGGCATCCAAGGCAGTCCATTACCTCGCGAGGAATTCTGAATCCCAAATTGGGCGTAGCGATTCGTCATCTCATCAGGTGAGCACCGGCAGAATGGCATAATCAGCGGAACGCTCAGATCTCATCAGGAAACCAGCAAATAAATGTCAAGCCGCCATTCCCAGCTGCATAGGACGAACTTTGCGCGTTACCTGCCGACCCTTGTGTTTGCCCTGGCTCTTGCTGGTTGCGGTGAAAAGCCCGCGCCGCCCGCTGCCCCGCCACCCGCCGTCACGGTGATCAAACTGGTGCCGCAGACGACGCCGCTGTCGGTGGATATTGTTGGCGAAATCAAGTCGCTGCAGGAAGTCGAACTGCGGCCGCGCGTTTCGGGCCTGATCCTCAAGCAGTTCTTCAAGCCTGGCCAGTCGGTCAAGGTCGACGAACCGCTGTTCCTCATCGATCCGCGCCCCTATGATGAGGCCGTGACCAATGCACGCGCCAACCTCGCCGAAGCCGAGGCCAACCTGGCACGCGTCCGCCAGGATGTGGAACGCTACCAGCCGCTGCTCAAGGACAACGCGATTCCGCGCCAGACCTACGACCAGACTGTCGCGCAGGAAAAACAGACGCAGGCAGTGGTTGATGCGCGCCGTGCCGGCCTGGAACAGGCCCGGCTTGAACGTTCGTACGCGGAAATTCGCTCGCCCATTTCGGGCCAGATCGGCCTGCAGCAGATCGAAGTCGGCGGCTTGGTCAGTGCCGGCCAGACGGTGATGGCGACCGTCTCGACACGCGACCCGGTTGCCGTTTACTTCAACATCCCGGAAACCGATTACCTCGCTTTCTCCAAGCGTATGCAGAAGCTCACGCAGGATCAAAAAAAGGACGAAAGTCGTCCGATCGAACTCATCCTCGCCGACGGCAGTACCTATTCCCTGCCCGGCAAGTTTGATTTTGCCGACCGCGCCCTCAACCCCGCGACCGGCACGCTCAGCCTGCGCGCCCTCTTTCCCAACCCGAACGACCTGCTGCGGCCAGGGCTGAGCGCGCGGGTGCGCATCATCCATGAAGTGGCCGAGAACGCCATCCTGATTCCGCAAAAAGCCGTCACCGAGATGCTCGGCAAGTACTTTGCCAGCGTCGTCGGCCCCGATAAAAAGGTCGAGCAGCGCCCGATCCAGCCAGGCCAGCGGGTCGGTGAACTGTGGGTGATCGAGAGCGGGCTGAAGGCCGGCGAAACCGTCATCGTCGACGGCCTGCAGAAGGCGCGGCCGGGCATGGCAGTGGCGCCCACCCTCCTGCCTGCAGGCAAATAGACCGCGCCGATTCGTCGATGGCCAAGTTCTTCATCTACCGACCGGTCTTCGCGATCGTCACCGCGATCGTACTGACGCTGGCCGGCATCATCGCCGGCCTGAACCTGCCGATCGCCCAATATCCGCAGATCACGCTGCCGACCGTCCGCGTCGCGGGCTTCTATCCCGGTGCCAGCGCCGGGGTGGTCGAGGAATCGGTGGCCCAGCCGATCGAGGAACAGGTTAACGGCGTCGAGGGCATGCTCTACATGTCGTCGAGTTCGTCCGGCGATGGCGCCT
>JACDZI010000141.1 GCA_013426785.1 Rhodocyclaceae bacterium | reverse complement strand
TGGTGCACAACATCGAGAAGCTGGCGCATCACGGCTACGGGCAGTAGGGAACGGGGGGGAAAGTGCCCAGCGGAAGGACTTGCGGGCCCGCTGCATGAAAAGTCGGCACCGGCGGGACGGCGGTCGGCAAATATCAACCGATGAAATTCCAATGGCGCAAAAAATCCTGCGCCATTTCTATGCTCGCTCACCGACGAAAAGTGGGTTTTTCTACCGCTTCAACGTTTGGTCGCCGCGATAGAGGTCTTATCGGCGCCATGCATGCACTTCTTGATTCGCAACCTATTGAACATCGAACACTATTCGTGGGGAAACCTCAGGGACAGACCACGATTTCCCCTTTTCCCGCCGTCCCGGCGCTGCTCGTGGTCGCTACGCCCCCGCCAGTGGCGGGGCCCCCTACGCTACTCGCAGCTTCATGCGCCGACTTTTTACTAGACCGCCTCATTCAACCCCTTGGCTCGCGAGGTATTCCTCGTAGTTCCCACGGTAATCGACGATCTCGCCCGTTGTTTTGATCTCGATGACACGCGTGGCGATTGATGAGACGAATTCGCGGTCGTGCGACACGAAGATCAGCGTACCCTTGTACTTTTCCAGCGCGTTGTTGAGCGATTCGATCGATTCCATGTCGAGGTGGTTGGTTGGTTCGTCCATCAGCAGCACGTTGTTGTGCAGCAGGATCAGCTTGCCGAACAGCATGCGGCCCTGTTCGCCGCCGGAGATGACCTTGACCGACTTCTGTACCTCGTCGCCCGAGAACAGCAGCCGGCCGAGCGTACCGCGAATCAGGGTTTCCACCTCGGCCCCGGCGTAGCCGCCCGCGCGCACCCACTGGCCGATCCAGTCGGTGAGGCTTGTGTCCTCGGCGAAGTCGGCCGCATGGTCCTGGGCGAAGTAGCCGGGGCGGGCCTTTTCCGCCCATTTCAGCTTGCCGTGCTGGGGCGCGAGTCCGCCCAGGTCCGTGCCGGCAAGAAGTTTGAGCAGGGTGGTCTTGCCGACGCCGTTCTCGCCGATGATCGCGACCTTGTCACCCGCCTCGATGGCGGTGCTGAAGTTCTTGATGATGGACGTGCCGGACACGTAGCTGAAATTCAGGCTATCGACCTCGACGGCGAGGCGGTGCAGCTTTTCCTTGTTGCTGTAGTCAAAGCCGATCCACGGATACTGGCGCGAGGAGGGCTTGATGTCCTCGATCTTGATCTTTTCGATCTGCCGGGCGCGCGAGGTGGCCTGCTTGGCTTTGGACGCGTTGGCAGAGAAGCGCCGCACGAAGGTCTGCAACTCGGCGACCTTCTCCTTGGCCTTGGCGTTGGCCGTTGACTGGCTGACCCGTGCCTGGGCCGAGGCTTCCATGAAATCGTCGTAGTTGCCGGGATAAACGGTGATCTTGCCGTAGTCCAGGTCGGCCATGTGGGTGCAGACCTGGTTGAGGAAGTGGCGGTCGTGGGAGATGATAATCATCGTGCTGCCACGCTCGTTGATCACGTTTTCCAGCCAGCGGATGGTGCTGATGTCGAGGTTGTTGGTCGGCTCGTCGAGCAGCAGGATCTCGGGGTTGGCGAACAGCGCCTGCACCAGCAGCACACGCAGCTTCCAGCCCGGCGCCACTGCGCGCATCGGGCCGGTGTGCTGCTCGATCGGGATGCCGACGCCCATCAGCAGTTCGCCGGCGTGCGATTCGGCCGTATAGCCGTTATATTCGGCGAAATGGTGTTCCAGTTCGGCCGCGTGCATGTAGTCATCCTCGGTCGCGTCCGGGTTGGCGTAGATCGCATCCTTCTCCTGCATGCAGGCCCACATGGCTTCGTGGCCCATCATCACCACGTCGAGCACGCGCACATCTTCGTAGCCGAACTGGTCCTGCTTGAGATAAGCCATGCGCTCGTGGGCGTCGAGGCTGACATTGCCGGCGGAAGGATCCAGCACGCCGGCGAGGATCTTCATGAAGGTGGTCTTGCCGGAGCCGTTGGCACCAATCAGGCCATAGCGGTTGCCCTCGCCGAACTTGACGGAAACGTTTTCAAACAAGGGCTTGGCCCCGAACTGCATGGTGATGTTGTTGGCGGCGAGCACTGAAAATCCTTTGGTTGACGGGCGGAGAAAGGCGCGCAGTCTACCCGCGATGCCGTAAAGTGCTGGACATGAAAAAACTGACTCTGGAAAAAATCCTGCAATCGCAGGGCTTCGGCACGAAGAAAAGCTGCCGCTATAGGGTGCTCGACGGGCTGGTGGAAGTTGGCGGCGAGGTCGTTGATGACGTTCTCGCCGAGTTCGATCCCACCGACCTGGCGTTCGCTGTTGACGGCGAGCCGTGGCAGTACCGTGAACACGTCTATCTGGCCCTCAACAAGCCTACCGGCGTGGAATGCTCGCGGCGACCGGCGGTCCATCGCGGTGTGCTCTCCTTGCTCCCCGATCAATTTACCGCGCGCGACGTGCAGCCGGTGGGGCGGCTCGACCACGACACCACCGGGCTGCTATTGCTTTCCGACGACGGCAATTTCATCCATGCGCAATCCCACCCCAAGCGCCATGTGCCGAAAACCTATGCGGCAACCACTGCGGAGGCGGTGACGTCGCAACTCGTGGCCCGACTCACCGTGGGCGTGAAGCTGATCGATGAGCCGGAACCGCTCGCCGCGACGGCCCGCCAGATCGACACCCATCGAGTCGAAATCACCATCGACATGGGCAAGTATCACCAGGTCAGGCGCATGCTCGCCGCGGCCGGGCATAACTGTGTGGCCCTGCAACGCACCGCCATCGGCGTTCTGACGCTGGAGGCACTCGGACTGGCCGAAGGCGAGTGGTGTTATCTCGACGCGGCGCAAATTGCACTGTTGAAGGCGGACTGAAAAAGTTGGCGCCTCATTTTTCACCATAGGGACGGCATAGCCAATGACCGAAACCCTATATCCCCCTGTTCCCTCGCCCTGGATCGCCCGTTTCGCGCCGCTGATTCCGGCGGGCGGCGACGTGCTCGATCTGGCCTGTGGCGGCGGGCGCCATGCCCGGCTGCTTACCAGTCTGGGCTATACAGTCGAAGCAGTGGATAAGGACGCGGCGGCGCTGACACAGGTGGCCGGAAGCGCCAGCATCACGACCCGGCAGGCCGACCTCGAAGGTGGACCGTGGCCCTACTACGGGCGGGCCTTTCACGGCATCATCGTCAGCCGCTACTTGTGGCGACTGCTATTCCCGCAGATTTTCAACTGCATCGAGGAAGGTGGCATCCTCATCTACGAAACCTTCATGGAAGGCCAGCAGCGGTATGGCAAGCCCAGTAACCCGGCTCATTTGCTGCGGCCGGGCGAGTTGATCGAGCTGACGCACAAGCGTTTTACCGTGATTGCCTTCGAGCAGGGCGTGTTCGACGGTGACCAGCCACATGTGATGCAAAGGATTTGCGTCCGGCGTGGGCAGCCATTGTCGATACCACCAGGCTGCTGATCCGGCTGGATGGGTGGCGCAGGTGTCAGGCTGCTACCTGTAGTCCATCAGGCTCACAAAATCGACCTCAAGGGGGAGTCTCTGCGCAAGAACAAATCCACTGACACCATCGACTGACCACGCGTTACCCACCGCCGCCCGCCAGCCAGCCTGCTATGGAGTAAGCGCAGTCTGGCGGGTAGCCGTGGATAACTCTCCGCCTCGCCATTTCGACACCATCGTGAACACCCAGGCTACAATTTGACT
>JACDZI010000140.1 GCA_013426785.1 Rhodocyclaceae bacterium | reverse complement strand
ATGACAATGAAATCGTTCACTCCAATCAACACTTATTCAGTGTTTCCTTAGATGACTTTGGAGTAACGGACCCGCTCGCGGTCGGAACGCAGATAGCGATCAAACACCATGGCGATGACGCGTACGAGGATGCGGCCCTTCGGCTCGACCGTGATCCACTGGTCGTCGATGGAGATCAGGCCGGCATTTTCCATCTCGACGAGATCGGCCAGTTCCGGGGCAAAGTAGGACTTGAAGTCGATCAGGTGGGCGATTTCGATGGACTCGATCGACAACTCGAAGTGGCACATCAGGGCCTGGATGATCGAACGGCGCAGAATGTCGTCGGCTGTCAGTTCGAGGCCACGCATGACCGGCAACTCGTTGCGGTCAAGCGCATCGTAGTACTCGTCGAGCGTGCGGTAGTTCTGGCTGTAGGTCGGCCCCACCTTGCCGATGGACGACACGCCGAAGGCCAGCAGGTCGGCCTCGGCATGGGTCGAGTAGCCCTGGAAGTTGCGGTGCAGTCTGCCCTGGCGCTGCGCCACGGCCAGTTCGTCGTCCGGCTTGGCGAAGTGGTCCATGCCGATGAAGACGTAGCCCACATCGGTCAGGCGGCGGATGGCCAGTTGCACGATCTGCAGCTTCGCTTCCGGCGACGGCAGATCGGCTTCAAGAATGCGGCGTTGTGGCTTGGCCAGGTGCGGCAAATGCGCATAGTTGTAGATCGACAGACGATCAGGAGCGAGCTTGATGATCTCGTCGAGCGTGTGGTTGAAGCTGATGACGTTCTGCTTCGGCAACCCGTAGATCAGGTCGACGGAAATGCCCTTGAAGCCGAACTCGCGCGCCGACTCGATGACCAACCGGCTCTCGTCGAGGGTCTGGATGCGATTGACGGCCTGCTGCACGCGGGGATCGAAATCCTGCACGCCGACGCTCATGCGGTTGAAGCCAAGCTCAGACAGTAGCTTGACCGTATCGCGATCCACTTTCCGCGGATCGACCTCAATGGAGTATTCTCCGTCCGGAAGCATGCGGAAATGCTGCCAAGTCATCTCCATCATCTGGCGCATTTCGTCGTGCGAAAGGAAGGTCGGCGTACCGCCGCCCCAGTGCAACTGAACAACATCGTGAGGGCCATCGAGGGCCGCAGACTGTAGCGCCAGCTCTTTACCGATATATTTCAGATACTTGGCTGACCGACCATGGTCCTTGGTAATAATCTTGTTACAGGCACAGTAGTAACAGATGGTGTTGCAGAAGGGGATGTGAAAGTATAATGACAGCGCACGGCCGATACCCCCGATCGTGCGCCGCCCCAACCACGAAGTGTAGGCGGCAGCATCGAATGCCTCGACGAAACGATCAGCTGTCGGGTAGGACGTATAGCGCGGACCACTGACGTCGAATTGACGAATGACCTGCGGATCGAAAATCAGCTCTTGATAATGGCTCACGACAGAAGCGATGCTAAATAAACTGACGAACGACAGCGGACACCGTCGGGTAGGGTCTGGAGGATGCAGCATGAGCTACCGACCTAAGTTGACACAGATCAAAGCCAGTTGTGTTGCCATGTTGACGCAGATCAAACCTGCTCCCTATGGCAAGGAGTGAGCGCATGCCAGCACATCTAGTGCCACTTGCAGTCTCGACGCTGCCTGAGTCTTGTTCGCAGTGCAGCCTTGGCGAACTTTGCCTGCCCGTCGGCCTGTCAAACAACGAACTGAGTCAACTCGACCAGTTGGTTACGGTGCGTCGGCGCGTATTGCGCGGTCAGCATCTCTACCGCGGTGACGACCCCTTCGAGGCGATCTACGCTATCAAGACTGGATTTTTCAAGACGGACGTGCTGCTCGAAGATGGTCGGGAACAGGTCACCGGCTTCCAGATGGCCGGAGAAATCCTTGGTCTGGATGGGATTGGCACCGAAAAGCATACCTGCAATGCCGTGGCACTGGAAGACAGCGAGGTCTGCGTCATTCCCTTCCACGACCTAGAAAATTATTCACGCGAAATCGGTGCCCTGCAGCACCATTTCCACAAAGTGATGTCGCGCGAGATCGTCCGTGACCATGGCGTGATGATGTTGCTCGGTATCATGCGAGCTGAAGAACGACTGGCGGCCTTTCTGCTCAATCTTTCCCAGCGCTCGATGGCTCGCGGCTACTCAGCCACAGAATTCAACCTGCGCATGACCCGCAATGAAATCGGTTCCTACCTGGGGCTAAAGCTCGAAACCGTCAGTCGTGCCTTCTCGCGTTTTCAGGACGAAGGGCTGATCGCGGTGAACCAAAAGCATATCCAGATTCTCAATGTTGCCGGGCTGAAGAAACTGCTTTCCGAGCGCCGTACCTGATCAGGTGGCAACAAAGCCACTGCAGGTCTGATGAAAATGAAGCATGTCAGCTAATCACAAATATCAGCTCGACATTCCCGATCTGCTGGTCAGAGTCCCCCTTTTTCAGGAGTTATCGCCAAGCCAATTGGAGTACATCGCCGCACAGGTTCGCGAAAAACGTCTTGCCAATGGAGAAATGCTCTTCCAGAAAGGGGACTCCCCCCATGGCATGTTCCTTATCGTTTTCGGTCAGATCAAGCTCGCGCTCCCATCCTCCAGCGGTAACGAAAAGGTGGTTGATATCTTGGGTCCCAGCCAATTGTTCGGCGAGGGGGTGATGTTCATGGATAGGCCCTATCCAGTGTTCGCGGAAGCGATCGGCGACAGCCTGCTTCTGCATGTCCCCAAAACCCTGCTGTTCGAACTGATCGAAAACGACCCCACCTTTGCCCGCCACATGCTGGCTGGCATGTCAATGCGCCTGCATTCACTGATCCTCCAGGATGTCGAATCCTACTCACTGCGTTCCAGCGCACAGGGCGTCATCGGCTATCTGCTGCAACATTGCCCGAATGAAGGCAAGGACGATAGCGCCGAAAAATCGTCATCAACCTGCCGATCTCAAAACAACTCATCGCCTCGCGCCTCAACCTGACGCCGGAAACCCTCTCGCGCATCTTTCACGATCTGGCAGCCGCGAAACTAATCAGCGTAGCTGGCAAGCAGATCACCATTCATAGTCTCAGGCAACTGCGGGAATACGATCTCTGAAACCGGTATAGCTGCGCGTTGCCCGGATCAGGTTAACACCCAGCCATGCGGAACTCAAGACCAGTTGTTGCCGGCTGATTAAACCCGCACAAATCTGGCGGCAGTAAATGGCGGCGGAAATTGGTGTCGGCGTTATCGGGATAGGGGCGGTCAGGATACCTGACCGATCCCCTCCCACACCACCGGGCATGCGGTTCCGCACCGGGCGGTTGAAGTAGTTGAGGTCGTCAGGTTTGTGATGCACCCGACCCGACGCCTGAGGTTCCGTTGAGGTAATTCGGCGATTCCGGTTTCTCGCTGCCGCGGCCTGTCGGGCTTCACCACCCTATCCACCAAACCGGCGAGCTTCGCTTTCACGAACATCTGAGACATTCCGAACTCGATAATCACTACGTTTCCTCTCCTACTCCTTTGGCCCTTCGCTCCATGTGGGCAGGCTGAAATGCCGACGCTGCTGCCGGTGAGCATAGAGGCAAGTGCGCCGCCGCTGGAAATCCGGCTTGATATAAGGCGAAGTGGCACGACCGTGCAAATAGCCTGGCCGATCGAAGCGGCAGCCGGGTGAAGCTCCTGATCTGGGATGGTACCGGCGTCTGGCTGTGCCAGC
>JACDZI010000027.1 GCA_013426785.1 Rhodocyclaceae bacterium | reverse complement strand
GGGCCCACTGAAATTTCCGGCTCATGCTGCTAACTGAGGAAAATAGGATCATTCCTCCAGTTCGGGCGCGCCGGCGGGTGCCAGTTTGCGATACAGGGGGACCAGCTCGGCCAGCTTGGGGTGCGTGGCGTTGGCCCGGCGCGCCTGCTGGATGTAGCCATGAGCGCGTCCGACCGCGTCCAGGTCCATGCCGTTGCGATGCACATGCATCAGCAGGGCGAGCGCGGCGTTGAGGGCGATCTGAGCATTATTGGTCAGGCGGTCGGCCGCCTCGGTGAGCATGGCGATGGCTTGGTCGAGCTGGCCGGCCCTGGCCAGTGCCACGGCGTCGTTGTTGAGCTTGATCATGCGTTTGCGGGTGGCCTCGATGAAAACGGTGCCCTCGTCGGTCAGACCGGCTGCGGCAAACACGCCCTGCGCCTGGGCCAGCACCTCGTCGTTTTCGTGATGGTTCTCGGCGACGGCCTGGATGATCGACTTCGCCATGTCTGGCTGGCCGCCGGCGAAACAGGCCTGGGCGACCTCAAGGGTAGCCGATACGTCGAGTTGCGCCGATTCCTGAATCTTTATCGCCTTGTCGAGGGCGGCCATGGCCGCCACCGGGTTGCCGGCTTTGGCATACACCTGGCATTCGACTGCCGCCTGGCGTGCTTCCAGCGCCGGGGTGCGGGTGAAGGCCGTGCCCATCTCCTTCACGGCGGCGAGTGCCTCGGTGGTCTTGCCCTGCGCGACACAACTCTTGGCGAGGCTGGAATAGTCGTCTTGGCTTTTGAAGAAGCCGCTGCGATCCTTTTCCACCACGCGCTTGAAGGCGCTCTCGGCGCGCTCAAAGTCGCGGTTTTCCATTGCCAGGTTGCCCAGTTCGCGGTTGCGCTGGGTCGAGGGCGCCACCTTGAGCGCCTGCTCGACCACCTGTTGGGCGGCTTCCTTGTCGGTCCTCGCCAGCAGGCCGGCGAGCGAGTCATAGGCGGCCAGGTAGTTCGGGTAGGCCACCAGGGCTTCTTCGAACATCTGGCGCGCCTTCTGGTCGTGACCGGTGGCCAGCTCGGCCCGCGCGAGGCCGACCACGGCCCAGGGGGGGGAGCGTTGCTGCAGGATGCTCTCGTAAAAGCTGCGTGCTTCTTCCGGCTTGCCGGCGGCGAGGAGCAGTTCGCCCTTGTGCCGCTGGGCGTCGAGCGTATGGTGGCCGGCGGCGGCGATCATCTTTTCGCAGGCGGCGAGGGCCAGCGCCCGGTTGCCATTTACGCCCATGTGGCGGTGGATGGGAAACAGGGCGGTCTTCTTTTCGAAAATGCGGCCGATGCGGGTGCCGAGGATTTCTGCGGTGAACGGCTTGATCAGGTAGTCGTCGGGGGTGTATTCGGCGGCGGTGGCCACCTGCTCGTAACCGGTCTCGCCCGTGACCATCAGAAAGGCGGAGGACAGCGGCAGGAGCTGCCGGCGCCGCACGAGTTCGAGGAACTGCTGGCCGTCCGCCCCCGGGCCGAGGTTGTAGTCGCAAACGATCAGGTCGTAGCGGTTCTGGCCGAGCAGGGTGACCGCCTCCCTGACGTTGCGCGCCATGTCGCAATGCTCGAGGCCGAGGTCCGACAGCTGGATGCGGATGGCGGCGGGCAAGTCGGCGACATCGTCGATCAGCAGCCCGCGCTTGGCGCGGAGATCCGGACGGACGTCCATCGGTGTGCCTAGCGGCTGATCGGCCGGTAGCGCAGGCGGTGCGGCTTGGCACCTTCTTCGCCGAGCCGCTTCTTCTTGTCGTCCTCGTATTCGCGGTAGTTGCCCTCGAAGCACAGCCACTGCGAATCGCCTTCGGCGGCGAGGATGTGCGTGGCGATGCGGTCGAGGAACCAGCGGTCGTGCGAGATCACCAGTACGCAGCCGGAGAACTCGAGCAGCGCATCCTCCAGCGCCCGCAGGGTTTCGACGTCGAGGTCGTTCGACGGTTCGTCGAGCAGCAGCACATTGCCGCCCTGGATCAGCGTCGACGCCAGATGCAGGCGACCGCGTTCGCCGCCGGAGAGGTTGCCGACCAGTTTGCCCTGGTCGCCGCCCTTGAAGTTGAAGCGGCCGAGGTAGGCGCGCGCCGGCATCTCGAACTTGCCAACGGTCAGGATGTCCTGCCCCCGTGAAACGGCGTCGAACACGGTCTTGTCGTTTTCCAGCCCTTCGCGCGACTGGTCCACCGAGGCGATCTTGGCGGTGGCGCCGATGACGATTTCGCCGCTGTCGGGCGCTTCCTTCATCTGGATCATGCGGAACAGCGTCGACTTGCCGGCGCCGTTCGGGCCGATGATGCCGACAATGGCGCCGGGCGGCAGCTTGAAAGAGAGATTGTCGATCAGCAGCCGGTCGCCGAAGGCCTTGCTGACGTTCTTGAACTCGATCACCTCGTTGCCGAGCCGTTCGCCGGGCGGGATGAAGATTTCCTGCGTCTCGTTGCGCTTCTGGTAGTCGAAGCCGGACATTTCCTCGTAGCGGGCGAGGCGCGCCTTCGACTTGGCCTGGCGCGCCTTCGGGTTGCTGCGCACCCATTCCAGCTCGACCTTCATCGCCTTCATGTGGGCGTCGACCTGCTTTTGCTCGGTTTCCAGCCGCGCTTCCTTCTGTTCCAGCCACGAGGAGTAGTTGCCCTTCCACGGGATGCCGTGGCCGCGGTCGAGTTCAAGGATCCACTCCGCCGCGTTATCGAGGAAGTAGCGGTCGTGGGTGACGGCGACCACGGTGCCGGGGAAGCGGACAAGGAACTGTTCCAGCCATTCCACCGACTCGGCGTCGAGGTGGTTGGTCGGCTCGTCGAGCAGCAGCATGTCGGGCTTGGAAAGCAGCAACTGGCACAGCGCGACGCGGCGCTTCTCGCCGCCGGACAGGTTGCCGATCTTCGCCTCCCAGGGCGGCAGGCGCAGCGCGTCGGCGGCGATTTCCAACTGGTTCTCGCTGTCGGCGCCGGACACGGCGATGATGGCCTCGTATTTCGCCTGCTCCTCGGCCAGATGGTCGAAGTCGGCATCCGGTTCGGCGTAAGCGGCATAGATTTCATCCAGCTTCTTCTGGGCTTCCAGCACCGCGCCGAGGCCGGCCTCGACCTCCTCGCGCACGGTCTTGTCGGGATGCAGTGCCGGCTCCTGCGGCAGGTAGCCGATCGAAATGTTGGGCAGGTGCTGCACCTCGCCGTCGTATTCCTTGTCGACATTGGCCATGATGCGCAGCACGGTGGATTTTCCGGAGCCGTTGAGGCCCAGCAGGCCGATCTTGGCGCCGGGGAAGAAGGAAAGCGAAATGTCCTTGATGATCTGGCGTTTCGGGGGAACGATCTTGCTGACACGCAGCATCGACATGACGTATTGGGCCATATTCAGAATCCAGAAAAAAGAAAATCGAGGGCGGCGAGGATTTCCTCGCGTTGGGGGGAGAGGTTGGCGACGGGGGCTTTCAACTGCTGGCGTTTGATGGCCGCGAGTTCCTGGGTCATGACCACGAGGTGCTGGCCATCAACGGTGACGCTGGGATTCAGGCGCAACACGGGAATCTGGTCGATCACTTTCGGCAAGCCGAGCGGCGCGACGGCCGTGGTCGGCATGTCGCCGAGCAGGCCGGCCTGCAACTCCAACAGGTAAGGGAATCCCTTGGCGGCGGTATTGGGATTCGGGTAAACGTCCAGATGAGCCATCAGAGCAGACGCATCCCGTCGCTCCACAAACCGTCGCGTTCGATATGGCGGTTGTAGGCGTCAATCGCGGCACGGTTTTCTTCCAGCCAGCGGCGCTCCTTTTCCTTCTTGACGATATCGGCCAAGGCGGTTTCGAGCGTCTGCGAGAGGTTGATGCCGAGTTCGCGGGCTTCGGCGAGCAGATCGGCACGGATGCTGAGATTGGCGGCTTTCTTGGGCGCAGACAAGGCAATCTCCCTCACGAAAAATGCGCGGATTTTATGCGCATGACTGATGCGCGTCAATTAAAAGTCGGCGCTGGCGGGACGGCAGAGTTCGGCCACGACCGGCTAGTGGGATTGCCGAAGGCCACGTCCGTTTCAGACTGGTTGCTGACCTACAGTTTTTCAGCCGATCGCGCAGTGCCGAGCACCAATCGTGGAAAATTTCCAGGCTATTTCTATTTAGGCGGGTCACACCGGAACGTCATGACTGCAGAGGATGGCCCAAAAATCCCTGCCGTAGACGACCCGCTAATCACCGACAGCGTTTTGCCGTGAGACTCGCACCGGCTCCGAGCGTCGTCGAAAACTTTCGCAGCGACCTCGTCCCCGTTTCCGGTCGAACTTCGATACAACCAGAACGACCCATCACCAAGTTCGGCGAATTTATCCACCGACGCGCAACCAGAGACTAGAACGGAGATCAACAGAAGAGTGGGGATTAGGAATTTCATTCTTCGATGCTACCTCATCGGAAATGGTTGGGAACGGTCCGCTAACTTTCATGGCTTCGAAGTCACCCCCCAATCATGAAAACCCCTCGTCATTGCGAGGCGCGCCAGCGCCGTGGCAATCCAGGCCTTCGGAGTTCATGGATTGCTTCGCTGCGCTTGCAATGACGGGTTATTTCACGTTAATGTCTGGTTGGTCGGCAATTTGTGATCCCGTAGGGGGAACGGCGGAGGCTGAATGACCGCTGAGAAAATTTCCGAGCGTCCCTTGCGGGACGACTGTCGAAATAGGAATCCCAAACGCCAATGACCGCTCCCGCTGCATTGCCGATGAGGGTGGAAACCCGACTGTCTTTTCGGGGTCGAAAGCCGTCCCGCCGGCGCCGACTTTTCTCAGCCGGGTTCGATACGCGCAATCAGCGCGCCCTCGCCGATCATGTTGCCTTCGCTTACACAAATTTCGACAACCCGCCCGGCGTGTGGTGAAGGGATGTCGAGGGCAACCTTGCCGGTTTCGAGGGTGATCAGATTGTCGTCGTGACGGATCACGTCGCCGGGTTCGACATGCACTTCCAGCACCTGTACTTCCCCCTGTCCGCAGTTGCCGCAGGTTTCCCAACAGTCGGGAAACTTCGGCACGCGAACGTCGATCATCCCGTCTCGACCGTCCGGCGGATCACGCGGTTGAAAGGCTCGATCCATTCGGCGGCGAACTGGTTGTCGCAGGCATTGATCTCGGCGATAGCGCGCAACAGCGAACGGGTTTGGCCGCGGTCGCTGTGCTTTAGCATGACGGCTTCGAAGGCGTCGACGATGGCGAGCAACTTGGCGCCGGGGCAGATGGCCTCTGCGGTCAAACCTGCCGGGTAGCCTCCGCCATCGGGCATTTCGTGATGTTGGGCAACGATCCGCGCGGCCTCTTCCCAGCCGGGCATGCGCGCGAGCAGAGCGGCTGACTGGGTCGGGTGTTCGTGCAGTTGCTGCCGGTCTTCTGCCGCCAGCTTGCCGCCCTTGAGCCAGACGGATTCCGGCGTGAACATCATGCCGATATCGTGCAGGTAAATCGCTGCTTCCAGTTGGGTGGCGTCCATGGATGAACCGGCCGCCGCATGGGTGTCGAGGGCCAGCCGCAGGATGCGGTCGGTGCGGCCCTTGAACAGTGGTGAGCGCGTTTCGAGTTGCAGGGCAAGGCTGCGGAAAAAGGCCAGATCGGCACCCCGGTCGGTCGGCGGGGCGGCGAACGGGGCGAAGGGAGGCAGGCTGTGTCCGGCCAGCATGGGCTTGAAGCCGGTGACGGTTTCGATGGTGCTGGCGGCGCGCGTGGCGATTTCGCCACCCGGCGCACTGACCATGCTCTCCATGCCGCCGACCAGCTGGGTGAGGTTCAGGTGTCCGATATCGTGCCCGGTGTTGAGAGCTTCAATGGTCAGTTCGAGCCGGTCGAGGGCGAGCAGGATCATTTCAGCCAGCAGCGGGGTGAAGGCGATCTCGCCATCGCGGCAGCGCGACAGCAGGCTTTCGATCGGATGGCAGATCGCCACGCCGACCGGCACCTTGCAAATGGCCGCGTCACCCTTGATGGTGTGCAACGAGCGGAACAGGCGGGCAATCAGGTTGCGATCGGCCGGGGCCAGACGCAGGGCCGCGATGTTGCGTTCAATGCTCGGCACCTGGTCTTCCAGGGCTTCCATGAATTCCTGGAAGCTTTCGCGATCGAGAATCCGCGGTTGCAGCAGGTCGATCAGGTCGGCCATCGTGTGCTCCTCCGGCTAGAGGATCGGAATATTGAGTTGGTGCTCGCCCTGCTCATAGACCACGTTGGCGCGGCCGACGATCAGTGGGTCGAGCGGGCCGATGCGTTCGGTATCCTTGTTGGCATAGGGCAGACGATGCAGGATGTAGCGCATGGCGTTCAGCCGTGCGCGCTTCTTGCAGTCCGACTTGATCACCGTCCAGGGGGCGTCGGCCGTGTCGGTGTAGAAGAACATCGCCTCCTTGGCCTTGGTGTAGTCATCCCACTTGTCGAGCGAGGCGAGGTCGATCGGCGACAGCTTCCATTGCTTGAGCGGGTGCACGCGCCGCTCCTTGAAGCGGCGGCGCTGCTCATTCCGCGAGACCGAGAACCAGAATTTGATCAGGTGGGTGCCGTTGCGCACCATCATGCGCTCGAATTCCGGTGCCTGGCGCATGAATTCCGAGTACTCGGCATCCGAACAGAAGCCCATCACGCGCTCGACGCCGGCGCGGTTGTACCAGGAGCGGTCGAACAGCACGATCTCGCCGGCAGACGGCAGGTGCTGCACGTAGCGCTGGAAATACCACTGGCCGCGCTCCAGCTCGGAAGGCTTTTCCAGCGCGACCACCCGCGCGCCCCGCGGATTGACGTGTTCCATGAAACGCTTGATGGTGCCGCCCTTGCCGGCGGCATCGCGTCCTTCGAAGATGATGACGACACGCTGGCCGGTTTCCTTCACCCAGGCCTGCAACTTGAGTAGTTCGACCTGCAGGCGGTATTTCTGTCGCTCGTAGTTACCACGCGTCATCAGGTTCTTGTAGGGATAACCGCCGTCGCGCCAACCTGTTGCCAGTTCGTGATCGGGATTGACGCCGGCTTGTTCGACAGTCTGCTGCTGTTCCTTGAGCAGGCCGCGCAACAGGCGGCGTGCTTCTTCGGACGTGGTGCCAGAAACGATGTCGCGCATCGCGGCGAGGCGCGCCTGCTGGGCGGCATCGACCGCCTGGCCGACGACATTCGCCTCGATTTTCTCGGGCGAACCGGTCGGGCCTATGTCACCGGCGCTGGCGGAGCGGGGCTTGGCCGGCGCACGGCGCGGCGCGCGCGGCTTGGCGGCGGTGGTTGCGGCGGTCTTGGGGGCGGGTGTCTTGGGCGTGGTCATGGCGCGCTTCCTAGGAAAACAAATCGTCGAGAGGGTTGCGTTGTTGCGGCTTGGAAGACTCGGCGCTGGCGAGACGGCGCGGCGTCAGTTCTTCCTGGATATTGTCGAGGTAATAGCTCCACGGCGAAGCCGATTCAGAGAAGCGGCGCCACATTTCGAGCGTGATCCGGTCGTATTCGAGCAATTCGCCGTTGTCGAGTTCGATGCGCAGACAGCGCGCCTTCTCGTCGTAGCCGATGGCGCGCAGCCGGCCGGAGCTGACCTTCTTCATCTCCATCTACGGATGCATCCCGGAACTGTCGTCCTCTTCGGGCTTGCTTTCCGCGCGCGCCTGCTTCTCGCGCAGGCGGACATTCTTGTCCTCGTTGGCAAAGACGAAACGTCCAGCCAGCACGCAACCCTTCATGCCCGGATCGCAGGGCAGGTGGTTGATCTTCGTGCAGGTATCGTTGACTTCGTGGGGACAACCCCAGCCGCCGGCCATGATGCGAGTTCTGTGCAAAGGAGGCGAAAGCTTACCATGGCTAAGTGCGGCGCCAGATGGATAGAGTGAAGGCCGGATAAGTTCGTCATAACCGTCACGCCGCCAATTGCTGCACCCGATCCAGCGTGGCCGCCAGCCCCGAACGGGCTTCTTCCAAATCGTAATCCGCCTGCAAGCCCATCCAGAACGATGCGGAGGTGCCAAAGGTTCTGGCAAGCCGCAAGGCCGTGTCGGCGGTGATGGCACGCTTGCCGAGGACGATCTCGTTGATACGGCGCGGCGGCACGCCGATGGCGCGGGCGAGCGCGTTCTGGCTGACGCCCAGCGGCAACAGGAACTCTTCCAGCAACACTTCGCCGGGGTGGATGTTGGGCAGTTTCTTCATGACGGGCCTCCGTCAGTGGTAATCGACAATTTCGACCGCCGCCGCGCCGCTTGCGCTCCAGACGAAGCAGATGTGCCACTGGTCGTTGATGCGGATACTGTGCTGCCCCTTGCGATCACCCTTGAGCGCTTCCAGCCGGTTGGCGGGCGGAATGCGCAAGTCGGCGAGGGCAGCGGCATTGTTCAGCATGCGCAGCTTGCGGCGGGCGATGGCCTGAATTTCGCCGGGAAGTCGGCGGGACATCCGGCCTTGCCAGATGGCTTCCGTCTCCGCGCATTTGAAATCCAGAATCATGGCTGACTATAACGCTGTGCGTTATAGAGCGTCAAGCGATAGCGATGGTTCTCGCCGTCCCGTCAGTCCCAAGAAGGGGATTCCCTTCGGTCACGCCGACTTTTCAAGGGCGGTTTCACGCCCGCAAGCGCGCCAGCAATTTCCCGCCGAACAGATTGAACGCCAACCCACACATCAGCAGCGCGCCGCCGACGAAGTGGCTGGCTTGCGGGCGTTCGTCGTATACCAGCCAGCCGGCGGCGAGGCCGACGACGGGGACCAGCAGGCTGAAAGGTGCGACCTGGTTGGCGGGATAGCGGGAGAACAGGCGGGTCCATAGGCCGTAGCCGAGCAGAGTGGCGGCCCAGGCGAGGTAGGCGACGGCGGCGGCGGCGCGCGGGCTGAAATTTTCCAGGGCGGCGGCGATGGCCGCCGGGCCTTCGATGAAGTACGACAGGGCGAGGAAGGGCAGCGGCGGCACCAGGCTGGCCCAGACGACGAAGGCGAGCTGGTTGATCGGGCCGTGCCGGCCGAGGGCGCGCGTGACGATGTTGCCGGCCGCCCACATCAGCGCCGCCATCACGGTGAGGGCGAAACCGACGAGCGGCATGCTCGCGCCATGCGCGGAAGCGATCAGCGCAAGGCCGCCGCCCGCCAGCGCCAGCCCGGCGAGCTGGTGGCCGTGCCAGCCTTCCTTGAGCCAGAACGCGGCGAACACCAGGGTGAAGAAAGCCTGCGATTGCAGCACGAGCGAGGCGAGCCCGGACGGCATGCCGAGGTGGATGGCCGAGAACAGGAAGGCGAACTGCCCGACCGAAATCGTCAGGCCGTAGGCGAGATAGAAACGCAGCGGCACGCGCGGCGGGCGCAGCAGCAGGAGCGCGGGAAAAGCGGCGAGCATGAAGCGCAGCGCGCCGAGCAGCAGCGGCGGCACCTCGGCGACGCCCGCCTTGATGACGACGAAATTCGCGCCCCAGACCAGCACCACGATCAAGGCGAGGGCGAGGTCGGCGGGACGCATGGGGCGCGGGGCTACCGCCAGCGATTGATCGCGTCGCGGGTGTCCTGCGCGACCCGCCGCGCGGCGCTGGCGTAGTCTTCGCCTTTGCCGGCGTAGAGGATGGCGCGCGAGGAATTGATCATCAGGCCGGTGCCGGCGGCGGTTTTGCCGGCCTTCACCGTTGCTTCGATGTCGCCGCCCTGGGCGCCGATGCCGGGCACCAGCAGCGGCAGATCGCCGACGATCTGGCGCACGCGCGCTATCTCGCCGGGGAAGGTGGCGCCGACGACGAGGGCACATTGACCTGTCGTGTTCCATTCCCTGGCGATTTTTTCGGCGACCAGTTCATAGAGTGCCGTCCCGCCAGCGCCGATTTTTTGAAACTGGAGGTCGCTGCCACCGGGGTTCGAGGTGCGGCAGAGCAGGATCACGCCCTTGTCCTGGTAGGCCAGCCAGGGCTCAACCGAGTCGCGGCCCATGTAGGGATTCACCGTCACGGCGTCGGCCCGGTAGCGCTCGAAGGCTTCGATGGCGTATTGCTCGGCCGTGCTGCCGATGTCGCCGCGCTTGGCGTCGAGGATCACCGGCACGCCCGGATGTTTCGCATGGATATGGGCGATCAGGGCTTCGAGCTGGTCCTCGGCGCGGTGGGCGGCGAAGTAGGCGATCTGCGGCTTGAAGGCGCAGGCGAAGTCGGCGGTGGCGTCGACGATTTCGGCGCAGAAGCGGAAGATGTCGCCCTGCAGATGCGCGGGGAACCTGGCCGGATCGGGGTCGAGGCCGACGCACAGCAGCGAATGGTTCTTTACCCAGGCGCTGGCGAGCATCCCTGTGAAGGTCATTTCCAGGCGTCCTTCAAGGTGACGGTGCGGTTGAACACCGGGCAGCCCGCTTTGGATTCCACGCGGTCGGCGACAAAGTAGCCGTGGCGCTCGAACTGAAAGTGCTCTTCAGGCGCGACATCCCGGAGGGCCGGTTCGAGCTGGGCGGTGATGGTCTTGACCGAATCCGGGTTGATGTCTTCGAGTAAATCTCTTTCGGCACCGGGATTCGGCACCTTGAACAGCCGGTCGTAGAGGCGCACCTCGGCGGGATGGGCATGTTGTGCGGACAGCCAGTGGATATTGCCCTTGACCTTGTAGGTGTCGGCGCCCGGCGTGCCGGACTGGGAATCGGCGAAGTAGTTGCAATGCACGGCGACGATATTGCCGGCATCATCCTTGTCGCAGCCGGTACATACGACGACGAAGCCGTAGCGCAGGCGCACCTTGTTGCCGGGAAAGAGGCGGAAATAGCCCTTCGGCGGCACTTCCATGAAGTCTTCGCGCTCGATCCACAGTTCGCGGGAGAATGGCACCGCGCGCTTGCCCAGTTCCGGCTGTTGCGGGTGGTTGGGGGCGAGGCATTCTTCTTCCTGGCCTGCCGGATAGTTGTCGATGACGAGCTTCAACGGATCGAGCACGGCGATGCGGCGCGGCGCGGTTTCGTTGAGCACGTCGCGCTGGCATTCCTCGAAGATGCTGTAGTCGATCAGCGAGTCGGACTTGGTGACGCCGATCATCTCGGCGAACTTGCGGAAGCCTGCCGGCGTATAGCCGCGCCGGCGCGCGCCGACGAGGGTCGGCAGCCGTGGGTCGTCCCAACCGTTCACATGCTTCTCGTCGACGAGCTGGATCAGTTTGCGCTTCGACAGCACGACATAGGTGAGGTTGAGGCGCGCGAATTCGATCTGCTGCGGCAGCGGCGTGCTCACGCAGCCCAACTCGGCGAGTCGTTGCAGCAGCCAGTCGTAGAACGGGCGCTGATCCTCGAATTCCAGCGTGCAGATCGAGTGGGTGATGTTCTCCAGCGCGTCCTCGATCGGGTGGGCGTAGGTGTACATCGGATAAAGACACCACTGGTTGCCGGTGTTGTGGTGTTCGGCGTGGCGGATGCGGTAGATCGCCGGGTCGCGCAGGTTGATGTTGCCGCTGGCCATGTCGATTTTCGCGCGCAGCACATGGGTGCCATCGGGAAACGCGCCGGACTTCATGCGGCGGAACAATTCCAGGTTTTCGGCCGGCGTGCGGTCGCGATAGGGCGACGGCTTGCCGGCTTCGGTCAGGGTGCCGCGGCTGGCGCGCATCTCTTCGGCGCTTTGCGAGTCGACATAGGCATGGCCGGCCTCGATCAGCTTTTCGGCGAAGTCGTACATCGACTGAAAGTAGTTCGAGGCATAGAAGAGCTTGTCGTTCCAGTCCCAGCCGAGCCAATGCACGGCGTCGATGATGGAATCGACGTACTCCTGCTCTTCCTTCTCCGGGTTGGTGTCGTCGAAACGCAGGTGGCAGGCGCCACTGTAGTCGCGGGCGAGACCGAAGTTGAGGCAGATCGACTTGGCGTGGCCGAAATGCAGGTAGCCGTTGGGTTCCGGCGGGAAACGGGTGCGGACAATCGCATGCCTGCCGGCGGCGAGGTCGGCGTCGATGATGTTGCGGATGAAGTTGGTAACTTTGATTTCTGCGTCGGCCATGTTCTGCAAGGGGTTGAACCAAAAGCCCGATTCTACCGTCGCGACGTAGAATGCGGACCATGCAAGCGACCGCTTTTCTCGCCATCGGCATCGGCGCCGTCCTGGGTGCCTGGCTGCGCTACGGCCTCGGGCTGTGGCTCAATCCGGTGTTCGCGACCGTGCCGCTCGGCACGCTGGCCGCCAACCTCGTCGGCGGCTACCTTGTAGGCGCAACCGTCGCCGTGTTTCACCTTAATGCCGAGTTGTCGCCCGAGCTGAAACTGTTCGTCGTCACCGGCTTCCTCGGTGCGCTGACCACCTTTTCGACCTTCTCCGCCGAAGTGGTGCACCTGATCCAGAACGCCCGCTACGGCTGGGCGGCGGGGGCGGCCAGTCTGCACCTGTTTGGTTCGCTGGCGATGACCGGGCTGGGTATCTTCACGATTCACAAGTTGGCCAACTGAGTGGCGCAATGAGCCTGAACGAGGAAGAAACCAAGTACCACCTGATCAACCCGGTGCTGCGGGTCAAGGGTTATGACGATCCCTGGAAGCTCAAGCTCGAAACACCCGCCCCGGTCGAGCCGACCGGGCACAAGGGACGCCGCCGCAAGGGGGCTGGCCGCACCGATTACCTGCTCTGCGTAAAAGTCGGCGCTGGCGGGACGGCGTTGCCGGTCGGCGTGATCGAAGCCAAGGTCGAAAGCGAAGACCCCTTGAAGGGGATGCAGCAGGCCCGGGGTTACGCCGACTGCACCCGTTTCAAGGTGCGCCACGTCTTCGCCACCAATGGCCATCGCTATGGCGAATTCGATCTCGGTATGCAGATGCCGGGCGGGCCGTTTCCCTTTGCCGATTTTCCCAGCCACGACGCGCTGACCGCCCGCTATGCGCTTGATAGCGGCATCGACATCACGCAACCCGCCGCCATCCATATCGGCCTCACCGCCACCCCACGTCAGTTGCGCGAATCGAAGCACCAGACTGCGGACGACGCCGAGATCACCGCCAACAACCTTGGCTACTTCGGCGAGCCGGTCTATGAATACACCCTGATCCAGGCGCAGGAGGACGGCTATATCGCCGCCTGCGAAATCGTCCGCCTCAAACCCTCGGTCGATTGGCAGACGTTCACCCGCGACAACGGCGGGCCGGAGCAGAAAGTCATCGTCTTCTGCACCCGCGATCTGCACGCCGATCGAGTGCAAATGGCCTTGCAGCGGCGCTATGCCGCCTGGTGCCAGGAAGCGAGGCGTTACCCCCAAGGAACATTACGCCTTCAAATGCACCGCCGAGGGCGGGTCGGACCTGATCGAGCAGATGCACGGCTCCGGCGATCCGCTGCCCCTGCCCGAGATCGTCGGTGGCCAGTCGGTCAGCATCACGCCGCAAGGGCGTTTCATCCTGCAACGGCGCGAAGGGCGCGACGTGGCGATTCCGGTCGAGGACTACTGCCAGGAAATGATTGCCCGCGTGCTGCGCGAGGCGGCCACCCTCCACGATTTTCGTGGTCTCTGGGTCGAGACGCAGAAGCGCCGCACCCTAATCAATCACCTGCTCGGCGAGCACTACTCGCCCGACACCGTGCGCGAACTGATGCACATGGTCGACTGCGACCACTTCGACCTGTTCGCCCACTTCGGCTACCGCGAAAAAGCCATGAAGCGCGTCGAGCGGGAAGCGGCCTATCTCACGCACGAAGCGCCGTGGTTCGCCTCGGTCGATGACAAAGCCGCTATTGTCCTGCGCGGCCTCGGCCACCAGTTTGGCGCGGGCGGTACCGAAGCGCTGGAATCGGAACTGCTGTGGGACGTGCCCGAAATCCGCCGCGTCGGCGGGCTGGATGCACTGCGGCTGCTGGGCCGGCCGGCGGATGTGATGCGCGAGGCGAAGACGAGGTTGTTTGGGGTATGAGCCAGCATGTGACGCTTGGGTCTGTATTGACGGGCATCGAGGCTGGGAAGAGCTTTCAAACAAACGAGACGCTTGCGCGCGAGAATCAGCTTGGGGTCCTCAAGGTCAGTGCAGTTACTTGGTCTGCATTTCGTCCCGATGAAGCCAAGGCTGTTGTTGGCCACGAGCCGGAAGAGCATCACCGTGTTTGTTGTGGCGACCTGTTGATTTCACGGGCTAACACCAAAGAGCTTGTCGGAGCAGTTGTTCTCGTCGAGAAGGGCTACCCATTTCGGCTGCTCTCAGACAAAGCTTATTTGCTGTATGCGCTACGATCTGCAGCAGCACGTGCGCATATTGAGCACTTTGCCACGGGGACCAGCGATTCGATGCGCAATATCGCGCAAGGCGTAATTGCCTCGATACCCGTCAGTTTGCCTGCGCTCGATGAACAACGTCGCATCGCCGACCACCTGAAAGACCAACTCGCTGCTGTCGAGGAAGCGAGGCAGGCGGCGCTGGCGCAGTTACGAGAAATCGAACTGCTGCCTTCGCGCCTGCTGGCACAAGCCTTCAATAATTCTGGAGAGATGCATGCCTGACAAAAATATCGCCGATCAGCATCACGCTACCTTCGAGAGCATTCGTCATCTCGATGCGGATGGCAACGAATACTGGTTGGCACGGCAATTGGCCGATGTACTCGATTACTCGCAGTACCGACATTTCCAGCCCGTGCTCGAGCGCGCCAGGGAGGCTTGCCAGAACAGCGGGCAACCCGCCGAAGACCATATTGAGGATGTCCTCACAATGGTCGACATCGGCTCTGGGGCGAAGCGTCAGGTCGAGGACTGCCGGCTGTCTCGATATGCCTGTTATCTGATCGTACAAAACGGCGATCCTTCCAAGCCGGTAATCGCCAATGGCCAGACTTACTTCGCGATGCAGACGCGGCGACAGGAACTGGCCGACGATGAGAAGTTCGCTCGACTATCCGAAGACGACAAGCGTCTGGCGATTCGCAATGAGATGGCTCGGCACAACAAGCACCTGGCCGCGGCAGCCAAGGAGGCCGGCGTCGAGACCAGCCTTGATTACGCCATCTTTCAGGATCACGGCTACAAGGGCTTGTATGGCGACCTGGGCAACAAGGAAATCCATGCCCGCAAGGGCTTGAAGAAGAGCCAGAAGATTCTGGATCACATGGGCAGTACGGAACTCGCCGCCAATTTGTTCCGTGCCACGCAGACCGAGGAGAAGCTGAAGCGCGACAAGGTCAGCGGCAAACAGCGCGCCAACCAGACGCATTTCGAGGTGGGGAAGAAGGTTCGACAGACCATCAAGGAGATCGGCGGCACCATGCCCGAAGCCTTGCCGACTCCGGAGGCAAGCATCAAGCAGATCGAGAGCGCCAAAAAGAAACTGGCGAAAAAGTAGATATGAGAAAAGCAAAAGTCGGCGCTGGCCGGACGGCGACGAAGGCGACCACGCCGAGAAGCATCGCCTCCACCCAGTCCCTGTCCTCCTTCGTCAAGTCGATCTGTGACATCATGCGCCGCTCGAACTGCGCGAGCGCCTGGCAGTATGTGCCGGAGCTGACCTGGATTCTCTTCCTGCGCATTCTCGATGCCCAGGAGGAGCGCGCACGCGAGACGGCGGAAGCCGTAGGCAAGCCGTTCGCGCCAGCCCTCGCCGCGCCTTATCGCTGGCAGGACTGGGCCGCGCCGGGCGGAGCGCAGCGCGCGGCGCTGAAAACGCGCGTGGGCGATCTGTTCGCCTTCATCAACAAGGAACTGCTGCCCTATCTGCACCGGCTCGATGTGCTGCCCGATGGCCGGCCCAACCATTCGGCCAGCCCCAAGCAACGCATCATCGGCCGCATCATGACGGCGGTGGAACGGGTGCGCGTGGATTCGGAAACCAATCTATGCGACATCCTCGACCGGGTGCACGAGATCAGCATCGATCACATCGACGACAGGCATTTCTTCACGCTGTCGCAGGTGTATGAAGACCTGCTGCTGAAGATGGGCGAGAAGAATTCCGACGGCGGCCAGTTCTTCACGCCGCGCGAAGTGATCCGCGCGATGGTGCGCGCCATCGCACCCCAACCGGGAGAAACCGTCTACGACCCCTGCTGCGGCACCGGCGGCTTCCTCGCCCAGGCGTATGAACTGATGGCGCACACGCTGGGTGATGTGGCGTCGAGCACCGATCTGGAACGGTTGAAGACGCGCACCCTCTTCGGCCGCGAGAAGGAAAACCTGGTGTTGCCGATCGCGCTGGCGAATCTGGTGCTGCACGGCATCGACCAGCCCAACCTGTGGCATGGCAACACGCTGACCGACGCGCCGACCTACGACGCCCTGTTCGAGGATGCGCCCGCGACCTTCGACGTGATCCTGACCAATCCGCCTTTCGGTGGCAAGGAGGGCAAGGACGCGCAGAAGAATTACAGCTTCGAGACCAGTTCAACGCAGGTGCTGTTCGTGCAGCACATCCTCGGCGCCGAGGCGGAAACCCGCAAGGCTGAAGTCATTGCACTGAAAGACGAACTGGCCGCATTGAAGAAAGTCGGCGCTGGCGAGACGGCAATTGTGGCGTTGCGCGAGCGCCTTGCCGCCGTGGACAAGGCGGCGCTGGCCAGGCTTGCGGGATTGCTGGAGCCGGCGTGAAGTTCGATGCCGAAGCCCGCCGGGCCGCGCGTCCGGTCATTACGTATGACGAGGCGTTGCCCGTCAGCGCGCGGCGGGACGAGATCGCCGCCGCGATCCAGAAGCATCAGGTCATTGTCGTCTGCGGCGAAACCGGCTCGGGCAAGACGACGCAGTTGCCGAAGATCTGCCTCGAACTCGGCCGCGGCCTGAAGGGGCTGATCGGCCACACCCAGCCGCGTCGTATTGCCGCGCGCGCCACGGCCGGGCGCATCTCCCAGGAACTGAAATCGGAACTCGGCAAGCACGTCGGCTACAAGATTCGTTTTACCGACCGCAGCTCGCCCGCGAGCTACATCAAGCTGATGACCGACGGCATCCTGCTGGCCGAGACGCAGACCGATCCCCTGCTACGCCAGTACGACACACTGATCATCGACGAGGCGCACGAGCGCTCGCTCAACATTGATTTCCTGCTGGGCTACCTAAAGTCGGTGCTGGTCAAAAGAAACAATGAGCGGCACGATTTGAAGCTCATCGTCACTTCCGCGACGCTGGATGCCGAACGATTCTCAAAGCATTTTGACGGTGCACCGGTCATCGAGGTGTCGGGCCGGCTCTATCCGATCGAGACACGTTACCGGCCTTTCGACGAGCGCAAGGATGCCGATCTGAACGATGCCATTGTCGATGCCGTCAGCGAGGCCCATCGCGAAGGGCCGGGCGACGTACTGGTGTTCCTGCCCGGCGAGCGCGAGATTCGCGAGGCGGCCGAAGCACTCAGAAAACACCATCCCCCCGGCCTGGAAGTATTGCCGCTGTTCGCGCGCCAGACCGTGCAGGAGCAATCGCGCGTGTTCGCGCCGCATCAGGGCCGTCGTGTGGTGTTGGCGACCAACGTCGCAGAGACTTCGCTGACGGTGCCGGGCATCCGCTATGTCATCGACACCGGGGTGGCGCGCGTCAAGCGTTACTCGCATCGCAACAAGGTCGAGCAATTGCAAGTCGAAGCGATTTCGCGGGCGGCGGCCAACCAGCGCGCCGGCCGCTGCGGGCGGGTGGCCTCCGGCGTCTGCTTCCGTCTGTACGCCGAGGACGATTTTCAAAAGCGCGCGCCCTATACCGCCCCGGAGATTCTGCGTTCCTCGCTGGCCGGCGTGATCCTGCGCATGAAGTCGCTGCACCTGGGCGATGTCGAGGATTTTCCTTTCCTCGAACGGCCGGCGCCGCGCATGATCGCCGACGGCTATACCCTGCTGGCCGAACTGGGTGCCATCGACGAGACCAGCAAGGAACTGACCGCCGTCGGCAAGGAGCTGGCGAAATTGCCGCTCGACCCGAAGATCGGCCGCATGATCCTTGCCGCACGGGAGTTCGGTTGCCTGCAGGAAATGCTGGTGATCGCCGCCGCACTGGGCACGCAGGACCCGCGCGACCGGCCGCAGGAGCAGGCTGCGGCGGCCGACCAGGCACACGCGCAATGGAAGGACGAGAAATCCGAATTCCTGTCGTACCTGAAGCTGTGGCAGGCGGCCGACGAAGTATGGAAGCACGAGAGTTCGAGCAAGCAGAAAAATTGGTGCCGCCAGCACTTCATCAACTGGCTGAGGTTACGTGAACTGCGTGATGTGCATGGCCAGTTGATGACGCTGTGCCACGAACATGGCTGGAAGGAAAACCAGCTGCCCGGCAGCCATGACGCGATCCACAAGGCGCTGCTGACTGGCCTGCTCGGCCACATCGGCCTGATCAACGAGGAGGACAAGAACTACTTTGGCGCGCGCGGCATCAAGTTCTTCATCCATCCCGGTTCAAACCTGGTCAAGAAAGCCGGCCGCTGGATCGTCGCCGCCGAACTGGTCGAGACCTCGCGCCTGTTCGCCCGTTGCATCGCGAAGATCGAGCCGGAATGGCTGGAGCAGGTCGGCGCGCACCTGATTCGCCGCCATGTCTATGAGCCGCACTGGGAAAAAGGGCCGGGGCAGGTCGTGGCCTGGGAGCGCGTCACCCTGCATGGTCTGACCTTGCATGCGAAACGCAGAGTCAATTACGGTCCGCTGGACCCGAAGCTGGGGCGCGAACTGTTCATCCGCGGCGCGCTGGTCGAGGGCGAGGTCGGCGAGGATTGGTTGAAGAAGTGGCGCTTCCTCCAGCACTACCAACAACTGAAAACCGAGATCGAGCGGCTCGAACACAAGGCGCGCCGGCCCGACGTGCTGGTGGATGACGCGCTGGTGTACGCCTGCTTCGATGCCGTGGTTCCTGAAGGCATCACCACGCTGGTCGCCTTCGACAAGTGGCGGCGCGACGCCGAGCAAGGAAATCCCAAGCTGCTGTTCCTCGAGAAAGACCAGTTGATGCGCCATGAAGCGGCGGGCATTACCACCGACGCCTTTCCGTCCGCCTACGATCATCTCGGCCAGCCCCTGCCGCTCGTCTACAAGCATGACCCCGGCGCGACGGACGATGGCGTAACCTTGTCGTTGCCGCTCGCGGAGCTTAATCGCCTGTCGGCTACCGTGATGGAGTGGCTGGTGCCCGGCCTGCGCAAGGAGAAGGTCGTTGCGTTGCTGAAGACCTTGCCGCAGAAATATCGCCATCGCGTGCAGCCAGTCGATGCCTTTGCTGAAGCGTTTTGTGATGACGAGCATGATCGCAGTGACTCCTTGGCGAAGTCGCTGACCCGCGCCATTGAGGAAAAGATCGCCCTCAAGCTGCCGCTGGACGCCCTGCGCCCCGGCGAGTTGCGGCCGCACCTGCTGATGAACTTCCGCCTGCTCGACGAGCATGGCGGCACGCTGGCGATGTCGCGCAACCTCGCCGAATTGCGTGCCGACTACGGCGACTTCGCGGCCCCCTCCGAAGAAAAGGAAGCAGAAAGCCAGCGCCTCGACCTGCGTGGCCGTTTTGCCTTGGCCCTGAACCCACAGTTGAAGTTCGCCGAGAAGAGCCTGCCGCGCGAACTCGGCTTGCAGTTTCTGCCTTTCGGCAGCGAGGCCGAGTTGAAGGAGCAGGTCGCCGCGGTCGCGCTGGAGCGTACCTGCCTCGCCGAGCCGCTGGCGGAAGATTCGGCCGCCTTCGATGCGCGCGTCACCCAGGCCAAGGGCCGGGTCGGGTTGGTCGCACAGGAAGTGGCGCGGCAGGTCGGGTCGATCCTCGCCGAGCATGTATTCGTGCAGAAAAAGCTCGTTGCCATGCAGAAAACCTTTCCACAGGCGGGTGCGGATATCGCCGCACAACTGGCGGCGCTGCTGCCCAAGGGCTTCATTGTTGCGACCCCCTACGAGCGGCTGCAACACTTTCCCCGTTACCTGAAAGCCATCGGGCTGCGCCTCGACAAGCTGAAGAACGACAGCGCGCGCGATGCACGACTGCTGGCCGACTGGCGGGGCGTCGCGCAGACCTGGGAGCGCGAGTGGCTGGCCATGCGCAAGGCCGGGGTGGATGATTCTTTTCTGCAAGAATACCGCTGGCTGCTGGAAGAACTGCGCGTCGCGCAGTTCGCCCAGGAACTGCGCACGCCGAGCCCTGTCTCGGTGAAGCGCCTGCAAAAAATGTGGGAAGGCCGGGAGAGACACTGATGGACACTACTGCGTTTTTTCGTACCGTCTTGCGCGCCGCGCGCGATCTCCTGCGGCCATCCATCCTCGTGCATGCCCTATGGCCGCCGCTGGTGGCTTTTGTCATCTGGTCGGTGATCGCCTGGTTCGCCTGGCAACCGCTGGCCGCGTGGATCGTCACCACCTTGCCCGATTGGCAGATCTTCACCTGGCTGGACTGGATCGGCCCCTCGCTGGCCCACATCGCCGTGTTCTTCCTGCTTGCGCCACTGATCTACGTGACGGTCCTACTGCTGGTCGCCGTGTTTGCCCTGCCACGCATCATGGCCGTGATCGCCGCGCGCGACTATCCGGACGTTAGCGCCTATGGCTCGGCGCAGGCGGCCCTGCTCGGCAGCGTGGTCAATACGGTGGCCGCCGGGGCGATCTTCGTCATCGGCTGGCTGCTCACCCTGCCGCTGCTGTTGATTCCCGGTGCGGTGATCTTCCTGCCGCTGTTCTGGGCGGCCTGGCTCAACCAGCGCGCCTTCCGTTTCGATGCTTTGGCCGAACACGCGCAACCGCAGGAGCGTGCCGCCGTGATCGCCCGCGAGCGCAGCAGCCTGTATCTGGGCGGACTGGTGGGGGCATTGGCTTCCTATATCCCGCTGCTGAACCTGCTGGCACTGGCATTTACCGCTGTGCTGTTTGTCCACCTCTGCCTCGGCGGATTGCGCCAACTGCGTGCGGAACAAGGAATTGCCCTATGAGGACCTACGGCCTGATCATCATCGGCGACGAGATCATGCGCGGCAAGCGCCAGGACAAGCATCTGGCGAAGTTCATCGAAATTTTTGCCGAACGCGGCTTGCACCTGTCGTGGGTGGAATACCTCGGCGACGAACGCCCGCGCCTGATCGAAACCCTGCGGCGCACACTGGCGGGCGGCGACGTGGTGTTCAGTTGCGGCGGCATCGGTGTTACGCCCGACGACCATACCCGGCAGGCGGCTGCGGCTGCGGCCGCTGTGCCGCTTGAATTGCATCCTGATGCTGAACGCGAAATTCGCGCGCGCATGGCCGAGATGGGCCAGCCGGTCACCCCGGCGCGGCTGGAACTGGGCACCTATCCGCAGGGCAGCCGCATCATTCCCAACCCCTTCAATCGCATTCCCGGCTTTTCGTGCGGCGACCATCATTTCCTGCCGGGCTTCCCGCAGATGGCCTGGCCGATGGCCGAGTGGGTACTCGACACTTACTACGCCGACGATTTCCGCCAGAACGCGGAAACCGAAGCCGTCATCCTCGTCTGGGAAGGGCTGGAAGGCAATATGCTCGAGCTGATGCGCCAGACCGAGGCGGATTTTCCCGGCATCGTCGTGTTCAGTCTGCCGAGCTTCGGCAGCGAGACAATGCGGCGCCATGTCGAACTCGGCGTGCGGGGTGCTCCGGAAGCGGTTGCCGTAGCCATTGACGTTTTGAAGAGTGGTGTCGCTGCGCTGGGCTACAACTACGACAGCAAGTAAACAGTCGGCGCTGGCGGGACGGCTCAATGAGCGGCAAAAAAAAGCCCCGACCGTGAGGTCGGGGCTGAAACGGTTCCTTTGCGGAACCGGAGGAGGAGACGTAAATTGGTTGAAGCTTAGGCAGCCTTCTTGGCCTTCGGGGAGGAGGCGCCAACGGCCTTCACGGTCGCGGTGGTCGCGGCAGCGACGTTCGCTTCGGCCATCTCGGCAACCTGCTTGGCGGCCTTGTTCATGGTCTCGTAGGCCGAGTTGGCGGCAGCCAGGGCGGACTTGACGGCGGCGACGGCAACGTCGGAACCGGCGGGGGCGTTCTTGACCGCCTTGTCCAGGGCGCTGGCAACGTTCTTGTTGATTTCGACATACTGGCTGTCGAGGATCTTGGCGAACTCGTCCTGAGTCTGGGCGGCGATTTCGTAAACGCTACGGGAGTAGGCGATGGCCTTCTCGAAAGCGGGCTGGGCCAGGGCGGTCTGGAGGCTCATTAGTTCCTGAACATCCTTGACGGCCAGCAGGTGCTTGGCGTTGTTGACGCTGTCTTCCAGCAGGGTGCGGGCAGTGTTCAGGTTGAGGGCAGCGAAGCGTTCCGCGCTGGCGAAGGCAGTGTTCGCCATGGTCAGCATGGTCTCGACGTTGGCTTTGTTGGCGCCGACGAGTTGATCGGGGTTCATGTAAGTGTTCATGGTGATCTCCTGAATTGAGGTTTGCTAAGGGTTTGAAAACAATTTGAGGTTATGGTCAGCGTTATCGGTTGCTTATGTTGCAGTGCATCATGAGTCCAATTATAGGGACGGAAGCCTCGATGTCAAGGGTTTTTGTTGCAGTGCAACATATTTTTTATGAATGTCACTTATCTACCTATAAACATGGCGTTGGATATGTATTATTTTTCGGTGGATACGCATGATCCAGTTGATTTGCTGCATTGCAATATCCGGCGCCAAAGCGTGACTTTCCACCCCGGAGCCATTCGCCGGCAGGCAGGTAACAACAGTGGAAATTATTTCGGAGCGGCGGGAACGGGTGCAGTGGGGGAGGGTGGCGCGCTCTTGACGTTCTTCGGCTGGATGACTGCGGTAACGCGACCTTCCTTGCTGCTCGGACTTGCCCCGGGCGTCGAGCTAACCTGGTACTGCTCGGTCCGGCCGTCATAGACGATGTGGTTGCCACGCACCTCGTCCATGCCGCTCTTGACGTAGGCACGCACGAAAAACTCTGCTTTTTCGGCACGCGACTCATATTCGATGCGTTCGCCTTCGCCCTCGATGTAATCGTCCTTGCCTTCGCGTTTCTGGCGGAAGCGGGCCAGGCCACCTTCCCCCCCCGAGGCTACGCCCTTCTGGAAGCCTTCCGCATCCTGCGTAACGACCAATTTGGCGCTTCGGATCATCAGGGTGCCCTGGCTGAGGATGACATTGCCCTCGAAGACATGCACCCGCTTGACGTCATCGACGGTGACCTTGGCCGCTTCCAGCTGGACGGGCTTGTCACGGTCAGCTTTTTCAGCCTGCGCCGTGCTGACAGCGAACAGGCCGAGAGCGAGGATCAAGGACAGAGGACGGGAGAGTGGTTTCATGTCAGCGCACAGGTTTCGGTTTGGGCTTGGCAGCGGGGCTGGATTTTGGCTTGGCTTTTGGCTTGGGCTTCGGTTTTGCCGCCGGCTTGGGCGTGGCCGGTGGCGGAGCGACGATCGGGGCAGCGGCGGGTGGAGCAACTGCCTTGCCGCGGTTTTTGAAGAATACGCCATGAACCGCGCCTTCAAGCTCGTAAATAGCGGTCTTGTTGTTGGTGTTCATCCTGTTGCCGGTTATGTTCGACAGTCCCTGCGTGATCGTCGCAGGAACCGTCGTGGTGGCAATCTCGTCATCCGGATAGGTGTGCAGATGTTCGGTGAGCAAAACCGAGTTGGGCTTGCCGGCTATGCCACTGCGCGTTACCCGTACATTGCCTAAAAACTCGACATGCTTGGCGCCGCTGTCGAGCAGGGCTTTACGGGCCGTGATGTTGGTCGGCGGGGCGCGGTGGAATGTCAGGCGCGGGGCAAGCACCACCGTGCTGTCGTCATCCGGGTAATGGCGCAAGTGGTCGCCGAGTACGGTGTGCTGCAGGGCGCCCTCGGTATCGAAGCGCCGCAGCCGGAAATTCTCGACCATGTAATCGGGGTCATGCCGCAGCTTGGCATCGCCCCCGATTTTTTGCGGCCGGGAGGCGATGTCGAGCCAGAAGCTCAGCGCGGCAAGCAGGCCGGCCAGAACCAGGGGGAACAGCGTGGCGACCGGATGGGCCCTGGACGACACGATGAACCTAGTCGAGATAGGGGGCCATGATGCGTACCCAACTGCCCTGGGCGCGCAGGATCAGTTCGCAGACTTCGCGCACTGCGCCGCCGCCCGCTGGCGCGGCGGCAATGTAGTCAGCATGTTGCCTGACCAGGTCGTGGCCATCGGGCACCGTGGCGGAAAATCCGCAGGCCCTTAGCAGTGGCAGATCGACGACATCGTCGCCCATGTAGCCGCATTGCTCGAACGTCAGGTTTTCCCGGGCCAGCAGGCTGGTCATCGCCGCGCGCTTGTCCCCGACGCCCTGCATGACGATCTCGATACCCAGGTTGGCGGCGCGCCGGGTAACGATGGGCGAGTCGCGACCGGTGATGATGGCGAGCGTCACGCCGGATTTCGCCAGGAACTTGAGGCCGAGGCCATCGCGGCTGAAAAAGGCTTTCATGTGGTCGCCTTCGGGGCCGAAATAGAGGCGACCGTCGGTCAGCACACCATCGATGTCGAAGCCCATCAGACGGATGCCGGCAGCCCGCTGCAGTGCGTCCATCAGACTACCTTGGCGCGGAACAGGTCGTGCATGTTGAGGGCTCCGACGAGTTGTCCGCCGGCATCGATGACCAGTAACTGGTTCACCTTGTGGCGCTCCATCATCTCGACGGCCTCGACCGCCAGCTGTTCCGGAGCGATGGTGAGTGGGTTGCGTGTCATCACTTCCCCAACCGCAACCTGGCGCAGATCGCCGAGCTTTTCCATCGCCCGGCGCAGGTCGCCATCGGTGAAGATGCCGACCAGTGGGCCTGCGCCATTTTGAACGGCCGTCATGCCCATCGAACCCCGCGACATGACAATCAACGCTTCCGGTATGGAGGTGGCGACCATGACAACGGCAATGCGTTCGGCCGATTGCATCACATCGCGTACATGGGTCAGCAGTTTTCGTCCGAGGGTGCCGCCGGGGTGGGAGCGGGCGAAATCGTCTGCACCAAAACCGCGCGCATCCAGCAGGGCGACGGCGAGCGCGTCGCCGAGTGCCAGGGCGGCCGTCGTGCTGGCGGTGGGGGCGAGATTGAGCGGGCAGGCCTCTTCGTCGACGCGGGCATCGAGGTGGATGTCGACTTCCCTCGCCAACGAGGACTGCGCGTTGCCGGTAATGGCGATCAACTTGCCGCCGCGGCGCCGTACCAGCGGTACGATCGTCAGCAGTTCGTCGTTTTCGCCGGAATTGGAAATCACGATCAGCACGTCGTCGTGCGTGATCATGCCGAGATCGCCGTGCACGGCTTCGGCGGCATGGACGAAGTAGGCCGGCGTTCCAGTGCTTGCCATGGTGGCGGCGATTTTTCGGCCGATGTGCCCCGATTTGCCGATGCCGCTGACGATGACCCGGCCCTGGCAGGCGAGGATCAATGCGACTGCCCTTACAAATTCATCACCCAATCGATCGGCAATTTTATTGACTGCCCCTGCTTCGATCGCGAGGACGCGACGGGCCAGTTCGAGGATTTGTTCGGAGGCGTTAGGGGTGGTCATGGGACGGGCGGTTATGATTACCGGAAATTATATCGTTCCCCCCGAGAGGCCGGCTCTTCCCTTGACGCTTTATCTGATCCTCATCCTGCTTGCTGCCGCCGTCCTGGCGGTGGCACTCTGCCGCAGCCTTGGCCTGCCGCCGATCCTCGGCTATCTGCTGGTCGGTGCGCTGGCCGGGCCAAATGCACTGGCGCTGTTGCCGGACAGTGACAGCGCGCACCGCCTCGCCGAATTCGGCGTGGTGTTCCTGATGTTCACGATCGGCCTGGAATTTTCTCTGCCGCGCCTGTTTGCCATGAAGCGCATTGTCTTCGGCCTCGGCCTGATCCAGGTACTTGGTACGCTGGTCACCGTGGCAACTGGTGCGCTGATCTGGGGGGTGTCCTGGCAGGCCAGCATCGCCCTGGGCGGGGCACTGGCGATGTCATCCACCGCCATCCTGTCGAAGCTGCTGGCCGAGCGGCGCGAGTTCGATGTCGCTCATGGCCGCGAGGTGATGGGCGTGTTGCTGTTCCAGGATCTGGCCGTTGTGCCGCTGCTGGTGCTGATTCCCGCCCTGTCGCAACCGGTCGATGCGCTTGCCGGCGAGTTGGGCGTGGCGCTGACAAAAGCCGCCGTATTGCTTGGCCTGGTGCTCTTTGTCGGTCAGAGGCTGATGCATGCCTGGTTCGGCTTGGTGGCCCGCCGCAAATCGGGCGAATTGTTCATGCTCAATGTCCTGCTGGTCACGCTCGGTTTCGCCACGGCGACCGAACTGGCTGGCCTGTCGCCGGCACTGGGCGCATTTATCGCCGGCATGCTGATTTCCGAAACCGAATACCGCTATCAGGTCGAGGAGGACATCAAGCCCTTCCGTGACGTGCTGTTGGGCCTGTTCTTCATCTCTACCGGCATGATGCTCGATCCGGTCGCGATCTGGCGCAATGCCGGACAGGTGCTGGCGGTCCTCCTGCTGTTGTTTTCTGCCAAGCTGGCCGTTGTCGCTGCGGCTTCACGGCGGATGGGCGCCAGCCCAGGTACGGCGCTGCGTTCCGGGCTGTGGTTGTGCGCCGCAGGTGAATTCGGTTTTGTCCTGCTGGCGCTCGCCACCGATACCGCCCTGGTCGATCGCGACCTGCTCCAGCCGGTTCTCGCGGCAATGGTGCTGTCGATGATGTTGGCACCGCTGATCGTGCAGGTGTCCGACCGCCTCGTCTTGCGCTTGGTGGCCTCGGAGTGGCTGACCCGTTCGATGCAGCTGACGCAGATAGCGGTGCGGACGGTAGCGACCGAAAAGCACGCCATCCTTTGCGGCTACGGCAAGACCGGCCAGCATCTGGCGCGTTTTCTGGAGTCCGAGCAGATCGGCTTCATGGCCCTCGACCTTGATTCCGAGCGCGTGCGCGAGGCGGCCAGTGCCGGCGAGCCGGTCGCCTGGGGCGATTGCACGCGGCGCGAGAATCTGATGGCAGCGGGAATCGTCCGCGCCAGCGTGCTGGTCGTCACCTTTGCCGACCTGGCGACAACGCTGCGGCTGGTGCAGCGGGTGCGCGAACTGCGGCCCGATCTGCCGATCGTCGCCCGGTCACGCGAGGAAGAGGACGCCGAAAAGCTCTTCGAGGCCGGGGTGGCGGAAGTGGTGCCCGAGGCGCTGGAGTCCTCGGTGATGCTCGCCACGCATGCCCTGGCGCTGGTGGGCGTGCCGATGCACCGCGTCATCCGTCGCCTGCGCGAGTTGCGCGAACAGCACTATGCGCTATTGCGTGGCTTCTTCCACGGGGCTACGGATGCCGGCGAAGGCGTCGCCGATGCCGATCAACCGCGTCTGCATGCCGTGACGCTCGATGCCGGGGCATGGGCTGTAGGTCACAGCCTCGAAGAGATCAATCTGGAAAAAGTCGGCGCTGGCGTGACGGCGATCCGGCGGCGTTCGCAGCCAATAGTCGCGTTAGCGCCGGATACCCGCCTGCAGGCGGGTGATGTGGTCGTGATTCGGGGAAGTGCAAAAGCCGTGGCGACCGGCGAAGAACGGTTGTTGCAGTCCCCGTGATGCTCAATGGGTGGGGGAATTCTTGGCAAGCACGACGAGCGCCAATCCAATGAGCTTGCGATGCCCCGGTTTCAGGCTGGCATTGCCAGCCGCAGCTTCAAGCAATTGCTTCAGCACGCGTTTCCCCGTCGGGGTAATGGTTCCCTCAATCAGTGGGTTCATCAAAACGCTCAGGATGTTGTGACCATAGGCCGACAGCGGATAGGTCTTCAGTCGGGTCAGCACATCCTGTAGCAATGCCGGGTCGGGCTCCTCCCCAAAGGCGTTGACTTTCAAGTTAAGAACGACCATCAGATAGCCTGCCTCGCGCGTGTTTAATGTGCTCGCCTTCATCAGGGGCGGAATTGCTTCTCGAAGCATGCCTTGCGTCGTTAGGTAATTCGAGTAATCCCCCCAGGCCCGAGCCGAGGTCGGTACGTTGTTCAGGGTATGTGCAAAGAAATTGTTGGCGGAAGACCAGGCGGTGACGCGCTCGTGCAGTGGCCAGGCAAGAACGAGGGGAATGCCGATGAGCAATGCTTTGCTGATGTTCGCCCCACGTCCCGGTTGCTGTGCGAACTGCCAAAGTTGCGCGCCGACGCCGAAGGTGAGACCGAAGGCGGGGAGGTAGTTGCGGTGTTCAAAACCGAGTTCTAACGGGATGGTGGTCGATTCAAGCAGATGACCACCGAGGAACCAGAACACCGCAAAGGCAAATAGGGGTGCGCGATTACGCCACACACATGCAACTGCTGCGCCAAGCAGCACGAGCCAGAAAGCGATTGCGCCGAGCGTGGCTGGCGGGTCGAGCAGGCTGCGTGAGGCAAGGATATTGTCGTAATAAAACGGCATGCCCGCTGGGTCCGGCCAAGCGAACTGGACGAGATAAGTAAAGAGCAGGCGTGGCTCGGTGAGCATCCGCTCGGCGGGAGTAAAGTCTCTGACGCTGCCGATGCTGTTCAGTCCCAGGCCGAGGGAGATCAGATAGCCGAGCAGCGCTAGCGTTGGTACTATCAGTGATGTCGCCAAGAGCAGGCGGGCTGTCCTCATCTTTGCTGGCATGGCAAAGCGAAAGAAAACGACTTCCACAACCAGCAGCAATACAGGCAACAGCGCGCCATTTTCTTTGCTGAGCAGGGCGCCAGCGAGCAGGGGCAGCAGCAATGCGGCGCGCCATGCGCTGCCGCGGGCATCGCCGGCCAGCAGGCGGTTACGTAAATTGATATAGACCCAGACGGCTGCCATCACGAACAGCATGGCCAGTTGGCTCATGCGTTGTACGGCATAGAGGACAGTAGAGACGTGCTGGGGGTGTAGCGCCCAAATGGCGGTGATCAGTAATGGGCCCTGCCAGCCGCAATTCGCAGTTTTACCCTGCCACAGCGACAGGCGCGCCATCAAAGCGCGGCTGACAAAAAAGACCAGCATCGTGATGGCGACATGAATCAGGATATTGGTGAACTTGAAAGATTCGGGCCGCAGTCCGCCCACAGCATAGTCAGCGGCGAAGCTGGCCATTGCAAGCGGTCGCCCCAGTGGCCCCGCTTGGCTTGAAAATGCCGCTTGAAGTAGCTCATCAATGGTGATGTTGGGGAGTTGGATGGCCTGGTTGTTGAGGATCGTCCCGGTATCATCAACGAGAAACGGCCCATGAATTCCAAGCATGTATAGCCGAAAAAGTATCAGGCCAAACAAGGTTGTGACCAAGTACTGGAATTTCAGGCCAAGAGAATTTCTCATTGAATGCTATCCGCCGAAAAGAAAAAACCCGCCGAAGCGGGCTTTGTGAGCGGTGCCAAGGTCCTGTTAGAGAGCCATGCAGACTGTGTAAGACGATGCGTCATCCACGGCTGCAACGTTTGCTTTTGCAATGACTGCCGCTGTTTGATCCCAGGATTGGTTATCAATTATACGAACTGAACCCGTAGCAGGAGCCCCATCATCCATTGTGAGGTCAAGCTGTTTGGCAAATTTTCCAAGTATGTTGGTTGAGCAAACGATGTAAGTACCGGTCAAACCTGCTACTGGTGTATTCGTGCCGCTTGTGATCCCGACATGTCCACCATCCGCATTTTGCGGTACAAAAGTCTTAACAGCATTAGCGTCAGTTGGTGCCGAAGTAGCTCCTGCTGCAAGACCGGCCAAGCGAACGTGTTGCCAGAACAACACCGACTCAGCCGTTATGGACGTTGAGTTCCACGCCCCGTTGATAACGCCGTTGCCAACGCTCGCACCAGTTGCGGGAACCACGGTTACCCCGCCGACCGCAGAGCCAAGGTGAGTAGTGGCAACCGCCGCATCATCACCCGGCAATGCCTTGAACTTGTCCTGATAACCATAGATAAACAGCGGAATATTGCGGAAGTCAGTCGCGAAATTCTTCACTTTCGCACTATTGATCAGTTCCTGCCCCTTCAGCACGCCGCCCAGCAGCAGGCCGATGATGACCAGCACGATGGCGATTTCGACGAGGGTAAAACCAGCTTGTTTTTTCATTTTTTTTCTCCACCGAAAGATATAACTCGCAGAAATAATAGCATTTATTGTGCCATTTCTTGATTGAGCCACTTCAGCCGGTAATTTCGTTCTTTTTGGAGGGGCTTGGCCCCAAAGTTGCCAATACAGAAAATTACTTGCTCCTTGATGTGTCTGGATTTCGACAGTTTGTCGGGGTTCGGTCACTCAGGGTCTAGAATCCTCGCCCAACTTCGCTATGCCGGCCATCCACCTCAATCCCTCGCTGCGTGCCCGCCGCTGGATCTTTCTCGGATTCCTGGTGGTATTGCACCTGAGCTTCCTGCTCGGACCGGATTCGCAGTTCGGTCGCCTCCTCTTTCTTGTTCATATTGGCGTGGGCCTGCTCTGGCAGCCCTTCATCCAGCCAGGCAGGCAACTCGGATTTGTTGGTTCCGCCATGGTGGTCGCGTTTGCCGGTTTGCTCTCCTACTCCCTCAACTGGGGACTGCTGGTCCTCTGGACCATGCTGCTGACCGGCGTGGTAGGCGGCAAGGTGTTTCTTTTTCCGAATCGTTCGGAGCGGCTGTTTCATCTGATCGGCCTGGGCTACCTGACGACAGCGTCGTTCGCTCTGTTGCTGCCGCATTCTCTGGCAGCTTCTCGCTTGGCCGAACCCATACTGAGTAATATGGTGCTGTATCTGTCGCCCGTAGTCTTCCTGTTCATGGCGGTATTACCGGTGGGTTCGGTGAAAACCTTCGAACGGGCCGAGATCGTCGATTACGTTTACGGTGTGCTGGTATTCCTGTTGCAGGCGGTGATCGCGCTGGGCAGCATCAGCTTTGCCTTGCTGTTCAATGTCCCCTATTTCGAGTCGCTGCTGGTCGCTCTTGCGGTGGTCTCAATGCTGTTACTGGTGCTGGGACTGATCTGGGATCCGCGTTCGGGTTTTGGTGGCCTGGGCAGCGCGGTGGCGCAGCACGTCATGTCGCTGGGCCTGCCCATCGAGGATTGGCTCGAGTCGATGGCGGAACTGAGCAAGCAGGAGGCCACCCCCGAACGCTTCCTTTCCTTGGCCTGCGCGGAACTGCCGGAGCGCCTGCCGGGGGTAGTCGGTGGCGAGTGGTCGGCGCTGGCTGGACAGGCGAGATTCGGTGAGACGGGTAAACACCGTTTGCAGTTTACGCACGGCTATCTAAGCTTGGAACTGGAGACACAGACGCAGCCCAGCCCAAGCTTGCGGTGGCATTACGATCTGGCCACCCGCCTGTTGGCTGAGTATTACCTGGGCAAATGGCGTGCGCAGGAACTGCGGCGTCTCTCTTATATCGAAGCGATTCATGAGACCGGTGCGCGCCTGACCCATGACGTCAAGAACCTGTTGCAGACGCTGGATACCTTGTGTCTGGCAGCGGAGCAGGAGGGTGCCACGCCCTCTCTCCGCTTCAATGCCCTGTTGCGTCGCCAGTTACCGGAGATTTCGGTCCGGCTGAGGCAAACCTTGGAAAAACTTTCCGCCCCAGGGCGGCCCGAACCCCCCTTACCGATGGAGGCGGTTGTATGGCTGGCGGCTTTGCAAAATCGCTACGCCGACAGTGGAGTCAGTTTCATTGCGGTGGAGAATCTGGGTGGGGTGGAGATTGCCGATTCGGCTGTTTTTTCGAGTATTGCCGAAAACTTGTTGCAAAACATTGTCGCCAAGCGGCGCATTCAAACAGGTATCGCGGCGGAGGTTCGGATTGAGGTGATGGACGAACGGCCCGTGCTCGAAGTACAAGATAGTGGGGCTGCCATTCCGGACGAACTAACTGGGCAGTTGTTCTACCAGCGGGTACCCTCCGAAAACGGCCTGGGGGTGGGGCTGTACCAGTGTGCGCGGCTGGCCACCGCAGCCGGCTACCGGCTCAGCCTGGCGAAAAATCGAACCGGTTGCGTCTGCTTCAGACTGGCGCCGCAGGAAAGCTAAACGACAGCGACGCCTTTGCGTCCGATCAGGCGATAGACCGTCATATTGCCCTTGCCCTTGAGGTAGATCGTTTGCGGTTCGTGAAAGTCGAAGCGATCGGCAAGGCGGCGGTAGGTGGCTGTATCGCACTGGATCATGTCGGGGCCCCCTTCGCTGGTGATGCGGCTGGCGAGATTGACCGTATCGCCCCACAAGTCGTAGATGAATTTCTTTTTACCAACGACACCCGCGACCACCGGGCCGGTGCCAATGCCCATGCGCATTTCGAGATGAGAGGCGTTGACGACGAAATCCTGATGCAGTAACGCGTGCATGTCCAGAGCCAGATCGGCGATGGCGGCCGAGTAGTCGTCGTTCGCAGTATTGATGCCGCCCGCCACCATATAGGCGTCGCCGATGGTTTTGATCTTTTCGAGGCCGTATTTTTCCGCCAGATCGTCGAAGGCTGAAAAGATGCTGTTGAGCATCGCGAACACCTGGCTCGGCGTCATGTTGGCGGCGACATGCGTGAAGTTGACAATATCGGCGAACATCACCGAGGCATCGGCAACGCCGTCGGCGATGGTTTGCTCGGAGTTCTTCAGTCGCAAGGCGACGGGGGCCGGCAGGATGTTGAGTAGAAGCTTTTCGGAACGATCCTGTTCGTGCTGGAGGGATTTGTGAGCATCGACGAGCCGGGTCTGCGCTTTGTTCTTTTCCTGGATCGAGAAGCGCAGCATGGCGTAGATGATGCTCGCGACGGAGATGAAATTGAGCTCGAAGAAAATTACGCTGGTACTCAATGGAGCGGCCAGTTTACCTGCGGAGGTGGGGTCGAGTAGCAGGTAATCGAAGAAGCCTGACATCATCGTGAACACCACCCAGGCAAAAAACCAGGCCAGTGAGTCGCGCACGCCAAAACACAGGATGGCGCCGACCGGTGCAAGCAGTCCCCACAGGATGATGCCACTGGAACTGATGAAGTTGCCGATGCTCCACTGGATGGCGAAGGGGGCGAACAGAAACAGACCCAGTTGTGTGACGCGAAAAAAATTGAAATTGCGCGTGGCAATGTAGGCCAGCACGTTGGCTGCCAGTGCCAACTGGTATAGATAGGGGTAGGTGATCGGAAACTGTGGCCCGAGGACCCAGTAGATGGAAAGCCAGGCCATCGAGGCGACACTTACCAGGCCCGTGGCGAACATCAACAACTGCTTGTTGAGGCGGGTTTCCTCGCTGTCTCCTGGCTCGATGCCGGCATTGCGCAGGCGATCGAGATAATCGCATTGGCTGAAGTTATGTGGGGGTGATGTCATACCGGGTCAACTGCTGAATGCATGGTGGAGTAGTTTCGCAGGAACCGGGCCTGCCGGTCAAGGCGGCTTATGGATACGCTATCCTTATGGCTGTTGAAATTCAGGCAGACCGTCCATGAGCAACCCTCTTCCCATCGCCCGATCAGGCAACGACGAACTTTTCCTCCTGCCGGCCCTTGCCAACCGCCACGGCCTGATTACCGGCGCCACCGGCACCGGCAAGACCATCACCCTGCAACGGCTGGTCGAGCAGTTTTCCGCCATCGGTGTGCCGGTGTTCATCGCCGATGTAAAGGGCGACCTTTCCGGCTTGGGCGCGGCGGGTGTCGCCTCCGACAAACTGCAAAAGCGGCTCGACAATCTTGGCGTGACCGACTGGCTGCCGCGCGCGAATCCCGTGGTGTTCTGGGATGTCCTGAGTGCATCGGGTCATCCGGTGCGGGCGACGGTCTCCGACATGGGGCCGCTGCTGCTGGCACGTTTGCTGGGGCTGAACGAAACGCAGGAAGGCGTGCTACAGATCGTCTTCCGTGTTGCCGACGACAATGGCCTGCTGCTGCTCGATCTCAAGGACCTGCGCGCCATGGTGCAGCACGTCGGCGACAACGCGGCGAGCTTCAAGACGCAATATGGCAATATTTCGGCAGCTTCGATCGGCGCCATCCAGCGGGGATTGCTGACGCTCGAAGAGCAGGGCGGCGACAAGTTTTTCGGCGAGCCGATGCTCGACATCGCCGACCTGATGCAGACCGCCGACGGTGGGCGTGGTGTGGTGAACATCCTCGCCGCCGACCAGTTGATGAACTCGCCCAAGCTTTACGCGACCTTCCTGCTGTGGCTGCTGGCTGAACTGTTCGAGCAACTGCCCGAGGCGGGCGACCTCGAAAAACCCAAGCTGGTGTTCTTCTTCGACGAGGCGCACCTGCTGTTTGCCGATGCGCCGGCCGCGTTGGTCGATAAGGTCGAGCGGGTGGTGCGGCTGATCCGTTCCAAGGGCGTGGGCGTCTATTTCGTCACGCAGAATCCCCTCGACGTGCCCGACAAGGTGCTCGGCCAACTCGGCAACCGCGTGCAGCACGCGTTGCGTGCCTTCACGCCGCGCGACCAGAAGGCCGTCAAGGCGGCGGCCGAGACGATGCGCGCCAATCCGGCCTTCGATGCCGCTGCGGCCATCACCGAACTGGGCGTCGGCGAGGCGCTGGTGTCCTTTCTCGATGACAAGGGCCGGCCGGCGGTGGTCGAGCGTGCCTTTGTGCTGCCGCCAGCCTCGCGCCTCGGGCCGCTGACGCCGCCAGAACGAGGGGTGGCGATCCGGTCCTCGGTGCTGTACGGCCACTACGAGAAAACCGTCAATCGTGAATCCGCCTACGAAAGACTCAATGCGCGCGTCGCCGAAACGGCGGCTGAAGCGCCCCCACAAAAAGTCGGCGCTGGTGGGACGGCACAGGAAGATGGCAGCATGATCAATGACTTGCTGTTCGGACGTACCGGCCCGCGTGGCGGACGTACCGACGGGTTGGCTCAGACGATGGCCAAGACCGTGGTGCGCACCATCGGCTCACAGGTCGGTCGCGAGATCATGCGTGGTGTGCTTGGTTCGCTGCTGGGCGGACGCCGCCGCTAGATCATGCCGAGCGGTCATCGTGCCGGCCTCGCGCTGGCGATCCTGGCTGCCTTCGGTTTTTCGTTCAAGGCCATCCTCGTCAAACTGGCCTATCCCTATGGCGTGGACGCCATCACCCTGCTGGCACTGCGCATGGCCTTCGCCCTGCCGGTGTTCCTCTGGGTTGGCCTCACAGCCTCGCGTGGCGCGCCCGGCCTGTCGGCACGTGATTGGCTTGGAGTCGGCGTCATGGGGCTGGCCGGCTATTACGGCGCCAGCATCTTCGATTTCCTCGGCCTGCAATACATCTCTGCCGGCCTCGAACGGCTGATCCTGTTCACCTACCCGACGCTCACCCTGCTGTTCGGCATGTTCCTGGCGCGGCGCGTCGCCAGTCGGCGCGAAGTTGGTGCCCTGCTGCTTTGCTATGTAGGCATCGGTGCCGCTTTCTGGAGCGACCTCGAATTCGCCGCCGATGCCACGACCATCTGGCTTGGTAGCGGGCTGGTATTCGGCTCGGCCGTCTGCTATGCCGTCTACCTGACCGGTAGTGCACCGCTGATCGCTCGGCTCGGCACGGCCCGCTTTGCTGCGCTGGCGACGCTCGTCTCGACGGCCGCAGTGTTCGGCCACTTCCTGGCCGTACAACCCGTTTCGGCGCTGGTCCAGCCCTGGCCGGTGTATGGCTATGCGCTGGCGATGGGCATCTTTTCCACCGCGATGCCAGTGTTTGCTCAGTCCGCCGCCATCCGCCGTCTGGGCAGCTCGCGGGTGGCACTGGTCTCCATGCTCGGCCCGCTTGCCACCATCGCCTTCGCCGGCTGGCTGCTGGCCGAGCCAATGTCGCTGGCCCAGTTGGTCGGGGCGGCGCTGGTGATTGCCGGGATTGGACTGGTCAGTCGGTAGCCAGCGGCCTGACACGGGGGGGGCGGTAACAAACGGCCTATGCAATCATGCTCACCCCCGCTGCATAATGACCAGCCCATATGAACTGCAAACCACTTTTTCTCGCCCGGCGGATTCAAGTCTGAAGTGCAACAGCGTTGTGATGCGAGTGTATCTCCACTGACGACAATAGTGAAGCTGCCTATGTTTTTCTGGAGCGGACCGGGACATCCTTTGACAACTTCATTGACAGGAATCTGGTCATCGAGAATATGCTTGGCGCTGACCGATTGCCGTTGACCGTTCTGATCGATGCACAAGGTCGTATTCTCGGCAAATACTACGGTGCGAAAGACTGGGACGGCAGGGAAGCTAACCCGCTGATTATGGAGAAGTTCAGGATCGGGATGTGATTGTCTCCCGGAGGAGTACGGTGTAACAGGTATACTCTTCGCAGTGAATCCGCCAACTTGGAGTGCCAAGCATTGACCAACCTTCGTTCTCTTGAGACCAGCGCGTTCGCGCGTCGCTCGTTATGGGTTGAGGTATTGCTGCCGATCGGGCTGCTGATCCTTTTCCTCCCCGCCCCCTTCAATATCCTCGGATACATGTTGTTGGCCGTTTATGTTTTTGCGCAAGTCTTGCGGCTGGTACTGGTCCGTAACCGCCGCGCGCGCGCGCAACGAGACGACCAGGGTTGATAGTTCGGATCTGTGTATAATCCGCCCCCCTTGCGCTCGGCATCTCATCGCTGAGGCGGCAAGAAAAACGCTCCGTATGTCCTTTGATCTGCGGAGCTTTGCCCTTTCCGGGGCAGCACTCTCCAGATCCAAGTCTTCAGGAAAATATCATGCAAACAAGCTCGATACATGTTGAACCCATTCTCCAGTACCTGAAGAAGTATGGCCAGCATCTGGACTCGGAAATCGCCTTGGCAACCGGCATCTCCCTGCAAAAGGTGCGTGCTTCGATTTCCGATCTTTCCTCCAGGGGGGAAATCTCCCAGTGCAGCGTGACTCGCTATAACGACGGCAAGCCGGTCGAAGGCATTCTTTGTCGTGTTGCCGGTTCGATTCCACCCAGTACGCCCGGCAGGAAACCGGGCGCCAAGGCGGGTGCATAGATTGAAGGCAGTTTCTGGCTGCTACAGCGATGTGGCTCCAATTCACGATCCGATCTTTATTTGTTAATGGCGAGAGTTACGATGAGCACAGCGTACTGCTACCACTGCGGCAAACATCATCCCATCGAGGAAATGCGTCAACTGGTTACGAAGACTGGCAAACGTTGGCGCTGCATCAAGTCGATAGAGGCTACCAAGGCGAATCGGGAGACGCGCGATGCCTTCGGCAAGAAAATCAGTGAAATCAACAAGGCTGAGTCGCAAAGCAGGGCAAGGATCACCCTTAATGTCGGGCAGTAGTTCGGGTTCGGCAACAGCCATTTCATTTTGAGTTAACTTGAACCAAGGGTGAGCTTTTGGCCAAACCAAACTACCAGTTCGAAAAACGCCAGAAAGAGTTAGCGAAAAAGAACAAGAAGGAAGAGAAACGCCGGCAGAAGGAGGCGGGCAAGACGCTGTCTGTTGGAGATGGCGAGGGGCACTCGGTCCCGGTGGTTGACGCGATTCCCGGTGACGCGCCTTTCGCTTCCGGCCAGTAAGAGCCTATTTCAGTAGGCCAGTTGCACGCCAAGTGATGATGCCGCAGGCG
>JACDZI010000026.1 GCA_013426785.1 Rhodocyclaceae bacterium | reverse complement strand
GGAGCCGACATCGATTACCTGGCACCGTTCATTGATCAGGCGGACCGGGTAAGCAATCGGGGCCAACAGGGGTAGCGGGACAAAAAGTCGGCGCTGGCGGGACGGCGGTATTCAACCATCGGCCGCGCAGAAATCCCCGATGAGGGTACGCACTTGGCCCATGGCCGTTTGCAGTACCGGCTCAATCCGATCCAGTTGAATTGAAACGGTCGAATCGCCCCGCCCGGCGGCCCAATTTGCCACCACGCAAAGTGCCGCATAGGGCGTTGCCAGTTCGCGCGCCAGCGCCGCCTCCGGCATGCCTGTCATGCCGACGATGTCTGCGCCATCGCGTTCCAGCCGGTCGATTTCTGCCGCAGTTTCCAGCCGGGGTCCCTGGGTCGCCGCATAAACGGCCCGCCCGGCCAGCCGGAGCCCCGCCTGGTCGCCCGCGCACAGCAGGCGTTCGCGCAGGCTGCTGTCGTAGGGTACGGTGAAATCGACATGCACCACGGCAGCTTCACCACCATCGAAGAAGGTGGCCGGCCGCCCCCAGGTGGTGTCGATGATCTGGTGCGGCACCACCAGTGTGCCAGGCGCCAGATCGGCGCGAATCGCCCCCACCGAAGCGACCGAGATGATTTCGGTGGCCCCGGCTCCGTTGACCAGCGCCCACAGGTTGGCCCGGTAATTGACCCGGTGCGGCGGAATCGTATGGCCGTGGCCATGACGCGCCAGAAAAACAACGTCCTGCGACCCGATGCGACCAAAACTGAGCGTGCCCGAAGGTTCGCCATAAGGCGTGCGCACGACCTGACGGCGGGCGACCTCCAGACTGGCCAACTGCGTCAGCCCACTGCCCCCGATGATTGCCAACATTCCTGTGCCTCCTTCGCATCCATCCGTGCCAAACCGGGCGCTCTGCTAGAATGCCGGCCCTTTCCCCAAGCCGCGCTCCGCGCACCCCCACCCGATGTCTCGTCTCCTTCGCAACATCGCCATTATCGCCCACGTCGATCATGGCAAGACCACCCTCGTCGACCAACTGCTGCGCCAGTCCGGCACTTTCCGCGAAAACCAGCAGGTGATCGAACGGGTGATGGACTCGAACGACATCGAGAAGGAGCGCGGCATCACCATCCTCGCCAAGAACTGCGCGATCGACTTCGAGGGTACACACATCAACATCGTCGATACACCGGGCCACGCCGACTTCGGCGGCGAAGTGGAGCGCGTCCTGTCGATGGTCGATGGCGTGCTGCTGCTGGTGGATGCCGTCGAAGGCCCGATGCCGCAGACGCGTTTCGTCACCAAGAAGGCTCTCGCGCTGGGCCTCAAGCCCATCGTCGTGATCAACAAGATCGACCGGCCGGGCGCTCGGCCCGACTGGGTGATCGACCATACCTTCGAACTGTTCGACAAACTGGGTGCTACCGAGGAACAACTCGATTTTCCGGTCGTGTACGCTTCGGCGCTGAATGGCTACGCCATGCTGGCCTCGCACACGCCCGGCACCGACATGCGCCCACTGTACGAGGCGATTCTCAAGCATGTGCCACCGCCCGACGTCGACGCCGAAGCTCCGCTGCAACTTCAGATCTGCTCGCTCGACTACAACTCGTATGTCGGCCGCATCGGCATCGGCCGCATCAAGAAGGGCCACATCAAGCCGGGCCAGCAGGTTGCCGTGATGTACGGCGACGAGGCGCGCGGTACGGCAAAAGTGGGGCAGGTACTGACTTTCCAGGGGCTCGAACGCCAGGCGGCCCTCGACGCCGAGGCCGGCGACATCGTCCTAGTTTCGGGTATCGAACAGGTCGGCATCGGCGTGACGCTGTGCGATGTCGCCAACCCGGTCGGCATGACGCCGATCAGCGTGGACGAGCCGACGCTGACGATCAACTTCCAGGTCAACACCTCGCCGCTGGCCGGCAAGGAAGGCAAGTTCGTCACCAGCCGCCAGATTCGCGAGCGCCTCAACAAGGAACTGCTCTCCAACGTGGCGCTGCGCGTCGCCGAAACCGAGAACGCCGACATCTTCGAGGTTTCCGGGCGCGGCGAACTGCACCTGACCATCCTGCTGGAAAACATGCGCCGCGAAGGCTACGAAATGGCGGTCGGCCGGCCGCGCGTTGTCGTGCATGAACTGGCCGACGGCAGCAAGCAGGAACCCTACGAAATGCTCACTGTGGACGTGGAGGAAGGCCACCAGGGCGGCGTGATGGAGGAACTCGGGCGTCGCAAGGGCGAGTTGCAGGACATGCAGCCGGACGGACGCGGTCGCGTCCGCCTTGAATACCGCATTCCGGCGCGCGGCCTGATCGGCTTCCAGGGCGAATTCCTCACCCTGACGCGCGGCACCGGCCTTGCCAGCCACGTCTTCGACGAATACGGCCCCTGGTCGGGCGTGATGGCCGAGCGCCGCAACGGCGTGCTGGTGTCCGCCGAAGACGGCCCCGCCGTCGCTTACGCCCTGTGGAAGTTGCAAGACCGCGGCCGCATGTTCGTCAGCCCGGGCGACATGTTGTACGAAGGCATGATCATCGGCATCCACAGCCGCGACAACGATCTGGTGGTCAACCCGATCAAGGGCAAGCAGCTCACCAACGTGCGCGCTTCCGGCACCGACGAGGCCGTGCGGCTGGTGCCGCCGATCCAGCTGACGCTGGAAAGCGCCGTCGAATTCATCGCCGACGACGAACTGGTCGAAATCACGCCCAAATCGATCCGCCTGCGCAAGCGTTACCTGAATCCGCACGAAAGAAAACGCGCCAGCCGCGAGGAAACCGCTGAATAACCCGGCTTGAAACCGCACGGTTCGCCTATATTTCCACAGCCGTGACGATTGAAACTTTCACCAGGTTCCGCTAGTCTCAGTCTTACCTTGTTTGACAAAGAAAGGGAAAACATGCAACCGTTCCAGATTGCCCAACAGACCGCCGGCACCGATGTCGGCAGCCAGAACCGTGTCCTGCGCAACACCTACGCGCTGCTCGCGCTGTCGATGGTGCCGACCGTGCTCGGTGCCCTGCTCGGCATCCAGATGAACTTCTCGTTCATGGCCGGCAGCCCGTTGATGAGTTTCCTGCTGTTCCTCGGCATTGCCTTCGGCTTCATGTGGGGCATCGAGAAGACCAAGAACAGCGCCATGGGCGTCGTCCTGCTGCTCGGCTTCACCTTCTTCATGGGCCTGATGCTGTCGCGCATCCTGCAAGTCGCCCTGGGCTTCAACAACGGCGGCAGCCTGATTGCCATGGCGGCCGGCGGCACCGGTGCAATCTTCTTCGCACTGGCTGGCGTCGCTGCCACCTCGAAACGGGATTTCTCCAATCTGGGCAAGTTCCTGTTCGCCGGCGTGATCCTGATCCTCGTCGCCGCACTGGCCAACATTTTCTTCCAGATCCCCGCGCTGTCACTGGCGATTTCGGCCCTGGCGGTGGTGATCTTCTCCGCCTACATTCTCTACGACATCAACCGCATCGTGCAGGGCGGCGAAATCAACTACATCACTGCCACGCTGGCGGTCTATCTGGATGTTTATAACGTGTTCGTCAGCCTGCTCAACCTGCTGATGGCCTTCACCGGCGAGCGTGACTGAAAAAGTCGGCGCTGGCGGGACGGCAAAACGGTGGCTCAGGCCGCCGTTTTTCATTTCTGGAACAGGGCGATCGACTCGACGTGCGAGGTGTGCGGAAACATGTTGGCGATGCCGGCCGCGACGAGTCGATAGCCTTGCTCATGCACCAGCACGGCGGCATCGCGTGCCAGTGTGGCCGGGCTGCATGAGACATAGACGATGCGCGCCGGGCCATTCGCGCCGAGCGACTTGACGAGTTCGACGGCCCCCTCGCGGGGCGGGTCGATCAGCATCTTGTCGAAGCGGCCCCGGCCGGCCCAGATGGTCAACTGTTCCGGCGTGACCGTGAACAGGTTAGCAACGCAGTAGTCGATCCGCTCCGCCAGACCGTTCGCCGCAGCATTTTCCTTCGCGCGCGAGATCAGCGGCGCACTGCCTTCGACGCCGACGACATGCGCACCCGAACGCGCCAGCGGCAGGGTGAAATTTCCCAAGCCACAGAACATGTCGGCCACGCGCTCGCCGGCCCGCACATCAAGCAGACCGAGGGCGCGCCGCACCAGCACGCGGTTGAGGTCGTGATTCACCTGGGTGAAGTCGGTGGGCCGGAACCGCAGGGTGACACCGAAATCCGGCAACTCATAGGCCGGTTGCAGTGCGTCAGGCGGATGGAACAGCGTGGCAGTATCGGGCCCACCGGTTTGCAGGTAGATCACCACGCCATGCAAATCGGCGAATGCGCGCACTAAGCCTTCATCCGCGCCCGTCAGCGGTTCGAGGATGCGCAACACCAGCGCTGTCGGGGTATCGCCCGCCGCTACCTCGATCTGCGGCACACGATCAGGAATCGACAGAGATCCAACCAGTTCGCCCAACTTCCGGAGCAAGGCAGAAATCGGCGCTGGCAGGACGGCGCAGGAATCCATCACCGCCACGTAGCTGCTGCGCTTTTCGCGAAAACCAACCAGTACCCCACCCTTCTTGTCGATCTTGCGTACCGACAACCGGGCGCGGCGGCGGTAACCCCAGGCCGGGCCAATGATCGGGGGCAGGATCGTCTCCGGCTTGATCCGCGCGATGTGCCAGAAGGCATCCTCCAGCACGCGTTGTTTGGCGGCTACCTGCGCTACCGGATCAAGATGCTGCATGCTGCAACCACCGCAAACACCGAAGTGCGGGCAATGCGGCGTCACGCGCTGACTGGATGCCTTGAGGATGGCATCGGCGCGCGCATTCTCGAAGCTGGGCTTGCGGCGAAACGAGGTGTAGCTCACCTGTTCGCCCGGCAATGCGCCCTCGATGAAGATGGCCTTGCCCTCGACATGCGCGACGCCGCGCCCTTCGTGATCCAGTGATTCAATCGTTGCGATATTCATGGGTCTTACCTGATTTCCCGCCAGTCGAAACCCATCGCCTGATCGGCAATGCCGATCCACTCCGGCTGGCAGTCCAGGGCGGTAGCCAGCGCAGTACGCGCCAGTTCGGGCGTATTGTTTTCTTCGGAAAGATGGGCGGCAACGACATGCTGCAAATGCCCGCCGGCAATCCGGCGCAGCAGTTCAGCCGCCATGCCGTTATCAAGATGGCCGAACTGGCCGGCGATGCGCTGCTTGAGCGAGGGCGGGTAGCGTCCTGTCATCAGCAGGTCAGCATCGTGGTTGCATTCCAGCACCAGCGCCATGCAGACGGCCAGCATCGCCTCGATGTGCGGCGTGACCGTACCGGCATCCGTCAGTACCCCCAGTCGGGTGGCACCATCGGAAAACACGAATTGCGTCGGCTCGCGCGCATCGTGCGGCACCGGATAGGGATGCACTTCGAGGTCGCCAATGGCAAACGGAGCATGGCTGTCGAAGCGCCGCACGGCCATCTCCGCCAGTTGCCCGGCAGCCGCAGCCGTACCGTGACTGGCATGCACCTTCCAGCCAAAGCGGGACGCGCAACTGGCTGCGCCACCCACGTGGTCGGCATGTTCATGGGTCACCAGAACAGCATTTATGGACTCGGGCTCGACCCCGGCACGTGCCAAGCGCAACGCCACTTCGCGCGGACCGAAACCGCAATCTACCAGCAAACGGGTACGGCCGGACTCGACCAGCAAGGCGTTACCCCTGCTGCCACTGCCCAAAGAAGCAAAGCGGATCACTTCAACAATTCGTAGATCATGGTTTTGTAGTCTGCATCCAGTTTCACAAATGCAGTTTCTTTTCGATTTTCATGTTGGGGGTGCCCACTTGGCTACCGATACCGTGTCGATGACGGCGATTTTAGTCTCGTCGCCATTGATACGTACCGGGCAAATATCGAGGTAATGCAACCCTTGTCAAAGATAACCAGAGTTCTTTCGTGGCGCCTATGTCTGGCAGCGCCCATGGAATGCATGAGCGGCCATTATTGCCGGCCCGCATGCTTATCGTATCTTTAGTTTATTGATTCAATGCAATAAAGTATAAACGGCATGAAACCTGCTTTTCCCGCACATGCATAGGGCCACCTTTTCGGTCCGTGAAGCGAGGGATCCGCATGTTCACCCAATCCATATCAACTCCGGCACATGTCGCCGCGGTAGCGCACACTTACCGGGCCACTGAGCAAACTGCAAATCTTGAGCCGACAGCCGCGGTCAGCGACCGGATTAGTTTGTCCCCTGAAGCCAGGGCGATCGACGACGAAGCCATTACGAGGGCCGTTTGGCAGGGAGAGGAGCCCACGAAACTCCTTCCCAATGGCGATTTGCCATCCATTCCTGCTTGGATGGGCTCCTACGAGGAAACATTGACACGTTCCGAAGCGGCACTCAAGCTTGCCATGCGGCAGCTTGGAATTTCCGCCGATACGACCGTGACGATCAATGCGAACCAACCCGATGGAAAAGTGACGATCGCAGGCGACTTCCCGAAACGGGCGGAATTAGAGAACCTGATCAACAACCACCCCGACCTAAGGAATGTCCTCGTCGCGACTTCAAGCAATGCAACCCTCACCCGCATTGGCGCGGAATTGGAAAAAGCCATGGCCGCCTCCAAGGCCAATCCGGCTGATGCGGATCGCTACAACGTCTGGATGATCAACATTACCCGACAAATTCAGAGCATGGATGTCGTAATACAGCTTTCGGGAGGTCATTTGACCGGTTCGCTAGTCGGTGCGGATGGCAGGAATGCAGTAGTGGAATATCAGCCCCGCCATTCCTGACCACCCAAGACGATGCAAGACTTCACTTCAACTGTTCATAGAGCAGGCTGAGAATCTTCCTGGCAGTATCGGAGTTATCGATGCCGCCTTCACGCGTCAGGATGCGCACCTTGCTGTCGTTGCCTTCGCTGGTGACGTGGATGCGGTACTGGGCCTTGGTGTCGATCTCTGACTTGCCCTTGAACACGTTCATCGGATTCAGCTTGGACAGCCAGCCCTGGTCTGTCTTCTTCTTGGGATCGGCCTCGGGATCGATGTAGCGAACAAAATAGAGGCCTTGCGAACGATCACGGTCTTCGACGGTGAAACCGACCCGGTCTAGTGACAGGCCGACGCGGCGCCAGGCCCGGTCGAAGGACTCTTGCAGGGTCAGTGTGCCGGCCCCTTCGGCGGCACGCATCATCTTGGCGCGCTCCTGCTTCGACTCGGCCGCGAGCATGGTCTTGGCGCGCGATTCATCAACACCGAGGCGCACCATCAGACGGCGCAGCATTTCGGCCTCGAGTTCGGGATCGGCGGGGCGCGGCTGCCACTTGGTATCTGACTTACCCTCATTCACGTAGATCTCGTACATGCCGCGGTGGCTGATGTAGATCTCGGTCGTACCCGGCTCGGCGCCCTTTTCCAGGCGGGTGCGGAACTTGTCGCGTTCCGGTGTCGAATAAAGACTGTCGAACACCTTGCCGAGCGTACCGCGAATGATGTCCTGTGGCAGTTTGGCACGGTTTTCGGCCCAGTCGGTTTCCATCACGCCGGCTTCAGGCAATTCGACGTCGACGATAAATCCGACCTCCTGCCAGAACTCCTTGATCGTCGGCCAGATCTGCTCCGGCGAACCGTTGGCCACCAGCCAGCGCTGCGTGCCAGACCGCTCGATACGCATCTTGTCGACACTGGGCAGCACTTGCGGGGCTGTCGATGTGCCACCACCGGTGCGCCGCTCGCCGGCATATTCGGAATAGGTCGCGCTGCTTTTCGGGTTGATGTCCGGCACGGCGTAGCGGTCATCGCGCGCCGGCTGGGTCAGGTCAGGCGGTACTTCGAGCGTGGGCAGCTTGCCGGCCGACTTGTATTCGATCTTCTTCGATTCTGGAATGATGTTGCCGGAACAGGCAGCCAACATCGCGGCGGCGAGCACCGTTGCAAGGAAACGATAGGATTGGGTCATCTTGGTGAAATCAGACATTGATGCCGGCATCGCTCATGGCTGCCAGCAGGTGCGCATGGAATTCGCCGGAAAGCGGGGTGAGGGGCAGGCGCAGGGCGTCATCGACCAGGCCCATGCGGGCGCAAGCCCACTTGACCGGAATCGGATTCGCCTCGCAGAACAGGTGCTTGTGCAAGCCGAGCAGGCGGTCGTTGATCGCCCGCGCGGTCTTCACGTCGCCGGTGCGGCCGGCGGCGATCATTTGGTGCATCAATTTAGGTGCCACGTTGGCGGTGACGGAAATCACGCCATGCCCGCCGAGCAGCACCACCGCCAAGCCAGCGGCATCGTCACCACTGTAGATGGCGAAACCAGGCGGGGCACGCTTGATCAGGTCCGTGCCGCGCTCAAGGTTGCCGGTGGCATCCTTGATGCCGACAATGCCGGGAAGCTGCGCCAGACGCAGGGCAGTGTCGTTCGACAGGTCGGCTACCGTGCGGCCAGGGACGTTGTAAAGGATCAGGGGCAGGTCGACCGCCTCGGCAATCGCCCTGAAGTGTAGATAGAGGCCTTCCTGCGTCGGTTTGTTGTAGTAGGGGACGACCGACAGATGGGCCGTGCAGCCCACCGACCTGGCGCACATGGCGAGTTCGATCGCCTCGCGTGTCGAGTTCGCGCCGGTGCCGGCAATCACCGGAATGCGGCCAGCAACATGTTCGACCGTAGCGCGGATCAGCGTGCAGTGTTCGGCGAGATCGACCGTCGGCGACTCGCCGGTGGTACCAACGACGACAACGGCATCGGAGCCCTCGGCAATATGCCAGTCGAGCAGGCGGCGCAGTCCGGGCAGGTCGAGCGCACCATCTGCCAGCATGGGCGTGACGATGGCGGGAATGGAACCTTGGATCATGGAAGCACTCATGTCGGAAAAAATGGAGGAAAGGATCTTAAAGTTCGGCCAGCGCCTTGATGTGGGCCGTCACGCTGCGTGCCAGCGGCGACATCACATAGCCGCCTTCCAGTATCGAGACAATGCGCCCCTGCGCCGATTCCTTGGCAATTTGCAGCAACTGTTCGGTCACCCAGGCATAATCGGATTCCAGCAGCCCCATGTTGCCCATGTCGTCTTCGTAATGGGCATCAAAGCCGGCGGAGATGAAGAGCATTTCCGGCGCAAACTCACGCAAACGCGGCAGCCAGATCTCCGTCACCACCTCACGGAAGGCATCGCCCCGCGAGCGTGCCGGCAGCGGCACATTGCACATATTGGGTGCCGGTTCGTCATCGCCGCAATAGGGATAGAAGGGATGCTGAAAGATGCTCACCATCAGCGTCCGCATGTCTTGTTCAAGGATGTTCTCGGTGCCATTGCCGTGATGCACATCGAAATCGACGATCGCCACGCGCCTCAGTCCCCAGGCATCGAGTGCATGACGAGCGGCAATCACGATGTTGTTGAAAAAGCAGAAACCCATCGCCCGGGCATGCTCGGCATGATGGCCCGGCGGACGCACCGCACAGAAGGCCGCCGGCACTTCCTTGCGCATCACCAAGTCGGTCGCCAGCACGCCCGCACCGGCAGCTCGCAGCGCTGCCTTGAGGGTGCCGGGACACATGGCGGTATCCGGGTCGAGGTGGTAGATGCCATGTTCGGGCACACTGGAAAAAATCGTGTCGATGTAACTCTGGGGGTGGGCGCGCCGCAGGTGCTGATTCTCCGCGAGAGGAGCATCGTAGTAACAAAGATAGATATCGATTCCGGCGGCGATGAGGCGATCCTGAATGGCCGCGATGCGTTCCGGGCACTCGGGGTGATGTGCGCCCATGTCGTGCAGCAGGCAATCGCGGTGCGTGATAAAGGCAATGGTCATGAATTCACCGAAAATGAATGCGGAGGCTTCGCTTAGAATCGACAACGAAGCGCATTATCACCTATTTTATCCATGCCCCCGACCACTGCATCCCACCCGCTGGCTCCCGCACTGGCTGCCGCCAACCAGATCATTCTCGGCAAGGACCGTCAACTGCGGCTCGCCCTGTCCTGCCTGCTGGCACGCGGCCACCTGTTGATCGAGGATTTGCCCGGCGTTGGCAAGACCACCCTGGCCCACACGCTGGCCCGGCTGCTCGGCCTCGATTTCCAGCGCATCCAGTTCACCAGCGACATGCTGCCGGCCGACATCCTCGGCATTTCCGTGTTCGACCGCACTGGTGGCGAGTTCCGTTTCCATCCCGGGCCGATCTTTACCCAGGTGGTGCTGGCCGACGAGATCAACCGCGCGACGCCCAAGGCCCAGAGCGCGCTGCTCGAAGCCATGGAAGAACGCCAGGTCACCATCGAAGGCGCCACCCGCCCCCTCCCCGATCCCTTCTTCGTCATCGCCACCCAGAACCCTGCCTACCAGATCGGCACCTTTCCCCTGCCGGAATCGCAGCTCGACCGCTTCCTGATGCGCATCGAACTCGGCTATCCGGATCGCGCCGCCGAGCGCGCGCTGCTGGAAGGACGCGACCGCCGCGCCCTGCTCGCCGAAGCCCGCCCCCTCATCACGCCGGATGCACTGCTGGCCGAACAGTCCCGTGCCAGCAGCTTGCGTGTCGCGCCGCCGCTGATCGATTATGTGCAGGCGCTGGTCGCCCATACCCGCACCGCCCCGGAATGGAAAACCGGCCTGTCGCCGCGCGCCGGGCTGGGCCTGGTCGCCGCCGCCCGTGCCTGGGCACTGCTGGACGGGCGCACCCACGTTCTCCCCGAAGATGTGCAGGCCGTGCTACCCGCAGTCGCCGTGCACCGCCTGCCGACAGCCGGAGAGCAACGCAGTGCCGCTGAAGTTGCCCGGGCGCTGATCGAAGCGGTACCGCTTCCCTAGCAATGCTGCAGGCGCTGCGCCGCAAGCTCAACGAGCGCTTCGCCACTTGGGCACTGCGTACCCGCCCGCCCGAACCCGTGCCGGTACTGCTCTCCCAGCGGCGCGTCTATATCCTGCCCAGCCGCGCCGGCCTGCTCTACGCCGTTTCGCTGATCGTCATGCTGATCGGCGCGATCAACTACAACCTCAGTCTTGGCTATGCGCTGGTCTTCCTGCTGACCGGATTGGGCGTCACCGCCATCCTGCATACCTTCCGCAATCTGGTGGGCCTTGCTATCACCGTCGGCGCCGCAGCGCCGGTGTTTGCGGGCGACATTGCCCGCTTTCCCCTGATTCTGCACAACCCGGACGCACGCCCACGCCGCCTGCTTCGGGTCGCCCTGCCCGACCAGGCCGTCATGAGCAGCGACATCCCGGCCAGGGGCAGCACGCGCGTGCTGCTCCCACAGCGGGCACCCCGACGCGGCTGGCTGGCCATGCCGCGCGCCACCATTGAGACCGTCTGGCCGCTCGGCCTGATCCGCACCTGGAGCTACACGGCCCCGGCGCTGTCCTGCCTGATCTATCCCAAACCCGCCAGTGCCGTCCCGCCAGTGCCGACTTTTGGCGACCTGAAGGGCGGCCGTCTGTCCAGCGATACCGGCGACGAGGATTTCGCCGGCCTGCGTCGCCACCAGCCGAGCGATCCACCCCATCATGTCGCCTGGAAAACTGCGGCGCGCCAGGGGCCGGATGCCCCGTTGCAGACCAAGCAGTTCGCCGGTACGGCCACCCAGGCGCTGTGGCTCGATTGGGATGCACTGCCGCCACGGATGGATGCCGAAACCCGCTTGTCGATACTTGCCCGCTGGGTACTCGATGCGGAAGCCGATGGACTGGCCTGGGGCTTGCGCCTGCCGGGAAGCGAAATCGCCCAGGCGCATGGCCCCGACCACCTGCACACCAGCCTGAAGGCACTTGCCCTGTATGGCCAGTAAGACACCGATTCATCCACTCACGCCAATGCAGACCTGGTGGCTGCTGGCAGCCGGCATTGCCGCCTTCGCCCCGCTGGTGGCACAGTTACCACCATGGCTCGCCGCCCTGACGACGATTACTTTCTTCTGGCGCGGCACGCTCGCCTGGCTGCGCCGACCCTTGCCCGGCCGCTGGCTGCTGGTGTGTGTCAGTCTTGCCGGTGCGGCGGGGGTGATGGAGCAATACCGCACCCTGTTCGGGCAGCAAGCCGGCGTGGCGCTGCTGGTACTGTTTCTGGCCCTCAAGCAACTGGAGGCACGCGCGCCGCGCGACGGGCTGGCCATCGTACTGCTGGCTTACTTTCTCACCCTCACGCAGTTTTTTGAGAACCAGTCCATCCCGGTCGCCCTGACGATGATTGCAACAGTCGTCATCACGACTGCGGCGCTGGCCAGTCTCACCGACAGCCAGGCGCGGCCGGCCGGACTGGTACGCCTCGCCGGGCTGATGCTGGCACAGTCGCTACCCTTCATGCTGATCCTGTTCGTTCTGTTCCCGCGTATCTCCGGGCCACTATGGGGGCTACCCGCCGACGCTTACAGCAGTCTGACCGGCCTATCGGACAACATGTCGCCGGGCGCGATCAACAACCTGATCCAGTCGGATGCCATCGCCTTCCGCGTCAAGTTCGATAACAAGGTTCCGGCGCAGAAGGACTTGTACTGGCGCGGCCCAGTGTTAGCGCTCCTCGACGGTCGCACCTGGCGGCCGGGCGGCATGACATCGAGAACCAGCAAGCTTGCCTACGCGTCCAGCGCCAACGCTCCGGCCTATGCCTATACCGTGACACTCGAACCGCATAACAAGCCCTGGCTGTTCGCGCTCGAATTTCCGACAACGGTGCCCGCCATCGGGTTCACGACCAACGACTTCCAGTTGCACGCGCGGCGCCCGGTGCGCGAACGAATCCGTTATGACATGCGCTCGCAGCCCGCCGTGCAATTTCCGGAAGAAGACCCGCGACTGCTGGCGGAAGCGCTGGCCCTGCCGCTGCTCGACAACCCGCGCACACTCGGACTCGGCGGAGGCTGGAAATCCACCGGCGGCACGGATGAAGAACGCCTGCGGCGCGCCATCGACTTCATGCGCGACCAGCGCCTGCTCTACACCCTGCAGCCACCCCTGATGAGCATGAATGTCGCCGACGAATTCCTGTTCGATTACAAGCGCGGCTTCTGCGAGCACTTCTCGGCGGCCTTCGTCGTGCTGATGCGGGCCGCCGGTATCCCCGCGCGCGTCGTCACCGGCTATCAGGGTGGCGAGCGCAACCCGGTCGACGACACTTGGGTGATCCGCCAGTCGGATGCCCATGCCTGGGCCGAAGTCTGGCTGGCAAAGCGTGGCTGGGTGCGCGTGGACCCGACTGCCGTCAGTATGCCAAGGCGCATCGAACAGAACCTGGCAGCAGCGGTACCAGAGGGAGATTCGCTGCCCTTGCTCTCACGTGCCGGCTTCGACTGGCTGCGCGAAATGCGCTTCCGCTGGTGGGCGATCAACAATTCCTGGAACCAGTGGGTGCTCGGCTACGATCCGCAGCGGCAGCGCGAATTCCTCCAGAAGCTTGGCATGGCCGCCCCCGACTGGCAGACCATGACCGCGACACTGGCCGTCCTGTGCGGCAGTATGTTGCTGGGCCTGACCGGGTGGATGCTGTGGCGCCGACCGCGGCTCGATCCGGTCGAGCGCCAATGGCGCCGGCTGTCGCGCCGCCTCGGCAAACAGGGGCTGGCACGTCACTCCTGGGAGGGTCCACAGGACTATGCGCGCCGTATCGCCCGGACGCAACCGGCGAAAGCGGCGGAAATCGATCGCATCGCCGCGCTTTATGCCGGGCTGCGCTACGGTAGCCTGCCCGCCCGACAGATCGATGAACTCCGTCGCCGCATTGCTGCCTTCACGCCATGAACCGCCTCCTTGCCTTGCTCGCCCTACTATTCTCCCTGACCGCCCACGCCAGCGATTACGCCGCGAGGGAGGACGTTCAGGCTTTCATCGCCGAGATGCAGGCGCGCCACGGCTTCGATGACGCACACCTCACCGCGCTGTTCGATCAGACGCAGTCGATCCCCTTGGTGCTGAAAGCCATCGCCCCGCCTACCGATCCGGGTATCCGCTCCTGGCAAATCTACCGCCAGCGTTTCATCGAACCGCGGCGCATCGCCGCCGGACTCGAGTTCTGGCGCAAGCACAAGGCAACGCTAGCGAAGGCGCAAGCCCTCTTCGGCGTGCCGGCCGAAATTATCGTTGCCATCATCGGCATCGAGACCTTCTACGGCAGGTACCTCGGCCGCTTCGACACCTTCGCGGCCCTGGCCACGCTGGCCTTCGACTATCCGCCGCGCGCCGAGCTATTCCGCCGCGAACTGGAAGCCTTGCTGCTGCTCGCCCGTGATGAACAGCGTGCGCCCGACAGCTATCGCAGTTCCTACGCCGGGGCGATCGGCCTGCCGCAGTTTTTGCCCTCAAGCATCCGCGCCTATGCCGTCGATTTCGACAGGAATGGTCATATCGACCTGACCCGCAGCCCGGCCGATGCCATCGGCAGCGTCGCCAATTTCCTCAAGGAACACGGCTGGGAAAACGGCGGACCCGTCGCGGTAAAAGTCGGCGCTGGCGGGACGGTAACCGAATCACTGATTTCCGAAGGCATCAAGCCGGTGCGTTTTCCTGCGGAGATGGCTGCATTCGGCATCGAGATTCCGGCCAACGCGCCCGATGCCCCGGCCGCGCTGATTGATCTGGTGACACCGGATGCGCCAATCGAATACTGGCTCGGCTACCGGAACTTCTACGTCATCACCCGCTACAACCGCAGCAGTTTCTACGCGATGGCGGTGTTCCAGTTCGCGCAGGCGCTCAAGGCACGGCAATGAACCGATTCATCGGCTCTGCTCCGCCTGCTCGTTTCGCTGCGCAGCCTGCTGATTGACCTGATCCAGGTTCTGCTGAAGTTGCTTCATGGTCTGCTGCCCCTGCTCGACTTCCTGTTTCTTCAGCGCGACGGCGGTCGCAGCCGTGCTGGCGGTATCGACGCCGCAGGTGGCGAGCATCAACAGCATGGCGACACTAATGGCAATTTTCATTATGTGGTTCGTCGTTTAGCCCCTTTAAAACTGCGCATAGGGGTCGCTACCCGCCGTCCCGCCAGCGCCGACTTTTATCCCCGCCGCCAAGTCGTCCCCTGCGGGCCGTCTTCGAGCACGATACCCGCTGCCTTGAGTTCGTCGCGGATGCGGTCGGCCTCAGCGAAGTTCTTCGCCTTTTTCGCCATGTTGCGAGCGCCGACTTTTTTATCGATCTCGGTAGTTCTCAAGCCGGCAGCGTCAGCCGGACCCGCCTGCAGAAACTCGACCGGATCGCGCTGCAACAAGCCCAACACGCCCGCCAGACCCTTGAGTTGCGCGGCCAGTTTGGCATCCTTGCTGCGGTTCAGGTCGTTGGCGATGTCGAACAGTACCGCCACGGCTTCCGGGGTGGCGAAATCGTCGTCCATCGCGTTGCGGAAGCGGCAGGCATAGGCTTCGTCCCAGTCGACCACAGACTGCACAGCGAAGCCCTTCAGTGCGGTGTAGAGCCGCGTCAGCGCGGCACGTGCATCGTCGAGATGGCCGTCGGAGTAGTTCAAGGGACTGCGGTAATGGGCGCGCAGGATGAAGAAGCGCACCACCTCGGCATCGTATTTCTTGAGGATTTCGCGGAGGGTGAAGAAGTTGCCGAGCGACTTCGACATCTTCTCGTCATCGACGCGCACGAAGCCGTTGTGCATCCAGTAATTGACGAAAGTCTTGCCGTGCGCCCCTTCTGACTGGGCGATCTCGTTTTCGTGATGCGGAAACTGTAGATCCTGCCCGCCGCCATGGATGTCGAAGTGTTCGCCCAGTAGTTGCGAACTCATCGCCGAGCATTCGATGTGCCAACCGGGGCGTCCGCTGCCCCAGGCAGACTCCCACTTCACCTCGGCCGACTCTTCCGGCTTGGCGTGTTTCCAGAGCACGAAGTCGAGAGGGTCCTGCTTGCCTTCCATGACATCGACGCGCTCGCCGGCCCGCAGATCTTCGAGCGCCTTACCCGAGAGCTTGCCGTAACCGGAGAACCTGCGTACCGAGTAGCAAACGTCATGGTTGCCGGCCAGATAGGCGTAGCCGTTCTGCTCCAGCCTGCCGATCAGGTCAAGCATCTGCGGCACGAATTCGGTGGCGCGCGGTTCGTGATCGGGCGGCAGCACCCCCAATGCAGCGGAATCCTCGTGCATGAACCCGATAAATCGGTCGGTCAGGGCACGCACCGTTTCGCCGTTTTCGGCCGCCCGTTTGATGATCTTGTCGTCGATATCGGTGATATTGCGCACATAGATAACGTGGTAGCCGCTTGCCCGCAACCAGCGTGTCACCATGTCGAACACCACCATGACGCGGCCATGACCCAGATGACAGAAATCGTAGACCGTCATGCCGCAGACGTAGAGCCGAACCTTGCCGGGTTCGATGGGAATGAAGTCCTGGACGGAACGGGTAAGCGAGTTGTAAATTTTCAGCATGGCTACAGACAAGCGAAACGGGACCGAAAAAGGGAAGGAAAAGACGCGTATTGGGGCTTTACTCCAACCCCCGCAGGAGCGCCGGAAAGGGCTTCTTTGTTAGAATCATACGTTGAAACTTTCTGTCAAAACCAGCACAGCATGCCAATTTTCCCCACTTTCTCGACTGCTTTCATGCCGCGCCTGGGTGCGCCTGTTCGCCTCGTCTTGCTGGTCAGCGGTTGCACAATTTTTGGTGCTGCCCCTGCTGCCTGGGCGAACAATATCGAGGATGTCAGCCACTCGATCAAATCAGGCCAGTATGCCAAGGCGCTCGATCAGGTTGACCGCTATCTCGCCGACAAGCCCAAGGATGCACAGGGGCGTTTTCTCAAGGGCATCATCCTCACCGGCATGAACAAGCAAGGCGAGGCCATCGCCGTGTTCAGGAAGCTCACCGAGGACTATCCCGAGTTGCCCGAACCTTACAACAACCTGGCGGTGATCTACGCACAACAGAAACAGTACGACAAGGCCAAGGAAGCGCTGGAAATGGCGATCCGCACCCATCCGGCCTACGCCACGGCGCACGAAAATCTCGGCGACATCTACTCGCGACTGGCCAGCCAGGCCTACGGCAAGGCCCTGCAGATCGATTCGACCAATGAGTCGGCGCAGACCAAGCTGGCCATGATCAGCGATCTGGTCGGCACAGGAAAAGTCGGCGTTGGCGGGACGGCACCGACCCCGATTGTCGCCGCCAGCAAAACGCCCACCGTCCAACCGGCGGCCCCTGCGCCAACGCCGCCCACCCCCATTGTCGTCGCGACAGTCAAGCCGGCCGAACCCGCCAAACCCGTCGATGCCAGCATCGAGATCGCTGCTGCCATCGATGGCTGGTTGAGCGCCTGGTCGAAAAAGGACGTCAAGGGTTACCTGGCGGTGTATGCCAAGGATTTCGACCCGCCGAAAGACCAAAGTCGCAAGGAATGGGAAAACGAGCGCACCCAGCGCGTCGGCAAGCCAGGCAAGATCGAGGTCAGCCGCGACAAACTGGCCATCAAGGCAGAAGGTGACGATAAGGTGGTCGTGCGCTTTCGTCAGCACTACAAGTCAGCCAGCCTATCGACGTCCTCCGGCAAGACGCTCGTGCTGGTCAAGCGTGACGGCAAATGGCTGATCCAGCAAGAACGGGTCGGGGGATGACAGCACGCAAGTTTCTGAGCGGGCTGGCAGCCTGCACCCTTTTCGCTGCCGGAGCCTTTGCCGATGTGCCCGTACGCTACACCGACTCCGGTCCCGAGCCGCTGCTGGCGCATGTCTTCGAACAGATCGAGCAAAACCAGTGGGAAGCAGCGCTCAATGAAACCGAGGCGCTCGTCAAGGCCTACCCGAAGTTCCGCCTCGGCCACCTGATCAAGGGCGACCTGCTGCTGGCGCGCACCCGCCCGTTGCAGCGCTTCGGGCAGGGTGGCCCCAGAGTCGCCGAGGAACAGGTTGCCGACCTGCGCGAAGAAGCCATCGCCCGCCTGCGGGCTTACAAGAACAAGCCGACGGAAAGCCAGGTACCCCGCTACCTGGTGCAGTTGCGGTCCGACCAGAAGCACGCCGTGGTCGTCGATACGCAGAAAGCCCGTCTCTATCTCTACCAGAACGATAATGGCACGCCGCGCTTTGTCGCCGATTACTACATCTCGCACGGCAAGCTTGGCGTCGAAAAGCTGACCGAAGGCGACAAGAAAACGCCCATCGGTGTCTATCACGTCACCTCCAGCCTGCCGCGCCAGAAGCTTCCGGACCTCTATGGGAACGGTGCCTATCCGCTCAATTATCCCAACGAGTGGGACAAGAAGATGGGGCGCAAGGGCCACGGCATCTGGCTGCATGGCACGCCCTCCGACACCTTTTCGCGCCCGCCCAAGGCCTCCGATGGCTGCGTCGTGCTCGCCAATACCGACCTTGATGCGCTGGCGAAGAATCTGCAGATTGGCTCCACGCCGGTCATCATCAGCAACAGTATCGAGTGGCTATCGCTCGACGACTGGCAGACGGAACGCCAGTCGCTGCTGACGATGATTGACGAATGGCGCCGCGACTGGGAAAGCCTCGACCTCGAGCGCTACGCTAGCCACTATGCGCGCGACTTCAAGAGCGACGGCAAGGATCTGGACGCCTGGCTCGCCCAAAAGAAAAAGGTCAACGCCGGCAAGCAGTGGATCAAGGTCGCCACCAACAATATCAGCATGTTCCGCAATCCGGGCAAGGACGACTACGTGGTCGTTACCTTCGAGCAGGATTACCTGAGCAGCAATCTGTCGAACCGGATGCAGAAGCGCCAGTACTGGATCAAGGATGGCGGCCGCTGGAAAATCGTCTCCGAAGACGCCGCCTGACATCCCCCGACGTCCCTATTTTCCCCATCGGAGTCACCATGAAAAAACTGCTTGTCCTGCTGTCCGTTTTTTGCCTTTCCACCGCCTGGGCCGCCAACCCGCAGGTCGAACTCAAGACCAGCCAGGGCGTGATCGTCCTCGAACTCGATGCCGAGAAGGCACCGAAGACGACCGAGAATTTCCTGCAATACGTCAAGGACGGCTTTTACAACGGCACCATTTTCCATCGCGTCATCGACAGCTTCATGATCCAGGGTGGCGGTTTCGAGCCGGGCATGAAAGAGAAGGCAACACGCCCGGCCATCCAGAACGAAGCCAAGAACGGGCTCAAGAACCTGCCCGGCACCATCGCCATGGCGCGCACGTCCGACCCGCACTCGGCCTCGGCGCAGTTCTTCATCAACCTGGTCAACAACGCACCGCTGGACTACCCCTCTCGTGACGGCTGGGGCTATGCCGTGTTCGGCAAGGTGGTGCAGGGCATGGATGTCGTCCAGAAAATCGGCAAGGCCAGTACCGGCGCCTCCGGGATGTTCCGTGACGTGCCGACCACGCCGATCGTCATCCAGTCCGCCACTCTCATCACTCCAAAGGAAGCAGCGAAATGATCAAGCTCACCACCAACCACGGCGTCATCACCCTCGAACTCGAAAGCGAAAAGGCGCCGAAGACGGCCGCCAACTTTCTTGCCTATGTCGAGTCCGGCCACTACGATGGCACGATCTTCCACCGCGTCATCGATGGCTTCATGATCCAGGGTGGTGGCATGGGCGTCGGCATGAAGGAAAAAAGCATGCAAAAGTCGATCGAGAACGAGGCCGCCAATGGCCTGAAAAATGATCGCGGCACCGTCGCCATGGCGCGCACCTCCGAGCCGCACTCAGCCACGGCGCAGTTCTTCATCAATGTTGCTGATAACGACTTTCTCAACCATAGTGCGCCGTCAGGCCAAGGCTGGGGCTACTGCGTGTTCGCGCGCGTCGTTGAAGGCATGGATGTCGTCGACAAGATCAAGGGCGTCAGAACCGGCAACAAGGGTTTCCATCAGGACGTGCCCACCGAAGACGTGGTGATCGAGAAGGCCGAGGTCATCTGATGCAGGACCGCGGGTCGGAACTCTTCATTTCCGACCTGCATCTCTCCGCGCACGAGCCGGCCACGGTCGAGCGCTTCCTGAAGTTTCTTGCCGGCGATGCGCGCGACGCGCAGCGTGTCACCATCCTGGGCGACCTGTTCGATTACTGGGCCGGCGACGACGACCTCGACGATCCGTTCAACCAGCACATCGTCGCAGCCTTGCGCAGCCTGTCCGCGCTTGGCGTCGCGATCGCCTTCATGGCCGGCAACCGCGATTTTCTCTTCGGCGAACGATTTGCCGCCGTGGCCGGAGTCACCCTGCTGCCCGATCCCTGCCGGTACGACCTCAACGGCTTGCCGATCCTGCTGACGCACGGCGACTGCCTGTGTACGGACGATGCAGATTACCAGCGCTTTCGCGCCAGCGTGCGCGTACCGGACTGGCAGGCCGCATTTCTGGCGCGATCACTGGCCGATCGGAAACAGGAAATCGCGGCATTGCGCGCGCGCAGTGAAGCGGAAAAATACGGCAAGCCGATGGCGATCATGGATGTCAACGAGGAAGCCGTCATCCGCCTGATGGCCCGGCATCAGGCCCGCGCCCTGATCCACGGCCACACGCACCTTCAGGGCTGCCACACCCATGAAGTTGAAGGAGCGCTTTGCCAGCGTTGGGTGTTGGGCGATTGGCCGGCCGACCGTGGCAATGCCCTCGCCTGCAGCGGTGACGACTGGCACTGGCTCGACCTGCGCTAGCCAGTCGAGCCAGTAAAGTTCAGCGTGGCCGGGGCTTCCCGGCCGGTTTGCTGAAGGCGGGTTTGCCAAATGCGGGTTTTCCACCGGTGGGCTTGCCAAAAGCCGGCTTTTTGTCATCCCGATAGGGTGGCCGCTTGGAAAAGTCGGCGCTGGCAGGACGGTCCGATCGAGCCGGGCGTGCTGCATCGTCCGCGCGGGGACGGCGCTCGGACTTATCGTATGACTTGCGCGGCGTCGATTTGCTGAAGCTCGGCTTGTCGCCTTCGCCGGGTGCGGCCGGGCGGATTTTCAGCGGCAACTGCTTGACGCGCGTGCGCCGTAGGATGTCGATCAATTCGGACGGCAGCTCGGGCAACTCGACCGTGCTGTAGTCGTCGAACAGGTTGATCTGGCCGATCAGCTTGCCGTCGATGGCACCTTCGTTGGCGATGGCGCCGACGATTTCCTTGGGCATCGCGCCCTGGTTCTTGCCCACCTCGATGCGATAACGCACCAGCGGCGCATTGCCGAAATCACGCGGTGCGGGACGCTCCTTACGTTCCCTGACCACCGGCGCTTCTTCGCGCGGCTTGCGCTCGGCGGCCTGAAAAGTCGGCACTGGCAGGACGGCAGTTGCAGATGGAATAGCGCGTGCTACGGGTGGTGCGGCCTTGACCGGTTCCTCGCGCATCATCGATGCCGGCATTTCGACGCCATCGGGGCGCAGCGGCCGTTCGCGCTGGGCCAAGAAGGCCAGCGCGGTGGCGATCTGGCGCGTGGCGAGGTTTTCCTCGCTTTCCATGCGCCGCACTACCTCGTAAAAGAAGTCGAGGTTTTCCTCGGCCAGTACGTCAAGGATCTGCTGGCGGAATTGCGCGATGCGGCGTTCGGCCACCTCGCCGCGCGTCGGCAGGTTAATCGGTTCGATCGGCTGGCGTGTGGCGCGTTCGATGGCCTTGAGCATACGCATCTCGCGAGGCGCGACGAACAGGATGGCACTGCCGACCCGCCCGGCCCGCCCAGTGCGACCGATGCGGTGCACGTAGGCTTCGGTATCGTAGGGCACGTCGTAGTTGATGACGTGCGAAATGCGCGGCACGTCAAGGCCGCGCGCCGCCACGTCGGTGGCGACGACGATGTCGAGGCTGCCGCTCTTCAGGCGTTCGACCACCTGCTCGCGAAGGCCCTGCGTCATGTCGCCGTTCAGCGCCGCCGCTTCGTAGCCGCGTGCTTCGAGTTTTTCCGCCAGGTCGATGGTCGCCGTCTTGGTGCGCACAAAAATCAGGGCGGCTTCGAAATCTTCTTCCACCTCGAGCATGCGCGTCAGCGCTTCGAGCTTGTCGGCACCGCGCACCTGCCAGTAACGCTGCTTGATGGCGGCCACCGTCGTCGTCGCCGAACGAATCTTCACCTCCTGCGGATCACGCAGATAGCGTTGGGCAATGCGGCGGATCGGATCGGGCATGGTCGCCGAGAACAGCGCCGTCTGGCGCGCTGCCGGGGTGTGTTCGAGAATCCACTCGACATCGTCGATGAAGCCCATGCGCAGCATTTCATCAGCCTCGTCGAGCACCAGCGTCTGCAGGCCGTCGAGGTTGAGGCTCTTGCGTTCGAGGTGATCCATGATGCGGCCGGGCGTGCCGACGATGATGTGAGCTCCGCGCGACAGCGCGCGCAGCTGGATCACCATGCTCTGGCCACCATAGACCGGCAGCACATGAAAGCCGGGCATGTTATGGGCGTATTTCTGGAAGGCCTCGGCGACCTGGATCGCCAGTTCGCGCGTCGGCGTCAACACCAGCGCCTGCGGAACCTTCTTGGCCAGATCGAGCCGTGCCAGCAGTGGCAGGGCAAAGGCCGCCGTCTTGCCGGTACCGGTCTGCGCCTCGCCAAGCAGATCGCGCCCGGCCAGGAACAGGGGGATGCAGGCCGCCTGGATGGGCGACGGAGTTTCGTAGCCAACCTCAATGAGGGAGGACAGGAGCGGGGCGGGCAGCTTGAGCGCCGCAAAGCTGTCGATCGTTTTTGTCATGGGGATGCTCGCTCGAGGCGAGTTGAAAAGGCAGGGCCGGGTCGGCCGCAATGGACCATTATCGCATGCGCACCAGCCTTGTCCGGCGCGACTTGAAGATGGCGCGCTAGCGCGAACGACCGGACTGGCTGGCCTTCTGCTCCACCGCGAAGACGGCCGCCTCGACCCGCGAGGTCAGGTTGAGTTTGGCGAGGATGTGGCGAACATGCAGCTTGACCGTGTCGTGGCTGATGTCGAGCACCCGGGCGATCGCTTTGTTGGAGAGGCCCTGCGCCAGATAGTTGAGAATTTCCCGCTCGCGTGCCGTCAGTTGCTGCAAGGCATCGACCTTGGGCGGCTGCGAACCGCTCTGCAACAGGTGCACCAGTTTCAGCGTCATGGCCGGTGCCACGACCGTCTCGCCGCGCACCGCGCGCTGCACGGCATCGACGACATCGTCGGGCTCCATGTCCTTGAGCAGGTAGCCCTGCGCCCCGGCGCTCATCGCGCTAGCCAGATCCTCCTCGGCATCGCTGACGGTCAGTACCAGCACCGGGCCACGCCAGCCGCTCGCACGCACTTCCCGCAGCAACGCCAAACCACCGTGGGGCGGCATGTTGAGGTCGGTGATGATGACATCGGCTTCGGTTTTCCTGAGCAGTTGCAAAGCGTCGTCGCCGTTGCCGGCAATGCCGGCGATGCGAATCGCCCCCCGCTGCTCCAGCAGTTCCGCCAGGCCCTTGCGAAACAGGGTGTGGTCATCGACCAGCAAAACACGAATCGGGCTCATGCTTAGTCCCCGTTAGTAGCCAGGCTCATCGCCGGAAAAGTCAGACGCACGCGGAAGCCACCGGCCACCAGGTCGGCCACCTCGACCCGGCCACCGATCAACCGTGCCCGTTCGCGCATGATCGACAAGCCAAAATGGTCGCTTCGGGGCGGTTTCTCGCCATCGTCCACGGAAGCACAGGCAAGAGCAATGTCCTGACCGCCACGGCCATTGTCGTCAAGCGTGATCATGTAGTGGTCACCGGCACCTTCAAGAATAAGCTGGGCCTGCGTCGCCTGGGAATGACGACCGACGTTCGCCAGTGCTTCCTGAACAATGAAGAAGACCTGGGCTTCCTGGTCGACCGAGACGCGCAAGTCAGCGACGCGGTTGGAAAAATCGCAGGCAATGCCGGTGCGCTCGCGGAAATTGCTGGCCAGACCAGCCAGCGCATGTTGCAGGCCGAGTGGGTCCATGCGGTTGCGAAACTGGCCGAGCAGTTCGCGCAACTGGCTGTACGCTTCGTCGAGCGCGTGACCGACATCGCCGGCATACTTGTTGGCGCCCTCGGCGTTTTCGTCGCGCAGGGCATCCTGCAACAGGGCCATGCGCATCTTCATGTAGGCGAGCGTCTGCGCCAGCGAATCGTGTACTTCGGCGGCCATCATCTGCCGCTCATTCATCAGCCGGATGCGAAGGTTCTCGCGCTTGAGGCGCGCATTTTCCAGTGCCATGCCGAGGTGTTCACTGATCGAGCAGAACAGCAACACCACCTCTTCAGGCAGTTCGAAGCGTTCCTGCAGGAACAGGTTGTAGGTACCCTGCAACTGACCGCCATGCTGCAGCGGCACCACCACCATCGCTTGGCAATCGTGCTCGAAATAGGGATGGCGTGTTCGCAGCGCGCACTGCTGCAGGTCGATTTCGTAGCGGGTGCGGTTATCGGCGATGGCATTGCCGCACTGGCCGCAATCGATGGGCACCAGTCGCTCGCGTTCCACCACTTCCGGCGGCAGGCCGCGCGCCGCCACCAGCCGCAGGTGTTTTCCGTCGGTCGTCACCACGCGCACGGCGCCCGCATTGGCCTTGGTCAGGCGCAGCATGGTGCCGAGAAAACGGCCCAGCAGTTCCTCGACATCATCCTCGTCGGCCAGGCTAGCCGACACTGCGGAAAAAATGTCAAGTGCCAGCAGGCGGGAAGTTCCGTCACTGTCTGCCTTGGGCGATGCTGTCCCAGCCGGGGCGGGGGTACCCATCGAAATCGACTCCTCTTCGATACCGCCTAATAGGATGACGGCTATTGTTGGTCGTTACATTCTACGCGTCCGCTAAACGGGCAGCGGCCACTCGCCGGACAAGGTCTTCTCGGCCCACAGCAGGGCGGTGATGGTCTTGGCGTCGGTGATCTCGCCATCGCGGACGGCGAGCAACGCATCGGCTACAGTCAGTTCGGAAACTTCAAGAATCTCGTCGTGATCGAGTTCCGCACCGACGTAACTCAGGCCCTGCGCCCAGAAAATCTCGATACGTTCGTCGGCATAGCCGATGGCTGGGTGCATGGTACCGAGATGGCGCCAGAATTTCGCCTTGTAACCGGTCTCTTCACGTAGCTCGCGCCGCGCCGTATCGAGCGTATGTTCACCGGCATCGATCTTGCCGGCTGGCATTTCCAGGAACACCTGCCGCAGCGGATAACGGAACTGGCGCTCGAACAACAGCCTGCCGTTGTCGAGTACGGCAACGATCACGACCGCACCGGGATGGCGGATGATCTCGCGTGTCGACTCCTTGCCGTCCGGCAGTCGCACCCGGTCAGCGTAAACCTTGAGGAGGCGACCATCGAAGACCTGTTCGCTCGACAGGGTTTCCTCGATGAAATCCGCCTCATCCATTTTTCAGTCTTACACGCGCTCCCATATGGTGGTAATGCCCTGACCACCACCGATGCACATCGTCGCCATGCCATAACGGCCATTGACACGAATCATTTCATGCAGCAGTTTGGTGACGATCACGCTGCCGGTGGCACCGACCGGGTGGCCGATGGCGATGGCACCGCCGTTCGGGTTGGTCTTGATCGAATCAAGGCCGAGAGCACGAGCCACGGTGATCGACTGCGCCGCAAAGGCTTCGTTGGACTCGATCACATCCATCTGGTCGAGGGTCAGGCCAGCCTTCTGTAGGGCCGCCTTGGACGAGGGGATCGGGCCTTCGCCCATTAAGTCGTTCGGCACGCCAGCGATGGCGTAAGCGACCAGACGGGCAATCGGCTGGTGTCCACCGGCTACCGCCTTGGCGGCATCAGCCAGCACCAGGAAGGCGGCCGCATCGTTGATGCCGGAGGCGTTACCGGCAGTGACCGAGCCATCCTTCTTGAAGGCAGGGCGCATCTTGGCCAAGGTTTCCAGGGTGGTCGCCGGCTTGAGATGTTCGTCGGTATCGAACACCACATCGCCCTTGCGCGACTTGAGGGTGATCGGGACGATCTGAGACTTGAAGCGACCTTCGGCGACCGCCTTGGCGGCGCGTGCCTGGGATTCGCAGGCGAAGGCGTCCTGCTCTTCGCGGCTAATACCATACTTAGTCGCCAGGTTTTCAGCCGTCATGCCCATATGGCCGACACCGAAGGGGTCGGTCAGTACGGCCACCATCGCATCGATGGCCTGGGTGTCGCCCATGCGGGCGCCGGAACGCAGGGCCGGTAGCAGGTAGGCACCGCGCGACATCACTTCGACCCCGCCGCCGAGGGCGAAGTCGGCATCGCCAAGCATGATGGCCTGCGCCGAACTGACGATGGCCTGCTGGGCCGAACCGCACAGGCGATTGACCGCGAACACGGTCGAATCCATCGACATACCGCCCTGAATGGTGGCGATGCGCGAGACATAGGCATAGCGCGCTTCGGTCGGGATACAGTTGCCAACTGTGGCAAAGGTGACCTGCTTGGGATCAACGCCGGCACGCGCGATCGCTTCCTTGACCACCAGACCGCCCAGATCGGCCGGTTCCATATCCTTGAGAGAACCTCCGAAGGCCCCAACGGCGGAGCGCACCGCGCTCAGAACGACGACTTCCTTATTCGACATTTTTTCGACTCCCGGTTGATGATTCGTTATGAAACTAGGCTCCCACCCAGCTTGCCACAGTCAGCAAGGCAAGCAGCAGCAGGCACAAAATTAGGGCACGCCAGACCAGACCGATCGCGCTCTGCAAATGTTCGATATCGGCTTCCTCGCCCAGACCAAGTTCGGGCCGGGCATCGATTCCGGCGGCATCGGGCAGGGGCAGGCCTAACCTGACTCCGAGAGCACCAGCACCGCTCGAGAGCAGTATACCGGAGGCGGCATCCGGCCATTGACTGGCTTGGGCACGCCAGCAATATACGGCGTCCTCAAAATCGCCGACGATCGCGAAGGTCACTGCCGTCAGCCGCGCTGGCATCCAGTCGATCGCCTGAAACATCTGCAACGCAAACCGACTGAAGTGATCCGGCTCGCCGGCGACGACAGATCCTGCCGGCCAGCGTTCAACCAAAAAGGCGCTCAGGCGATAAAGGACCGCTCCCGCCGGGCCTAGCAGCATGAACCAGAATAGCGGGGCAAACACATAACGATGTGAGGACAAGATTCCCTGCTCGATCGACAGCCGGGCAATCTCGGCCGGCCTCAGCCGATCACCGGACTGGCAACGCCACTCTGCCAGCAGTTGCCGGGCGCGGTCGATCTCACCCATGCGCAAGGCCAGGCGAATATCGGTGAAGTAATGGCTGAACTGGCGAAAGCCCATGGCCAAGTAAAGCACCGCAATGTCGAATACCAAGCCGAGCAAGGAGTTTAGCCACGCCAGGGCCAGTTGCATGATCAGAATAATCAGAGCAGGCAGTGCCACCCCGACGGCCCAGGCCGTCATGCCATGATGGCGCTCGCCACCATTGAACTGGCGCTCGAGAAAATCCGCATGGACGCCCAGAATCGACCGCACCCGCCCGATTGGCGATGCCTGCAACTGCTCAAGAAAAAGAACGCAAAAGATGCTGAGGAACGTCATGAAAGGATGGGGTGTCGGGGCGTCGCGAAGATATCACACTCGCCGCAGGCAATCGCGCAGGCAGGCCAGCATGCCCGCAGTCGCACCCCAGATGAAGCGTCCTTGCCAGGGTACCGCCCAGTATTCGCGTCGCGCCCCCTGATAGTCGATGGCTTCCCGGCGATAGTTCGCCGCATCGAGGAAGAATGCCAGAGGCGGTTCGAACACATCGGCCACCTCGAAGTCATCGAGCCGCAAGTTGAGCGGCGGCGTTACCGCCCCAACCACCGGCGTGACGCGAAAGCCGGTGCTGGTGAAATAGTCGGGCAATCTGCCTAGCACCTCAACTTGGCCAGGCCGGATGCCCACTTCCTCGTCGCTCTCGCGCAAGGCCGTCGCCACAGGCGATACATCTCCCGGTTCGCAGCGCCCGCCGGGAAAGCTGACTTGCCCGGCATGATCGCGCAAGTGGGCGGTCCGCTGTGTCAACAGCACGGTCAGCCCACTGGGACGGGTAATGACCGGAATCAGCACGGCCGAAAGCGTAGGCGTGCCGGTAGTTAACTCCGGCTCATGTACCTCCGGGCAACTGCCGTTCTGCATGCACTGACGAATCCATTCGATGGTAATCGGCATGGCAGATTTGATCCAACCTCAATAACGTTGCGTCAGGGTCATCGACATGCCGTCGCGGCGAATGTCCATGCGGTTGAGGAAGCTCATGCCGAGCAGGACGACCGGCATATCCTTCTCATGCACCGTCGCATCGACATCGGATAGCGAGATGCCGCCAAGCTTCACACTCGAAAGTTTGACCTTCCAGACGCGCGCCGGACCGTTTGCCGTCATTGATATGCCCGGTATGCCCTTCAACGGATCGATATGGGCACGCTTTGCATCGGCCGCCCCCAGGGAAATGAAGGTCGCCCCGGTATCGACGAGAAAGCGCATCGACGCACCATTGATACTGCCTTGGGCCAGATAATGGCCCTGCGCATCGGCCGTCAGGGTGGTAGCGGGTTTTTCGGCAGCGGCGGAAGAAACGATGCTCTGGCCGATCTGCAAGCGCCGCTGCTTGCCCTCGACCTCAAAAACAGCGGCACCTGGCTTATTCGAAACCAGTTTCACTCCTTCAGTCGTCTTTTCGCCGACCTTGACCATCTGCCGGTTACCGCCATCGACCACGACCAGCGCCCTGCCGGGCAATAAACCGACCAGCACGACATCTGTGGCAACCACATTCGTTCCCCAGCAGGCCAGTAGGCAGACGATACAATGCGCCAATCGGACTCTCTTTTTCTTGCACATGAAACCAGTTGCCATCTTTCGTCACAGTCCCGGAGAAGGTCCCGGCTATTTTGCCACTTTCCTCGAAGCCCACGGCATTTCCCGGGAACTGATCCGCATCGATGCCGGCGAACCTCTGCCAGACACGCTGCAGCCATTCGCAGGCTTGTGTTTCATGGGCGGGCCGATGAGCGTCAATGACGACCTGCCCTGGCTGCCGCCCCTGTTCGAATTGATCCGCCGTGCCGTCAGCGCCGACATTCCCATCATTGGCCACTGCCTTGGCGGCCAACTCATGAGCAAGGCGCTTGGCGGCAGTGTCACGAAGAACCCGGTCAAGGAAATCGGCTGGGGCCGGGTCGAAACCACCGACGCGGCAGCGCAAGACTGGCTGGGCGATATCTCCGCCTTCGACGCCTTCCACTGGCACGGCGAAACCTTTTCGGTCCCGATCGGCGCGACGCGCATCCTGAAAAGCGCCTGGTGCGAAAACCAGGCTTTCGTCCTCGGCCCGCATCTTGGCATGCAATGCCACGTCGAGATGACCGAAGCCATGATCCGCCTGTGGTGCCGCCAGTGGGCCGACGAGTGCGCCAATCCGAGCTCGTCCGTACTCACGCCGGAGCAGATGATGGAGAACGTCGACGCCCGCCTAACGGCGATGCGCGTGGCCGCCGACCGGCTTTACACGCGCTGGATCGCCGGCCTCCAGTAAAAGGCGGCGCTGGCGGGACGGCAATACGGGGAACGTTCAGTCCCTGAAGTTGCCATACTCCAGCGGGTAATCGGTGATGGTCTTCTTGACCAGCGCGATCGCGGCCTGTAGGTCATCGCGCTTGGCACCGGCCACGCGCACCGCATCGCCCTGGATGCTGGCCTGCACCTTGATCTTGCTGTCCTTGACCAGCTTGACGATCTTCTTTGCCAGTTCCTGCTCGATGCCGCTCTTGATCTTGAGTTCCTGCTTGGCCTTGTTGCCCGAAATGGTCTGCACGTCGCCGGCATCGAGCCGCTTGGTGCTTTCGCGTTCCTTCTTCTCCATCTCGGGGAAGAGGATGTCCTTGATCTGCCCCAGTTGGAATTCCGAGTCGCCCCAGATCGTGATGAGCTTGTCCTTCTCGTTCAGTTCGGCCTTGGCGCTGGAGCCCTTGAAATCGTAGCGGTTGCCAATGTGGCGGCCGGCGACATCGACGGCGTTCTTGAGTGCGACGAGATCGGCTTCGGAAGTAATGTCAAAAGAAGACATGGCGCTGCTCCGTTCAACCGAAATGGCAGACGTAGTGATAAGGCTCGGTCACTTCGATGTCGAAGGACGAGTTGCCCGGCACACTGAAAGACTCGCCAGCCGCACAGATCTTCCAGTCCTCGCCCTTTATGCGGTAACGGCAGGCACCGGCCACTGTTTCCATGATCTCGGGCACGCTGGTATTGAAGGTCAGCGTCGCCGGCTGGATCACACCGATACTCTTCCTGGTGCCATCGGCGAACTGCACGGTATGACTGACGCACTTGCCGTCGAAATAGACGTTGGCTTTTTTGATGACGGAAATGTTGTCGAATTGCATGTCAGATTCCCCACATTTTCTCGATGATGTTTTTGGCGACGAAGCCAAGCATGCCAAAGGCCAGCACGAAGAACAGGACGAACGTCCCGGTCTTGCCGGCCTTGGACTTGTAGGCCAGTTCGCCGATGATGAAGAGCATGTACAGCATGAAAGCACCAAGGCCGAAGGTCATGCCGAACCCGGCGACCTGCTCTTCAGTAAAGCCGAACATTTACTTTTTCTTGGCTCGCTTCAGGCGGGCCTTTTCGGCAATGCGCAGGCGCAGGGCGTTCAGCTTGATGAAGCCCGCCGCATCCTTCTGGTCATAGGCGCCGGCATCGTCCTCGAAGGTGGCGATGGTCGGGTCGAACAGCGAATCGGTCTTCGAATCGCGGCCGACCACCGACACGCTGCCCTTGTAGAGCTTGACGCGCACCCAGCCATTGACGCTCTGCTGCGTGTGGTCGATCAGCACCTGCAGCGCCTTGCGCTCGGGACTCCACCAGTAGCCGTTGTAGATCAGGCTGGCGTAGCGCGGCATCAGGTCGTCCTTGAGGTGCGCCACCTCGCGGTCGAGGCAGACCGACTCGATGCCGCGGTGCGCCTTAAGCAGGATGGTGCCGCCGGGGGTTTCGTAACAGCCGCGCGACTTCATGCCGACATAACGGTTCTCGACGAGATCGAGGCGGCCGATGCCATGCTTGCCGCCGATCTGGTTAAGCGTGGCGAGCAATTCATGCGGCTTCATCTTCTTGCCGTTGATCGCCGCCAGGTCGCCCCTGGCGAATTCGAGGTCGAGGTATTCGGGCTTCGCTGGCGCCTTCTCCGGCGCGACGGTCCAGCGCCACATCGACTCCTCGGCTTCTACGGCCGGGTCTTCGAGGTGGCGGCCTTCGTAGGAGATGTGCAGCAGGTTGGCGTCCATCGAATAGGGTGAGCCGCCCTTCTTGTGCTTCATGTCGACCGGGATGCCGTTCGCCTCTGCATAGGCCATCAGTTTCTCGCGTGACAGCAGATCCCACTCGCGCCAGGGAGCGATCACCTTGATGTTGGGCATCAGCGCATAGGCACCGAGTTCAAAGCGCACTTGGTCGTTGCCCTTGCCGGTGGCGCCGTGAGAAATGGCCTGCGCACCAGTCTTGCGGGCGATCTCGACCAGACGCTTGGCGATCAGTGGCCGGGCAATCGAGGTGCCGAGCAGGTATTCGCCTTCGTAGATGGTATTGCAGCGGAACATCGGGAAGACAAAGTCGCGCACGAACTCCTCGCGCAGGTCGTCGATGAAGATATTTTTCGGTTGGATGCCGAACTTCAGCGCCTTGGCGCGCGCTGGCTCCAGTTCCTCGCCCTGGCCGAGGTCGGCGGTGAAAGTGACGACTTCGCAGCCGTAGGTGTCCTGCAGCCACTTGAGAATCACCGAGGTGTCGAGCCCGCCCGAGTAGGCCAATACGACCTTGTTGATGTCCGATTTGCTCTTTGCTTTTGCCATGACTTTCCCTTATTCCTTGACTTGTCCCAACACGACATATTCCAGCAGGGCCTTCTGCGTGTGTAGGCGGTTTTCCGCTTCATCCCACACCACGCTCTGCGGCCCGTCGATCACTTCCGCCGACACTTCCTCGCCACGATGCGCCGGCAGGCAGTGCATGAACACGGCTTCCGGCTTGGCCACACGCATCATCTCGCCATCCACCTGCCAGTCCTTGAAGGCCTTGATGCGCGCCTCGTTCTCCGCCTCGAAACCCATTGAGGTCCATACGTCGGTCGTCACCAGATCCGCACCGCGCGCCGCAGCCATCGGGTCGGCAAACTGCTCGAAATGGTCGGTGCCATAGAGGCCGGCCCGTTCGGGCTCAACCTCGTAGCCGGGCGGCGTCGACACACGCACATTGAAATCCAGCACTTCCGCAGCCTGTAGCCAGGTATTGCACATGTTGTTCGAGTCGCCGATCCAAGCCACCGTCTTGCCCTGGATCGGGCCACGCTGCTCGATGAAGGTGAAGATGTCCGCCATGATCTGGCAGGGGTGGTATTCGTTGGTCAGGCCGTTGATCACCGGTACGCGCGAATGCGCGGCAAACCGGTCGATGATGGCCTGCTCGAAAGTGCGGATCATCACGACGTCGCTCATGCGCGAGATCACCTCGGCCGCATCCTCGACCGGCTCGCCGCGACCGAGTTGAGAATCGCGCGTGTTGAGGTAGATCGCCGACCCGCCCAGTTGTTGCATGCCAGCCTCGAACGAGAGGCGGGTACGCGTACTGGCCTTCTCGAAGATCATCACCAGCGTGCGATCCTCGAGCGGCCAGTACTTCTGGTAAGCCTTGAAACGCTGCTTGATGGTTTTCGTCCGTTCGAACAGGTAATCGAATTCGGTGCGGGTGAAATCCTTGAATTGCAGGAAATGCCTTGGAGCGCTCATGGGGCATTCCTCAAACTGCCAATAACTGCTTGATGACCACCGCCAAGGTATCGACGAGTTCATCCGCCTCGTCATCACTCATCACCAGCGGCGGCAACAACCGCACCACACGGTCGGCCGTCACATTGATCAGGATGCCGGCCTCCAGGCCGGCTGCCACCAGTGCGCTGCATGGTCGGTCGAGTTCTATGCCAATCATCAAGCCGTTGCCACGGATATCGACGATGGCTGGATGGCCGGACAGCCGCTCGCGCAAGCGGGCACGGATATGTTCGCCCAACCCGACAGCTCGAACCAGCAGATTGTCTTCTTCCAGCACGGCAAGGGTCGTCAGCGCGGCAACGCATGCCAGCGGATTGCCGCCGAAGGTGGAACCGTGATTGCCGGGCTTGAACACGTCAGTCGCCACCCCAGCCGTCAGGCAGGCACCGACCGGCACACCGGAGCCAAGACCCTTCGCCAGGGTCATCACATCCGGCTTGATGCCGGCATGCTGGTGGGCGAACCAGGTACCCGTTCGGCCGATACCGCATTGCACTTCATCCACCATGAAGAGCCAGCCCTTGGCATCGCAAATACGGCGCAGACCGCGCATAAATTCGTCATGGCAGACGTTGATGCCACCCTCGCCTTGCACCGGCTCGAACAGCACGGCAACCACGTTCTGGTTATTCGCCGCTACATGTTCGATGGCAGCCAGGTCGTCGAAGGGAACGCGCACAAAACCCGAAACCAGCGGCTCGAAGCCGGCCTGCACCTTGCGGTTTCCCGTCGCCGAGAGCGTGGCGAGGGTACGGCCATGAAAAGCATGTTCCATGACGACAATCGCCGGCTGATCGATGCCTTTCTGGTGTCCAAACAGGCGCGCCAGCTTGATGGCAGCCTCGTTCGCCTCGCAGCCGGAATTGCAGAAAAACACCTGGTCCATGGCTGAGAGTAAGGCTAGCCGGTCGGCCAGTGATTCCTGTTCCCTGACGTTATAAAGATTCGACACATGGATCATGCGGCTGATCTGATCACCTAGCGCGGCAACGAGGCGCGGATGATTGTGGCCTAGGGTATTCACGGCGATGCCAGCCAGACCATCAAGGTATCGCCTGCCCTGCTCGTCAAACAGGCTGCAACCTTCGCCGTGAGTAAACGCCACGGCCTGTCGGGCATAATTTTTCATTAGGTGCGACATGGTTAGCTCCGCGAAAGCTGCATCGAAAAAAAAGACGGCAGCCTCGGTACCGTGGCCACCGTATTGTGCGGGAATGGGATCATAAGTGAAAAATTACGGCATGTATAGGCCTGACCTAGAGACACTGCGGCGACCTGGGAGGGATTAACCTCGTCGTGCATTCGATGCATGACACATCATCCGGGAACAATCTTGCGCGTTACGATTTTCAATCAGAAAGGCGGGGTCGGAAAAACGACCACAGCGCTCAATCTTGCCGCCGCATCGGCCCAGCGAAGCACACCTTGCCTACTGGTCGATCTTGACCCGCAGGCCCATCTGACCTTTATTCAGGACAATCGGAATATCGATGCACGATCGAGTGTCTTCTCGCTATACCAGCACAATCGCCCGCTTTCCGAATTGGTGATCGAGTGGCCCACAGTGGGCTGGCTTATTCGGGCGCACACCGAACTCATCAAGGTTGACTCGCTCTTCGGCAAGGGGCCACACATCCTCAATCGCTTGAATCATGGTCTCCATGAGTTGAAGGCAGCGACCTACGTACCCGCCGCCGCCGCAGAACTCACTGTAATCGACTGCTGCCCGTATCTGGGTGTCCTGTCCCTTAACGCCGTTTTTGCCGCGGATCGTCTACTGGTTCCAGTGTCATCCGATCACCTGAGCATGCGAGGCGCACAGCAGATCGAACGCACCCTCAAGGCGCTGGAACCGGTTCTCAAGAAAAGGGTTGAACGCCGTTACTTGTTGACGCGGTTCGACCGCCGTCGGCGCCTGAGTTTCGAGATAGCCGAAAAAATGAAAGAGGCTTTCGGTGACGATGTCTGCACTACGGTAATTTCCGAGAACGTCGCTGTTGCTGAATCACCAGCAATGAACCGAGACATTTTCACGCACGCCCCGACCAGTCGGGGGGCTCAGGACTACCTCGAACTACTTGACGAATTGCGTGTCAGCGGTTTTCTTTAGGAAACCAGGCGGCTCTTACCGGACGATCAGTTCCAGAACGCTCTCGTAGTTCGTAGACTCACCATTAGCCGATCCGGTGTGGCAGATGCACTCCAGGATCGCGCACCCAGGGTACATCTGTCGTAGCTTACGTTGTGCATCAAGTTCATCAAGGCCATGGATCATGAGGTTATCCACGACCATGCCCGGCCGGGTACGGATACGAAAACCATATTTCACGAAAGAAGGAAGCTTCAAGAAAAATACTTTTCTTTCAATAAGTTCGAGACAGTATATGGGCCTTGAATTAGGGGCCTTGAATTAGATATGCAAGCTACTACCCTATTTTAATGGCAGTTTCAGATCATCTGACGATGATTCTGCTGCACCGCCGGCCGGAAAGCGAAATTTGCTTTCTGTTAGAATCAATCGCATTGATGGACAACCCTTGTCGGTTCCGTCACGGAAATTACGATGGGGTTTGAATGCATTCTTTCGTCGCCGAGAATTTTGTAATCATCGGAGTCACGCAGGGCGGGCGGAAATTCCGTCCCAGCGACTGGGCGGATCGGTTATGCGGGGTTATGTCCGCCTTCGGTTCAGAACGCCGCATGACCTATTCTCCTTATGTCCAGCCGGGCGATCTGGACGGCGAAAAATGTGTGTATGTCGACGGGCGCATCCACGACATCGAACCCATGGCGTACAGTTTCCTCGTCAATTTTGCCCGCGATAACGAACTTAATGTCACGCCCTGGCCAAAATGAAACGGCCCGACACCGATGAGGGTGGCGGGCCGCCGTTTGTTCGGGACGCGATTTAAATCGACTTGATGGCTGCGCTCAGGCGGCTCTTGTGACGCGCGGCAGCATTCTTGTGAATGATCTTCTTGTCGGCGACGGAATCAATGACCGACTGGGATTCCTTGAAGACTGCTTGAGCAGCGGTCTTGTCGCCAGTGGCGACGGCCTTGCGGACCTTCTTGATGGCGGTGCGCAATTCCGAGCGGAGACTCATGTTATGGGCGCGACGCTGGATCGCCTGACGGGCACGCTTGCGGGCTTGAACGGTATTGGCCATGTCTTGTTTAGCAATGGATCATTAAAGAGGCGCGGATTATAAGCAGACCCGCCCGGGTTTGCAAGGTGCTTTTCATGCGTTTTTCTCGTCTTGGCAAGACTTGCAAACCATTACCATCGCAACATGAACCTGCTTCGCACGTTGGCCACCGTCAGCAGCCTGACGCTCCTTTCCCGCATTCTGGGTTTTGTTCGCGATTTCGTCATCGCCCGCGCTTTTGGCGCCGGCATGCTTACCGATGCCTTTTTCGTCGCCTTCCGCCTGCCCAATCTGTTGCGCCGCATGTTTGCCGAGGGTGCTTTTTCGCAGGCCTTCGTTCCATTGCTGGCTGAATACCGCAATCAGCGCGAAGCAGCCGAGACACGCCGACTGGTCGATCGGGTCGCCACTGCGTTGTTCCTGGTAGTGCTACTGATCGCCGCCTTGGGCATCATCGGGGCGCCGCTACTGGTGTATGTCTCCGCTCCCGGCTTTGCGGCCGACGCCGACAAATTCGCCCTGACGGTCACGCTCACCCGCATCACCTTCCCCTACATCCTGTTCATGGCGCTCGTGGCCCTGGCCGCCGGCATCCTCAATACCTGGAGCCGCTTCGCCCTGCCCGCCTTCACCCCGGTATTGCTGAACCTCTCCTTCATTGGCATGGCGCTGTTCGCGGCACCCTACTTCGATCCACCGGTCCTCGCGCTGGCCTGGGCGGTATTTCTCGGTGGCATCCTGCAACTTGCGATTCAGTTACCTGCTTTGAAGCGTATCGGCATCTTGCCGCGCTTCGATTTTGCTCCGGGCGATCCCGGCGTGCGCCGTGTCCTCTCTCTGATGGCACCAGCCGTGCTCGGCGTATCGGTCGCCCAGATTTCCCTGCTGATCAACACCATCTTCGCCTCCTTTCTGGCTTCCGGCAGCGTCTCTTGGCTGTACTACGCCGATCGTCTGATGGAGTTTCCCGCCGGACTACTCGGTGCGGCACTCGGCACTATCCTGCTACCGAGCCTTTCCAAGGCCCACACTGACGGCGACCCGCAAGAATTCTCGGCCCTGCTCGACTGGGGACTGCGACTGACCTTCCTGCTGACAATCCCGGCAGCGGTCGGACTGGCCCTGCTGGCCGTACCCATGATCGCCACGCTGTTCCAGCACGGCGCATTCACCGTGGAAGATGTCCTGCAAACCCGTACTGCACTGGTCGCCTACAGCATCGGACTGATCGGGCTGATTCTCGTCAAGGTCCTCGCCCCGGGCTTCTATGCCCGCCAGGACATCAGGACGCCGGTCAGGATCGCCCTGCTAACCCTCGCCGCAACACAAGCCATGAACCTGATATTCATCGTGCCGTTCAAGCACGCCGGACTGGCCCTGGCAATCGGACTAGCCTCCTGCCTGAATGCTGCAATGTTGTTCTGCGGCTTGCGGCAGCGCCAGACCTATCTGCCACAGCCGGGCTGGCTGGCGTTCGGCCTGAAAATCGGCGTTGCCATTGCTGTGCTGAGTCTGACCCTCTGGTTCGGCATGGGCAGGGAAGCAGATTGGCTGGCCGCGACGGCGCTAACCCGCATCCTGCACCTGTCCGCCCTCGTGACCGGCGGCGGCTTAGCCTATTTCGCTACGCTCTGGCTGCTCGGATTCCGCGCTGGAGATTTTCGCAGGCAAACCAGGAACTGAAGCCGTCCCGCCAGCGCCGACTTTTCAAATCGGGATAGGGGCGGTCAGGATACCTGACCGATCCCCTCCCACACCACCCGGC
>JACDZI010000139.1 GCA_013426785.1 Rhodocyclaceae bacterium | reverse complement strand
AGCATGACAATGAAATCGTTCACTCCAATCAACACTTATTCAGTGTTTCCTTAGTGCAGTGCAGACTGCAAGAGAAAAAAGACGTTTCATGAAAACCCCATAAAAAATTATTGAAAGACAAGATACCCACTCGCGGCAATTTCTCACCACTTCGATAGCGGGCGTAGCAGTGCGGATTATAGGATTGGGCTCTCTGCCAACCTGTTTTGCATTCTAAACTGGAAACGGCCCCTTCCGTCGCTTTCATGTAAGCGCACCCACCGCCGCCGAACGCCGCCAGATCGCTCAGCAGCAGTTTGCCGATATTACGAGCGAGATCCTCGCCAGCGGCATACCGGATGCGGTCCCCGAAAGCTGGCTTGAACGCATGGAAGGACTCTCGTTGCGCCACATCCGCCTCACCTTGCAGGAGGCGGTCGGCCGCGCAGCCCTGCGTGCCAACTTGAACGACGAAGCATTCTCCCTGCTCGATAATGATCTGCGCGTGAGTGATGGTGCCGTGAGCAGGCGTATGGGTTTCGTCTAGCGGAAAAAGTCGGCGCACTTTCGATTGTCGGCTTGCTTTCATCCCGAATTACAGGCATTATCTTCCCATATTGCGGCTAACATTTTCCCATTTAATATAAGCCATGCCCCCCCCGCCTTCCGCTCATGCTCTGTATCCCCGCTTCATTGCGCCGCGCATCGAAGAGGCACTCGCGGATACGCCGGTGGTTCTGATCAGCGGGCCGCGGCAATCCGGGAAGACCACCTTGGCGCGGCAGCTGGCGGGCAATCGCACATTTTTGACGCTGGATAACGAGCCGACATTGCAGGCCGCGCTGGATGATCCGGTCGGGCTCATCCGCAGTTACGACGCGCTGGTCATCGACGAGATTCAGCGCGCCCCCCGCTTGCTGCTGGCGATCAAGCAGGCAGTTGATGCCGATCGCCGGCCGGGGCGGTTTTTGCTGACAGGCTCGGCCAACCTGATGACGCTACCGCTGGTGGCCGACTCGCTGGCCGGCCGTATCGAAAACCAGGTACTGCTGCCGCTCTCCCAAGCCGAATTGGCAGCGGTCGAGCACCCGGTGGTGCATGACTGGATCGACCGACTGTTTCTCGGCGAAATGCCGTATCCCGCAACAGGGCAGAGCGATATCGTCGAGCGCGTGTTGCGCGGCGGCTACCCGGAGGCGATTGTGCGCACAACGCCAAGGCGGCGCCAGGAGTGGGCGCAACAGTACCTGGACATGCTGATCAAGCGCGACATTCGCGATCTTGCCCGGCTGGACAAGCTGGAGCACCTGCCGCGCTTGCTGAAAATGCTTGCCCAAGTCTCCGGAAAACTCTGCAACTTCTCGCAACTGGGTGGCCAGATCGGCCTGGACCACAAGACAGTCGGCAAGTATCTCGCCGTCTTCGAGCAGATGTATCTGCTGCAGCGTCTGCCCGCCTGGGCAGGAACCGCACTGGGCCAGTTGGTCAAGACGCCAAAACTTCAGTTCCTCGATTCCGGCTTGCTGGCAGCGATCATGGAAGTCGGCGACATCACACCCATTCATCAGCGCAGCCGCTTCGGGCCCTTGCTGGAAAGCTGTATCTTCAGCGAACTGCTTAAATTTTGCACCTGGTCCGAACGACGCTATGCCATGTCCTACTACCGGGACAAAAACCAGCGCGAGGTCGACTTGGTCATCGAAGACGCCCAGGGCAAGCTCATCGGCATCGAGGTCAAGTCTGCGGCTACCATCAATAGCCGCGACTTCTCCGGATTGCAGCATCTGGCGTCACTGACTGACGATCATTTTTTGGCCGGCATCGTCCTCTACGATGGCGAACTGACCCTGCCCTTTGGCCCCGGGTTATGGGCGGTCCCATTGAGCACGCTCTGGCAGGCGACGTTCAGAGCGGCATCTCACGGTATGGGATAGCCATCGGGTTTTGCCGAGCGGAAAAAGTCGGCGCTGGCGGGACGGCGGAAACGTACATAGTCGGTCCTGTAAATCGTCTGAAACCTGAGAGAAATCGAGACCTGAGAGCAGCCATGACTGACGACTTTTTTCGAGCCAGATTGGAGCAGATGATCGACCTCAAGCATCCACTGGCGGTACTGGCCAACCGGATGCCATGGGGACTGATCGAAACGGCCTTGGCCCCGTCCTTTGTTCGCAAGGATCGGGAAGGGAAAGTGATTGCCGGCGATGACCTGTTCGGGACGACGCTGGAAATCGCTGGGGGTGGCATCAGCAAAGCCGGACGCCCCCGCCTATCGATCCGGCTGATGGCCTCCCTTCTGTACCTCAAGCATGCCTACAACCTGAGCGACGAAGACGTTGTTGCGCGTTGGGCCGAGAATGTTGTTTGGCAGTACTTCAGCGGCCAGACCTACTACGAACCCAAGCTCCTCTGCGATGCCACCCAAGTCGGGCGTTTCCGTACCGCCATTGGCGAGGCTGGCGTCGAAGAACTGCTCAAAGCCACCATCGAAGCGGCGGCTGTCTTGGTGACACCCTTTTGGTCGGTGCTTTGCTGTTGTGTACCAATGGTGATGCCAATTCCCCCCCGCCACTGAAGATGCCGGATTTTTTCTCATCCCTGAAGTGGCCCTCGACCGTGGTATTGGTCGCCGCCGCGATGTTGAGATTGTTTTGTGCGGCCAGTGTCGTGCCGTTGTCGCTGACGACGTTGCTGCCGGTAATGGCGATATCGCGCCCGGCACCAAGACTGACGCGGTCGCCACTGAAGGTGGTGGCCAGGGCGGTGGTCTGGTCAAGACTGTCGCGGGTGGTGACAGTGCGCTTGCTGCCCCAACTGCCACGACTTTTGCTCTGACTGGCTTCGTCACGCTGCACGGCAGCAACACCCGCTTCAAGGGCGATATGGGGCGGGGCATTCGGCAAGGCTGCCGAAATCGGTGTGTATCTAGGCGAGGAAGGCGATCAATCCAGATTCAGGATCGGCTTCGGCGGCTTGATTTTCAATGTCTTCAATCGGTTAGCCGCATCCTGCGCAGGCTCGGTCACCTGCCAGACACGACCGTTGGGGCTCGACAATAGTGCCAACTGGATGTGCTTCAGATCATCCCGGATATTGCGCCACGTATCCTGACAAGCGTGCTCTCGCGGCTGTTTCGCCGGTTGTTTCTGGCGCAGTTGCAGGCCGCCTTTGACGCCGGGCACCTGCGCTTCTTTAACGCGCTTGAACCGCTTCAGGCTCCCCGCGCGTTCGCCCGGCATCTGGCTCCCACTCGACGCGCCGAGTGGGTGGTTTACGCCAAGCCGTCGTTTGGCGGACCTCAGCACGTCCTTGAGTATCTCGGTCGCTACACGCATCGGGTCGCCATCTCCAACAATCGCCTGATCGACTTCGGCGAGGGCAAAATCAGTTTCCGCTGGAAGGACTACCGCCACGAGTCGCGCCCGAAGGTGATGCGCCTGGAGGCGCCGGAGTTCATGCGCCGCTTCCTGCTACACGTTCTGCCGGGCGGATTCCAGCGGATCCGGCATTACGGCCTTCTCGCCAACCGTTACCGCGCGGTCAAACTCGCCCGGTGCCGGCAGTTGCTCGCCGAACCCGCACCCGTTGTCGAGGTACCGGATGTGCCGCTGGACTACCGCGACCGTTACCAATTGCTCACCGGCAAGTCGCTGCGCGACTGCCCGAAATGCGGTCATGGCCACATGGTCTGCGTCGAAACCTTCCTGCCGGGCGCTATGCCACGTGGGCCGCCGCGCGATCATGGATGAATTTCAACCTATTTTCCTCAGTTAGCAGCATGAGCCGGAAATTTCAGTGGGCCCCGCC
>JACDZI010000138.1 GCA_013426785.1 Rhodocyclaceae bacterium | reverse complement strand
TGGCTCCTCTTTTTTCAATCTAATCAAAATTCTTTTACCGGACAACAGTGATAATAAAAGTAAAAGGTAATGGAAAAAGTATATATGATAGAAGATGAAATAAATGAGGTTAAAGAACAACTTTCTTTGTTTTATCCAAACCTTAAAGCTAAAGAAGACTATAAAACCAGTTTTTTTTATGATGAATATAAAAAATTAGATGTTGAATTTAATACCCGCTATGATTTTTCATATCAATTTTTAGTGAACTTTTCAAGAACAAAAAATTTACCTGTTCATAGATGGTTTTATTATCAAGAAGGTTATTCACCTGAATTAATAAAAAAAGTTCTTAAATATCTAAATCTTAATGGAAGCACACATTTATTTGACCCATTCGCAGGCTCTGGAACCTCTTTAATTGCTGCTAAAGAATTAGGAATAAAAGCAACTGGGATAGAAATAAACCCATTTTGTTGTCATATGGCCACTTCTAAAACACAAAACTATACTGAAGAAGAAATACAAATTCTTGAAAATTTTGAAGTTCCTATTTATAAACCCATAAATAATATATTTGAGAAGTACCAACTTTCAATAATTGAAAATCTGTTTGAAATTGAAAATTTTCAGAAAATTGAACTAATTAAGAAAAAGATTGAATTAGAAAAAAATAGTAAAGTAAAAAATATACTATTTACATCATTATTATGCATTTTGCAGCAAGTTTCGTATTATAAAAAAGCAGGAAATGGTCTAAAGAAAAAGCGCATATATAAATCGATAGATACGTTTGATGCATTTAAGTTCAAATTAAATGAGATTATATCAGATATCAAGTCAATAAACAGAGAAAACAAAACACAAATAATTAATGATAATTGTTTAAATATTAATAATTATGATATTGATGAAATTGATATTTCAATTTTTTCACCTCCTTATGCAAATTGCTTTGATTATTATGAAGTATATAAAATTGAATTATGGATAGGTGAATTTGTTAAGTCCTATGAAGAATTACGTAGTTTAAGAAAAGCAGCTTTAACATCAAATTTAAATGCAGACCTTAAAAAGAAAACAGATATTGTAACAACATCACAAGTGCTAATCCCAATAATTGATTATTTAAACAACACAAAGCTTTGGGACAATAAAATTCCTAAAATGCTCAATGCTTATTTTAGCGAAATGGAACAACTTTTAATTAGCCTTTTTGAGAGAACAAAAAAAGGAGGGTATTGTGTGGTGGTAGTTGGAAATTCTTCTTATGGTGGGCTAGCAGTACCTACAGACATAATCTTGGCTGAAATTGGAAAGAATTTAGGGTTTACGGTTCTTGAAATAATAGTGGCAAGACGAAATGAAACCAGCTCGCAGCAGTATGCCAAAATTGGTAATTTAATTGAATTTGTGAGAGAAAGCTTAATAATTTTTAGAAAATGAAAAACATTATATTGCAAGTTGAATCTATCCCCGACAATGTAGTCGAAAATTCAATTCTTGAAATCAATACTCGAGATGTTGGTTATTTTACACATTCATTTTTTAAATATCCATGCAAATTTATACCACAAGTACCAAAATGGGCAATTGAAAAATATACTAAAGAAAATGATATCGTATTAGATTGTTTTGCTGGTTCTGGTACAACTTTAGTTGAAGCCGTTTTGCTAAATAGAAATGCTTTAGGTGTTGATTTCGATAAATTAAGTCAACTTCTTTGTATGACAAAGACTAGATTGCTTTCAAGAAGGGAAATTCAGAGCATCAAGGAGCTACTTGATGGGTTATTTATAAAAGATGTAAATTTAGTACCAAATTTACCAGATTTATACAACATTGAACATTGGTTTTGTAACGAAACAATTCAAGAATTGAGTTACTTAAAATATAATATTGATTCTATTTCTAATAATAACATTAAGAATTTTTTGCTAGTCTGTTTTGCCTCAATAATTAAAAAAGTTTCTAATGCAGATGAGAATTCTCCTAAACCGTATGTATCTTCTAGATTTAAAAAGAAAAAGTATTTGGTAAAAGATTTATTTTTAAAATCTGTAAATAATTATTTAGAGGTATTTGACAAAAACTCTAATATTCATATTGGGGATGCTAAAATTATATCTCAAGATGCTAGAAATATTGGGAATCAAGAATTAAAAAACAAAATTGATTTGGCTGTTACATCTCCACCATATATTAACGCATTCGATTATGTTCGTTCTTTAAGGTTAGAAAATGCATGGTTAGGTTTTTTTGGTGATTCAAATATTTCTTCAATAAAAAAAAATCAGATAGGCACAGAAATAATAGCCGCTGAAGTATATAAGAAAGAAATTTTAAATACAGAAATTGAAATTTTAGATGAAATATTAAATAAAATTTATCTTGTAGATAAAAGAAGAGCTTATGTAGTTTTGAAATACTTTCAAGATATGGAAGCGAATATTATCTCAGTTAAAGATTTACTAAAAGTTAATGCTCACTACATTATTGTTGTTGGTGATAGTGTAATTCGGAATATTGAAGTCCCAACTCATAAAATTTTAATTGAAATTGCAAAAAGAAACGGACTTAAACTAGTGAATACTTTTTCTTATATAATTAAAAATAGATATTTAAGAATTCCAAGAGCAGATAGAGGTGGATTTATAAAATATGATTGGATAATTGATTTAAAAAAATAAAAGTTAATGGCACAAAAAGAAAGAGACAAAGAGTATTGGCTAATCCCTAAAAGAGCCAATCTTCACCAATCAGTTGTATTACTTCAGGGAATAATCAAATTGGGTTATGACGGAAAAACTTGGAATCCTTCAAAACAAGATAGATTAGGATCATATTTAGGGAAAGAGGGTGCAACAAAAACTGGGAAAAATATTACTCCACAAGCATTACGTACTCTTCTTGCAAGTATACCACAATACTTTGGTTTTGCTTTTATAAACACAGAGACTACACCAAACACATTATTGCTGACAGAAGCTGGTCAAAAAATTGTAACAGAACAACAAGCTTTTTTTAAAAATTTTGAATTCAATAATTTAAAAGATGCTGAAAAAGAAAATGGGTGTATTCAATATTCAGAACTTTACTTGAACCAATTTTTAAAATTGCAAATAACAAATCCAGTAATTTTAAAGGATTGCGAAAACATTTTAATTTTTCCATTGATATTTACTTTGAAAATTTTAAAAAAGACAACATATTTAACTTATGAAGAGATAGCATTTTTTATTTTTAGAAGTAAAAGCCAATCCGAATATGACTTGGTTTTAGTCGAAATTGAAAATTATAGAAAATTAGACTATGAAAGTCAAATTAATTTAATTGAAACTTTCAAGAAAACTCACCTTGGAAATATTTCTTTAGTACAAGCACCAACATCAAGTTATTTTCAAAAATTGTGTTTCTTTACAGGACTAATCTTAAAATCAGAAATTGAAATAATTAATCCTAAGAATAATGAAAAAAGAAAACTCAACACAATAATTTTAAATGATTCAAAAGAAAAATTAATTGATAAAATAATTAAAGAATACAATTATGAGCCTTACGATTTTGGTAATAATTTACATTTATGGCTTGAATATATTGGAAATACTTCTGTAAAAGCTACTCCACTCGATGTTTCAATTTGGAATAAAACCCATACTGAACAACTAATTGTTATTTCTCAAAACAATAAAATAATTAATGGAGATTTAGTCTCTCCTAGTGGAAATATTTCTTATCCATCACTTGAAAAGACAAATTACTCAATTTCTATTTATAATAAAAAAAATCACTACTGACCGACAAATAAAACAGAAAAAAGGGAAGTTCTCATAAAGAAA
>JACDZI010000137.1 GCA_013426785.1 Rhodocyclaceae bacterium | reverse complement strand
CTAAGTGAGAAGGAGGCTAGGCCAGCGCGCCGGTCAGGTCGTTGCGGTAGCGGGCGTCGAAGCCGGATAGGTCAAGTTCGTGGTCGATCAGGTGGTTGAGGGCGTGTTCGAAGGTGCCGGGCAATAACTGCCGTTCAAGATCGACGGCGAGAAATCGCGGGCTGGTGTCGATGGGTTTGTAGCGCGCCATGCGGGTCTCCTCAATGCAATGCCCGTTCGACTCTTGTTATTCCATTTGGTTCACAGCACAATGCCACCATGTATTCACTTTTTCTACAACGTCGTTAGGCCCCTGTGATGCCGAGTGATTACGCCGCGCGGTGCCGCTTTACATACGCCCGCAGTGCATCGTTCATGCGGGTTTGCCAGCCTTCGCCGGTTGCCCGGAAAAATTCCACCACCTCCGGGCTGTATCGCACTGTCACTGCCACCTTTGTGGGCCGCTTTTGTGGGCCACGCTCGCCGGGCAGGCGAACTTTGCCCTTCGCCCAAAACGCCTTTACCGAGGCAGCATCGTTGGGGTCGTACGGGCATTCGGGGTCATTCACCTTCGCAGGCGCTGCCGCAATGGCGGCCGCCATTTGTTCCTTGCTAAAGGTCGAGGGCTTCGAAGTAGGCGCGCGTTTCATGTTTGTCACCGTAACGACAGGAAATCAATCGAGCGCAGTCATTGCGCTCCGTCCATACCAGGAAGACCAGGCGATTGCGAAACCAGCCCAAACTTTGCAGGCGCTGTTCGCCGTAGTGCTCGCGCTCATCTTCCACCGTGACCATTGGGGCATCGAAAACACAAGCGACCTCAGCCAAATCAATGCCGTGATCCTTGAGGTTCCTTTTCCGCTTGGGTTCGTCCCAGGTAATCATACGCCTATTGTCGTTACAAAAAACTATCCATGTCAAGCTTTTCGTAACTACAGTGGTCCAACCCATCATTCCACCGGACCTGCGCGAAAATGGCATGCTTTTCAGGCTGCCGCGAGGCGTAAAAAAGGCGCGAGACCTTCCGCATACAAATAGGGGACACGATTTCCGCCGTCACGCCAGCGCCGACTTTTGCACATGCGGCCAGCCTTGACATGCATCATTTCTTAAATACACTGTACGTATGATTAAGTTCGAGTGGGATTCAGCCAAAGCTGCGGCAAACACAAAAAAGCACGGGGTTTCCTTTGAGGAAGCACAGTCCGTTTTCTATGACGAGTTTGCCGTTCAGTTCTTCGATGACGATCACTCGGGTGATGAAGAGCGCTTTTTGCTGCTGGGCATGAGCACGGGAGCAAGACTTCTTCTTGTCTGCCACTGCGAACGGGGTGCGAGAAACATCATCCGCATCATCTCCGCCCGCAAGGCCACCAAGCGTGAAAGTACTTTTTACGGAAGTGAAACGCCATGAAAGCCGAATACGACCTTTCCAAGATGAAGTCGCGCAGGAATCCCTATGCATCCAAGCTCAAGAAGCCTGTGACGATGCGTCTCTCCGAGGACGTTGTTGCCTACTTCAAAGGCATGGCGACAGATGCCGGGGTTCCTTACCAGAGCCTGATCAATCTTTACCTCCGCGACTGCGTCACACAACATAGGCAAGTGCAGATTGCCTGGCCAGCCAAGCCCTAACTTTTCCGCGGGTATCCGATTTCTATGATTGAAACCGGCTAAATCTCACCGGCCTCAATCAACCTCGTCAGTGTTGAAATGTCCGCGCCGTAGTTGATTTCTCGCGCAGGCTCGGCTGGTTGATGGGGCATTGCACGCTCAAGGCACATGTAGGCCATTGCGAAGTCGCGTGTGGCCCGTTCCGGCTCCCTACGACGTTCAAACTTTGGCCGGATGGTCTGTTTCTTGAATGCCCCCTCAGAGAACAGAATCTTCGCTCGTAGCGCCTCGAAACTGTAACCCCGACCCAGTCGGTTCATCACCCGGATGAGGTTATTCAGCGACTCCGTGTAGGCATTCGTCACTGGATGGTCGAAGTAAGCCAAGATATAGGGCTGCCAATTACGCCAGGCGCGAATCAAATCATGGAAGGTGTCCCGGACATCGGGCATGACAGCAATTTCCCAGGCTGCAAACCGGCGTAGCGCCTCTTCCTTGGTCTTGGCGTCGTATATCTTAAAGAAGTCTTCCTTGAGGCGATACGCCATGCCAAGCTCGGGGTAGTTCTTCAGCCAACCCGACAGTTTGAGGGCTTCCTCGTCGTTCAGGTCGTGCTCGCGCTTTAGCATCACGAAGCGGTCATGCATCAAGCCACGGCGCTGCTTTGGCGTCAGAGACTCCCGATAGGATTTACGAACCCGTTCCATGGCTTCGTTGGCCATCTTCACGACATGGAACTTATCGATGATGATTTTGGCCTTCGGCAACATCAACTCGATGGCATCCTTGTAGGGCTGCCACATATCCATGGCCACGTACTGGATGGCTTCCTTGCCTTGCAGGCCAGCCAGATACTTGATGACGGTCTCTTTGTTACGATTGTGCAGTAGCTCGACGACCGTGTTGTTCTGGATGTTGGTGATGACACCACGCGGCTTGATGAGGTGGATTTCGTCAATTCCCATCCATTTCGGCGTCTCGAACCGGATGGTGCGCTCCAACTGATTCACGTAGTCGCTGAATACGGCCCGGACCGTAAATTCTGTGCAGCCAACTTCATCAGCGATGCTGGCGAAGGTGCGCCGGACGGCCTGCTTACCCATCCAGGCCACTAGCCGGGTAGTCATGGCCCGCTTTTCGTCTGTGTCAGGCAGTGGCTCATAGAAGGTCTTGGCGCACTCCCGGCAGCGATAGCGGCGGGTATTGACGTAGATGCCGACCCGCTTGCCGTGCATGGGCAGGTCTTTGACCATCTGCTCGCGGCGACCGAAACCCTGCGGATTGCTTGCCTTGCAGTGGATGCAGTGGGTAACGGCCTGCCGGACTCCGGCGTCAATGTGGTAATCGTGGTCGTTTTCTTGCAGTGCCGTGACTGCGTAGAACGGCAGGTTCAGGATGTTGGCAGGCATTACATCCCGAGGTCTGGCGCTTTGAATTTATGCGTCGTGTGGTGCGTTTCCCGCTCGATGACATGTATCTTCATCAGGTGCCAAACGCTGGCGTCGGCCCCTAAGTCCATGACCACCTTCTGCCCAGGCTGCACTTGCTCCAGAGATTGTTGCAAGGCAGGAATGCACTTCTCGACCAGCTTCTTGCGATTAGTAGGCACCACGACAGAGGAAATACGCAGCCCTTCGAAGTTCTGCTGGTAGTGCATGTTCTTGTCCGCCGTCAGCAGGACATCGAATCCGGCATTATTGGCGGCACGAAGCAGCTTGCCATTCTTGACGTTTGCCCAGCCCTCATCCTGGACGGTGGATACCTCGAAGGCCCCAATGCGCTCCAGCCAATACCGAAGCTGCCTTGGCAGGCATTCATCAACCAGAATGCGCATCAGGCGGCTTTCTTGAGTTCGAGGAGTGATTCAGCTTGCTGCAAGGCGGCAAGCGCTTTTTCACGGGTGAGCGTGGGATAGGAGTCCAGAATCTCATCCAACGTCAGCCCATCGGCCAGATTCTCGAACAGGACGGCCACGGGGACGCGAGTTCCGATGAAGACCGGCGTTCCACCAAGGATTTCAGGGTCGCTCGTTACGATGTTTGCGCTCATGATGCACCTCTCAATTCCAGTTTGACCGGCCCTTTGCAGGGCTTGTTCTGCCCGTCTACCCGGCGCATGATGCCGCAATCCAGGCAGCGCTTGCCATCGTGTTTCAGCCCAAGCTTAGCAACATCCACGAAAGAATGCCCGTTCTCCCGTAGCAAATCAACTTCGGCTAGTGTCAGCGATCGCCGTAATGGAGCCAGTTGAAGATCGGCGTATAGGAGCCAGT
>JACDZI010000025.1 GCA_013426785.1 Rhodocyclaceae bacterium | reverse complement strand
TGCGCCGTGGTTGAGTCGCACTATCCGAAGGCAGGCAATGGTCGTCCGCCGATATGCCGTGCTGCGCGGCCATGCGCAACTCGACGACGCGAAGACCGCACGGATCATCCGCGTGGCATGCGTGCTAGGCGCCCGTAGGTAACGCTGTGATCAAGATCAACCCTAGGTGGTTCGCAACGCTCGCCGTCGTGGCGATCGTGACGGGAATCTATCTGTCACACCTGATTAACGATTACACCGACAAGGCGGTGCTGGCCGACATCGACGCTGGCGTGAGTCTGGGGAATCGGGGGGCAAGCGCTGTCGGCAACTACCTCATCAAGGAAGGGAAGCTGCCGGCGGCACTGGCTGACCTCGCGGAAAAAATCGCGGACATCCCGGCAGCGAAAGTATCACTGTCGCCTGAGGCCGGCGAAGTGGTGGTCACCCTGCAAAACCCAAGCTACCCGGCCATCGCCGGCAAACGCCTGTTCTTCCGTCCCGTGATCATCAGCGGCATGGTGATCAGCATCGCCTGCCACACGGAGGCTGACGAGGCGTTTCGCAAGCTAACCGAAGACCGCTGCGACTGACACTGAACGATGATTTCCCGCGTTTCGGTGCTGGTGCGACGATTTTCCCCACTGGCGGCCTTCCTCGGCGGGTTCGCTTGGGATGCACTGACCCTCGGCCAGCGCGTCACCCCCGCAGCCTTCTGGAGCCTGGGGACCTACCTGCTGTGCGCGGCGCTGCTGGCCGTCTGGCTGGCGTACCGGCACACGCACCACTGCCAGCCGCCCCCGCCGGGCACGGGCATGCGCGGCCTGGCTGAGACGGCCGTGTGGCGCGGCCCCTACCTGCTGATGCAGTTTTTCTTCGGTGGGATCTTTTCGGCGCTGTTCATCCTCTACTTCAAGAGTTCCGGCTATCTCGGCACCTGGCTGACGACGGCCATCCTCGGCGCCTTACTGGTGGGCAACGAGTTCGCCCGAGACCACTACGGCAGGCGCTTCACCACGACCTGGGCGCTGCTCGCCCTCAATAGCATCCTGTTGCTCAACTTCGTGCTGCCCCATGTCGTCGGCAGCCTGGAGGCCTGCTGGTTCTACTTGTCTACTGCGGCCGGCATACTGCTGACGCAGCTGGTCCGCGAACTGGCGCCGGGCCACCCGGGCAAAATCTGGCCAGCATGGGCGGTCGGCCTCGCCCTGATGGCCGCCTTCCAGCTCAACATGATCGCGCCAGTGCCCCTCGTCAAGCGGGAACTGCTGGTCGGCCACGAATTCCGGCAGGTGGGCGGAAGCTACCTGATCCGGATCGAAACAGCCCCCTTGTGGCAGTTCTGGCGCGTCCAAGCGATGACGGTCCATGTGGCGGCAAGCGAACGCATCTACGGCATCTCCGCGGTATTCGCGCCACGCGGCATGAGCGCCCCTCTCGAGCATCGCTGGGAATACCGGGGACCGGCAGGCTGGCAGTCAATCGCGGTAGTCCGCTTCCAGACGACCGGCGGGCGGGAGAAGGGTTTCCGCGGCTACTCCTGGGTGCAGCAGACGCTGTCCGGCGACTGGCGCTTCACGGTCGCCACCCAGGATGGGCGCATCATCGACATGCTGAGCTTTCGCGTCGAATACGGAGCTGCGGCGGGTGAAAACATGGTCGAGCGTGAATTGTGAGCGGCGGGGACACCCGTCAGCCGACGAGGCGCAGTCCGATATTCAACAGCAGTACCTCCTGACCCAACATGACGATGCTTCCAGGACAGCGGTTATCCCCGGTATCGCTGTATTCGAAGGCGTAGGTCCGGCGCAAGGCCAGTTGGCCGTTGTCATCGCGCGTCAGGTTGATGCCGGCAATCGACACGGTCTCGTCGAGAAACTGGCAGCCCTCGGCCTGGCAGGCAGCCCGGGCCGCCTTGACGGCCACTTCACGGACCCTGAGACTTCCCAGCCACAGCCAAACCCCGGCGGCGAGCAGGACGATGATGGTGATTTCGGGCCCGGGCATGACCGGCTATCTTTGGCGCAGTCCCAACAAGGGGTAATGGCTTACCCGAGGGTCGCCAGATCGATCACGAAACGATACTTCACGTCGTTCTTCAGCATCCGCTCGTAGGCCGTGTTGATGTAATCCATCGGGATCATCTCGATGTCCGAGACGATTCCGTGTTCGGCACAGAAATCGAGCATTTCCTGCGTTTCGCGGATGCCACCGATCAGGGAACCGGCCAGGCTGCGACGTTTGAAGATCAGGTTGAACACGCCGGGAGAAGGATGCGGTTCCGCCGGGGCGCCCACCAGCGTCATGGTGCCATCGAGCTTGAGCAGACCGAGGAAGGCATCCAGGTTATGCGGGGCGGCGACGGTATTGATGATCAGGTCGAAGTGGTTGGCCAGCGCGGCCATCTGGGCAGGATCGGTGGATACGCAGACGCGATCGGCCCCCAGGCGTTTGCCATCCTCAACCTTGCCCGGCGAGGTGGTGAACAACGTCACGTGCGTACCCATCGCGTGCGCCAGCTTGACGCCCATGTGGCCGAGGCCACCCAGGCCGACGATGCCGACCTGCTTGCCGGGTCCGGCGCCCCAGTGGCGCAACGGCGACCAGGTGGTGATGCCGGCGCATAGCAGCGGTGCCACGCTGGCGAGGTCGGCCTCCGCGTGGCGGATGTGCAGGACGAAGGACTGCTTGACGACTATGGTCTGCGAGTAGCCGCCATAGGTGTTCTCGCCACCGAACATCGGGCCGTTGTAGGTGCCGGTAAAGCCGTTTTCGCAGTATTGCTCCTCGCCTTCGGCACAGGAATGGCAGTGACCACAACTGTCCACCATGCAGCCGACACCGGCCAGGTCGCCGACCTTGAACTTGTCGACCTGGCTGCCGACGGCGACGACCCGGCCGACGATCTCGTGGCCGGGCACGCAGGGAAACTGCGTCCCTTTCCATTCGCCGCGCGCCGTGTGCAGGTCGGAGTGGCAGACACCGCAGTAGAGGATCTCGATCTGCACATCGTCCGCGCCCGGAGCGCGGCGTTGGAATTCATAAGGAGCGAGCAGGCTGGCCGCCGTTTGGGCTGCATAGGCTTTGGTCTTGATCATGGTTGATTCCTGGTGGGTTCGCTGCGGGTTGGTCAGTCGAGCGTGGGGTAATCGGTGTAGCCCTCGGCGGCGCCCCCGTAAAGCTTGTCGGCGCGCAGCGCATTGAGGGGAGCATCTTCGCGCAGGCGTCGCACCAGGTCCGGATTGGCAATGAAGTACCGGCCGAAGGCGACCAGATCGGCCGCACCGCTGTCGACGGCGGCGAGCGCGTCGGCCAGTGAATAGCCGTTGTTGATCATCCAGGCGCCCGGCCAGCGACTGCGCAACGCCGCATAGTCGAAGGGCACGGCCACGTCAGGCAGGCGGGGGCCGCCGGTCTCGCCCTCGATCACGTGCAGGTAGGCCAGCTTGAAGCGGGCCAGTTGCTCGACCACATGGTTGTAGAGGGCCTGCGGATCGCTGTCGAGCGCTGCCGTGTTCCCAAAAGTGGTCATCGGGCTGATGCGGATCGCCGTCCTGCCAGCGCCGACTTTTTGCGTGACGGCCTCCACCACCTCGACCAGCAGTCGCGTGCGGTTGGCGATGCTGCCACCGTAAGGACCGCTGCGATCGTTGATGCTGTCGCGCAGGAACTGTTCGAGCAAGTAGGTATTGGCAGCATGGATCTCCACGCCGTCGAAGCCGGCATCGATTGCGTTCTGCGCCGCCGTGACGTAGTCAGTAATCAGTCCGGGCAGTTCGTCGTCACGCAGGGCACGTGGCGCGGATACCGGCACAAAGCCCTCGCGGGTGAAGGTCATGGCCGGCGATTGGCGGTTGGTGGACGAAACGGGCGACGCCCCGCCGGGCAGCAGCGACACATGCGAGATGCGGCCGACGTGCCAGAGCTGAATGACGATGCGGCCGCCGGCCGCATGCACCGCGTCCGTTACCGTGCGCCAGGCCGCGACCTGCTCCGGCGAGTGGATGCCGGGCGTATCGAGGTAACCCTGCGCCATCGGGCTGATCTGGCTGGCTTCGGAGATGATCAGGCCGGCACTGGCGCGCTGGCGGTAATACTCGACGGTCAGCGGGCCGGGCAAGCCGTCCGTGGCGCGGTTGCGTGTCAGGGGCGCCATGACGATGCGGTTTGCGAGGGCAATGTCGCCGATCTGGACGGAGTCGAAAAGCGTGGGCATGGGGAGTCTCCTGTATGGGTTTGTCTTCGGTGTTATTTGCGATCCTTCTGCAGCAAGGCCTTCAGATCGGCAAACGGCGAATGGGACGCCAGGGAGCCGCGGTTTGTCTCGATGCTGCGGCCGGCACTGGCTTCGATTTGTTTCTGGTGTTCGTTGTCATGGCAATACAGGCAGAGCAGTTCCCAGTTGCTGCCGTCGGACGGATTGTTGTCATGATTGTGGTCGCGGTGGTGCACCGTCAGTTCGCGCAGGTTGGCCTGGGTGAACTCACGGGCACAGCGTCCGCAGATCCACGGGTAAATTTTGAGCGCTTGTTCACGGTAGTCCTTTTCGCGTCGTTCTGCTGTGCGCCGGACGTCGGCGACGAGTTGGTCTAGACGGGCATGATCGGGCGTCTTGGGTGCAGGCATGGCTAGCTCTCAAGGAAGGTAGGGACGGGCATCGATGGCCGGCGCGCGGCGGGCGATCAGGTCGGCCAGTAGTTGTCCCGAGCCGACCGCCATGGTCCAGCCCAAGGTGCCATGGCCAGTATTGAGGTACAGCCCCGGCACGCGGGTCGGGCCGATCAGCGGCACATTGCTGGGCGTAGCCGGCCGCAGCCCGGCCCACGGCTCGCAAGAATCTTCGCGCACTTCGAGCGGCGGAAAAATTGCGCGCACACGATCGATCAGGGGGGCAATGCGGGCCGGATTCAGGCTCAGGTCATGGCCGGCAAATTCGGCGGTACCCGCCACGCGCAGGCGCTGGCCGAGGCGGGAATAGACGAGCTTGGCACCATCGTCGATCAGACTGACTTCCGGTGCAGGCCGGTCGGGGGCAAGCGGAATGGTGATCGAATAACCCTTGGCGGGATAGACCGGAATGGAAATTCCCAATGGCTTGAGCCACTGTGCGGTGTAACTGCCGAGGGCAACCACGCAGGCATCGGCTGGAACGTGACTGCCTTCCGCGAGGCGCACGGCGGCGAAGCGCCCTTTTTCCTGCTCGCATCCGGCCACCTCGGTGCCATGGCGAAACTCCACCCCGCGCTCAGCGCAGTGTCCCGCCAGTGTTTGGGTGAATTGGCAGGCATCGCCGGACTCGTCGTCGGCCGTGAATGTACCGCCAACGATGGGCAAGGTCGACTGCGCCAGTGCCGGTTCGATGGCGACGCACTCCGCGGCCGTCTTGGCCACGCGTTCGCAGCCGAATTCGCGCATCAGCGCCGCCTGGGTAACGGCGTGCTCGAACTCGGCCGAATCGGTGTAGTAATGCAGGATGCCGCGCTCCAGGCAGTCGTATTTCAGACCCAGTTCGCGGCGCAACTGCTTCACCCTTGCCCGACTGTCCAGTGCCAGGGCGAGAATGGAACGAATGTTGGCGCGGGTACGCTGCGGGCTGCATTCGCGCAGGAAGCGCAGACCCCAGGCCCACTGGGCCGGATCGGCGCGAAGCCGCCACAGCAGGGGAGAATCCTCGCGGCCCAGCCACTTGAGAATTCTTCGGGGTGCCGACGGGTTGGCCCAAGGTTCGGCATGGCTGGTCGAGATCTGTCCGCCATTGGCAAAGCTGGTCTCCAGGCCGGGGCCGGGCTGGCGATCGATCACGACGACCTCATGGCCATCCTCGGCCAGGAACCATGCCGAGGCTACGCCGATCAAACCTGCTCCGAGCACTACAATGCGCATGCCAACACAAGAGGAACAAATGGAAAACGATTATAAGCAGGCAAACTGGCAGGCCCGCCTCACGCCCGAGCAGTATTACGTCACCCGCCAGAAAGGCACCGAGCGCCCCTTCACCGGTGAATACTGGAACTGCACTGATCCCGGCACCTATGTCTGCATCTGTTGTGGCGCACCGCTCTTCGATGCCGCCCACAAGTTCGATGCCGGTTGCGGCTGGCCAAGTTTCTTTCAGTTGAAAGTGGACGGCAACATCGCCGAAGCCCGCGATTCCACCCAAGGCATGCTGCGCACCGAAGTCATGTGCCAGCAGTGCGGCGCGCACCTGGGCCACGTTTTTCCCGACGGCCCGCGCCCGACTGGACTGCGCTATTGCATCAACTCCGTTTCGCTGAAACTGGAACCCAAGTAAACTGATCAACCATGAAGTTCCTCTTCGACCTGTTTCCGATCATCCTGTTCTTCGCGACCTACAAGTTCGCGGGTATCTACGCGGCAACCGGCGTCGCCATCGCTGCGACTTTCGCTCAGATCGGCTGGGTACATTTCCGCCACGGCAAGGTCGACAAGATGCTTTGGGTCAGCCTCGGCCTGATCGTGGTCTTCGGTGGCATGACGCTGATCCTGCGCGATCCGACCTTCATCATGTGGAAGCCGACGGTGCTCTACTGGCTGTTCGCCACCGTCCTGCTCGGTTCGGCACTGCTCTTCAAGAAAAATCTCATCCGTACGATGATGGAAGCCCAGGTCAGCCTTCCGGATGCGCTGTGGGCCAGGCTCAATCTCGCCTGGGTCGCCTTCTTTGCCGTGATGGGCGTGCTCAACCTGTATGTCGCCTTCAACTTCAGCGAGTCCGACTGGGTCAATTTCAAGCTGTTCGGCGGCATGGGCCTGATGCTCCTGTTCATCGTCGCCCAGGGGCTGCTGCTCGCCAAATATATCGAACCCGAAGAAACAAAAAAGGACACCCCCTAGATGCTCTACATGATTCATAGTGAAGACAACGCCGACTCGCTGCAACAGCGACTCGCCGCCCGACCGGCCCATCTCGACCGCCTGCAGGCACTTCAAGCCGAGGGTCGCCTGATCCTCGCTGGCCCCTGCCCGGCCATCGACAGCCCCGATCCCGGCCCGGCCGGTTTCTCCGGCAGCCTGATCGTGGCCGAATTTCCCTCGCTGGTTGATGCGCAGGCCTGGGCGGATGCCGACCCCTACGTCGCGGCCGGCGTCTATGCGCGGATTAGCGTCAAGCCCTTCAAGAAGGTGCTGCCATGAGCATGGCCGACGCCCTGCGCCAGCAACTGGCAGTACTCGATCCACTGCTACTCGAAATCCGCGACGACAGCGCCCAGCATGCCGGCCATGCCGGCGCGCAAAAAGGGGGGCATTTTGCCGTCCGCATCGTCTCCGCCCGCTTCGCCGGCCTGTCTACCGTTCAGCGCCATCGCCTGGTGTATGATGCCGTCAGCAGTCTGATGGATCAGGGTATCCATGCCCTGAGCATCGATGCCAGAACCCCCGAATAACAGACACACTGATCCCAACCCAACATCAGGACAAACATGAGACACGCCATCCGCTCCGCTTCCCTGCTCGCCCTTGTCACCGCCTTTGCTGCTGCTCCTGTTTTTGCGGCCGATGCCAAGTCGGTCGCCACGGTAAACGGCAAAGCCATCCCCGTCGCTCGCGCCAATGTCCTGATGGCCAACCAGCTTTCCCAAGGTCAGGCCAATACGCCGGAACTGCAGAACGCCGTCCGCGAAGAACTGGTGCGGCGTGAAATACTGGCCCAGGAAGCCAGCAAGAAGGGCATCGACAAGAAGGCGGAAGTACAGGCCCAGCTTGATCTTGCCCGCCAGGGGGTGGTGATCGGTGCCTACCTCAACGAATATGCCCGCAACGTCAAGATTTCCGATGCCGATGTGATGAAGGAATTCGACAGCATCAGGACTGCGGTCGGCGACAAGGAATACAAGGCCCGCCACATCTTGGTCGAGAAAGAAAGCGAAGCGAAGGACATCATCGTCAGCCTGAACAAGGGCGGCAAGTTCGATGAACTCGCCAAAGCCTCGAAGGACCCAGGCTCCAAGGAACGTGGTGGCGACCTCGGCTGGGCCAACAAGGCCAGCTATGTACCGCCCTTTGCCGAAGCGATGGTCAAGCTTCAGCCCGGCCAATATACCCAGGCACCGGTACAGAGCAGCTTCGGCTGGCACGTCATCCAGCTCGACGACGTCCGCGAACTCAAGACGCCGCCGTTCGACGAAGTCAAGCCGCAGATCATCCAGCGCATGCGCCAGCAGGCGGTCGAAAAGCACATCCTCGACCTGCGCGCCAAAGCCAAGGTCGAATAACAAAAGTCGGCGCCGGCAGGGCGGCTCTCAAAACGGGGACTTCGGTCCCCGTTATCAGTTCAACCCCATGAAACTGCATCCATCACCCTATCTGCTGCTGACCCTCGCTAACCTGTTCTGGGCCGGCAACTGGATCGTCGGGCGCGGCATGCGCGCCGACGTGCCACCGATCGCCCTGTCGTTCTGGCGCTGGATCATCGCGCTGGCCTGTTTGCTGCCTTTCGCCTGGCCTTACCTGAAACGCGACCGCACCGTTCTGCTGGCCAACTGGCGCTGGCTGGTCATCCTCGGCATCCTCGGCACCTGCCTCTATAACGCGCTCACCTATATCGGCCTGCAGCAGACCGAGGCCATCAACGGCCTCTTGCTCAACTCTTTCATTCCGATCGTCATCGTCGCCCTGGCGTGGATCTTCCAAGGCAAGCGACTACAGCCGGTCGAGGGCATCGGCATCCTTGCCTCGCTGATCGGCGTGGTCACCATCGTGGCCCGTGGCGAATTTCAAACGCTCATGCAGTTGCGCCTCAACCTCGGCGATGTCTGGATCCTGCTGTCCGTCTTCGCCTGGGCCATCTATACGCTGCTGCTACCGAAACGGCCCGCTACCCATCCGCTGGCTTTCCTGTTCGCCATCGCCACCATCGGCGTGCTGGCGACCTTGCCGCTCTATCTGATCGAACTGTCCGGCGGCCGCCACATTACGCCGTCGGTGAACGCCTGGCTGGCCATCGGCTATGCCGGCGTCTTCCCGGCCTTCCTCGGCTTCATCTTCTGGAACAAAGGCGTGGAAACGCTGGGTGCCTCGCGCGCCGGATTGTTCATCCACCTCATGCCGGCCTTCGGCATCCTCCTCGCCGCCATCTTCCTCGGCGAGCAACTGATGCGATTTCACTTCATCGGTATCGCCCTGATCTTCGGCGGTATTTTCCTGACCACCGTGCGCAACCTGCGAAGATGATCGTTAGCTTCAGTTCGTGGCGCCGCCGACGCGCGGCAGACAGGTTGGCTATTAGCGAGGTTCAGTGGCAGGCAGCCGAATACGCCCTGCCCTTCCTCGACCGGCTGAATAACAACGAGCGCCAGCGCCTGAGGACTCTGGCTAGCGAATTTATTGCCACCAAGGAGTGGAACGGTGCGCAGAACCTGCAACTCACCGCTGCCATCCAGCTTTCCATCGCCCTACAGGCCTGCCTGCCGATCCTCGAACTCGGCCTCGACTGGTACGACGGCTGGGTGGGCATCGTCGTCTATCCCGGCGACTTCATCATCCCGCGCCACACGGTCGACGCGGACGGCATCGTCCACGAATACGAGGATGCCGTGCTCGGCGAAGCCTGGGAAGGCGGGCCGCTACTGTTGTCATGGTTTGCCAATATGGGCGAGGTCGGCGACGTCAATATCGTCATCCACGAATTCGCCCACAAGCTGGACATGCGCAATGGCGACACCGATGGCATGCCGCCCCTGCATGAAGACATGAATCAGGCTGAATGGCGTGACGCCTTTACGCCCGCCTACGAGGATTTATGCCGGCGCATCGATGCCGGAGAGGACACGGCCATCGACTCTTATGCTGCGGAACATCCGGCCGAATTCTTCGCTGTCACCAGCGAAGTCTTCTTCGAGGCACCCGACCTGCTGCTCGCAGAATACCCGGCGGTCTATGGGCAACTACGCGACTTCTATCGCCAGGACCCTTTGCGTTATTGCATTGCAACATCAGACGCGCAAGAATGAAGCTCTGCTTACCAAGAACACTGCATACCCCATGAATAAACCCACCCTGATCGACACCATCGAGAACCGCACTTACGACGAAATCCAGGTCGGCGATGTCTCCACCCTGGTGCGCACGCTACGTCCGGAAGACATCCAGATGTTCGCCATCATCTCCGGCGACATGAACCCGACCCACGTCGACCCCGAATATGCCCGTTCCTCTCAGTTCCGGGAAGTCGTCGCCCATGGCATGTGGGGCGGCATGCTGTTCTCAAATGTCCTCGGCATGCAGTTCCCCGGCCCCGGCACCGAATATGTCGACCAGAGCCTGCACTTCGAGCGTTCGGTGCGCGTCGGCGACACACTCACGGTCACCGTCACCTGCAAGCGCAAGTTCGACCACAATCGTCACATCCTGTTCGACTGCAATTGCACCAACCAGGATAACGAGCGCGTCATCCACGGCACCGCCGAAGTCATCGCCCCGGCCGACAAGATCAAGCGGGCGAAGGTCACCCTGCCGGAAATCAAGCTCTCAGCGACAAAATCATCGCGCTACGAGCATCTGCTCGAAATCACCCAGGGACTCAGTCCAATCCAGATGGCCGTCATCCATCCCTGCGATACGGAATCGCTGAAGGGCGCGCTGCTGGCACGCGATCGCGGCCTGATCGTACCGACCCTCGTCGGCCCGGAGGACAAGATTCGCGCGCTGGCCGAGGAAATGAACCTCGACCTCTATGGCTGCGAATTCCTCAACGTGCCGCACAGCCACGCCGCAGCGGAATCCGGCGTCGCCTTGGCGCGCGAGGGACTCGTCGAGGCGCTGATGAAGGGCTCCTTGCATACTGACGAACTGATGGGCGAAGTGGTCGACAAGGCCACCGGCCTGCGCACCGACCGGCGCATCAGCCACGTGTTCATGATGGACGTACCGACCTACCCACGGCCGTTGCTGATCACCGATGCCGCCGTCAACGTGGCGCCGACGCTGGTGACCAAGGTGGACATCGTGCAGAACGCCATCGACCTGGCGCGCATGCTGCACATCGCTGACCCGAAGGTCGCTATCCTCGCCGCCGTGGAAACCGTCAACCCGGACATGCAGGCCACGCTCGACGCCGCCGCGCTGTGCAAAATGGCCGATCGTGGCCAGATCAAGGGCGGCATCCTCGACGGTCCGCTCGCCTTCGACAACGCCATCTCGGTGGTCGCCGCGCGCACCAAGGGCATCAAGTCGGTGGTCGCCGGCCAGGCCGACATCCTGCTGGTGCCGGACATCGAATCGGGCAATATGCTCGCCAAGCAGCTCGAATACCTCGCCGACGCGCTGTCGGCCGGCATCGTGCTCGGCGCGCGCGTACCGATCGTGCTGACCAGCCGGGCCGACTCCGCACAGACCCGCACCGCTTCGACCGCCATCGCCGTGGTGATGGCGCATGCCCGCCGCAACAACGCCATTCCCAAGTGAGACTGCCATGAGTACTGCACTCCTCACCCTCAACGCCGGGTCGTCCTCGATCAAGTTTGCCCTTTTCCAACTTAGCTCCCCGGTCCCCGCCCAGCCAGAGCTGGTCGGCCAGTACGATGGCATCGGCACCGCCCAGGCCCACCTCAAGGCAAAGGACAAGGCCGGCAAGGTGCTGGACGACATCGACCTGAGCCTGAGCGGTGATCATCCGCACCGCGCCGCCCTGGATCATCTGGTCAACTGGCTGCACAGCCACGAAGCCGGCTGGCGGATCGTCGGCGTCGGCCATCGCGTGGTGCATGGAGCGGAGAGTTTTTCGCGGCCGGTCAGGCTCAACGACGCCAACGTCACCCACCTGAAGGAATTCATCCCGCTCGCGCCGCTGCACCAGCCGCACAACCTCGCCGGCATCGAGGCGATGCGCGCCGCGCTGCCGTGCATCCCGCAGATTGCCTGTTTCGATACCGCCTTCCACCGCTCGCAACCGGCCATTGCCCAACTGTTCGCCCTGCCGCGCCGCATCACCGCGCAAGGCGTGCGCCGCTATGGCTTCCACGGCCTGTCCTACGAATACATCGCGGACGTGCTGCCGCTACATCTGGACGAAACACGCGCCAACGGACGTGTCATTGTCGCCCACCTCGGCAACGGTGCCTCGATGTGCGGCATGCTCGGCCGCAAGAGCCAGGTCACAACCATGGGCTTCACCGCCGTCGAAGGCCTGATGATGGGCACGCGCACCGGCGCGCTCGACCCCGGCGTGTTGTTGTACCTGATGGACTACGACGGCATGGACGTCAAGGCCCTGACCAAGCTGCTTTACAAGGAATCCGGCCTGCTTGGCGTTTCCGGCATTTCGCAGGACATGCGCGTGCTGCTCGAATCCGAGAGGCCCGAGGCCAGGGAAGCCGTCGACCTGTTCTGTTACCGCATCGTGCGCGAGATCGGCTCGCTGGCCGCCGCGCTGGGCGGTCTGGATGCACTGGTGTTCACCGGCGGCATTGGCGAACACGCCGTGCCGGTACGGGAGCAGATCTGTTCAAAACTGAACTGGCTGGGGCTGGAATTCGATGCCGCTGCCAATGCCAAGCGAGCAAGTCGTATCAGCACGGACGCCAGCCGCGTCGCCGCACTCGTGCTGCCCACCAACGAGGAATGGATGCTCGCGCGCCACACGGCCGAGCTGATTTGAGGAAATCCAATGAACATCAATGAACTATCCATCGGCCAGAGCGCCGAAACCAGCAAGATCATTACCCAGCAGGACATCAAGATGTTTGCGACCGTCTCGGGCGACCACAATCCCGTCCATCTGGACGCCGCTTTCGCCGCCGCCACGCCGTTCAAGGGCGTGATCGCCCACGGCATGCTGTCGGCCTCGTTCATCTCGGCCATCCTCGGCACCACGTTGCCCGGCAAGGGCACGATCTATCTCGGCCAGAACCTCAAGTTCCTGTCACCGGTACGTCCCGGTGACACGGTGAAAACCGTGGTGACGGTCAAGGAGATCCATGCCGAGAAGCGCCGCGTGATCTGCCAGACCGCCTGTTATGTGGGCGAAACCAAGGTGATCGACGGCGAAGCCACCCTGCTGGTTCCCGCTGCCAGCTGATTGCCCGGCAGGATTGATTTTGTTGCAGCACACGGCTCCGGGCAATCCGTGCCCGGAACTCCAGTACGAACGCGTTGCCGGCGGCGGGGCGCGCCCCTGTCTCGTCTTTCTGCATGAAGGCTTGGGCTGCATCGAGATGTGGGGCGATTTCCCGCAACAACTCTGTGCCGCAACCGGCTGTCCTGGACTCATCTACGACCGTGCCGGCTACGGTCGCTCCGCCTCTCTGGAGCATCCGCGCAGCATCCATTACATGCACGAGGCGGCGCTGGCCGAACTGACGCACGTGCTTGAAGCCCTGATTCCGGGGCAGGACTACATCCTCGTCGGCCATTCCGACGGCGGCAGCATCGCTCTGATCCATGCCGCCGAGCGCCCGCCACAACTCAAGGGCGTGATCACCGAAGCGGCGCATGTCTTCGTCGAAGCCATCACGCTGGAAGGCATTCGCCGAGCCGACGCCGCCTATGAAGCAGGAAAACTTCAGGGACTGGCGCGCTTTCACGGGGACAAGACCCCAATCATTTTCAAGGCCTGGTCGGATACTTGGCTGAGTCCATGGTTCGCGTACTGGAACCTTGAATACCTGCTACCATCGATCCATTGCCCCCTGTTCGTGATTCAGGGGCGCGACGACCAGTACGGCACACTGGCACAGGTCGATACGATAGTCGGCAAGGTTGCCGGTCCGGCGGAAGCCGCGATCGTCGATGGCTGTGCTCATTCGCCGCACAAGGAAAACCCGCCGCGACTGCTGTCCCTGATGGGTGCTTTCATCTTGTCGCTAGGCGATCGGCACCATCGGCGAAGCATTCGTGATTTGCGATCCTGACAAATCTAGTCTTGTTCCCGCAAAAGTCGGCGCTGGCAGGACGGCATTGCAATGGAGAGGCTGCCCCAACCGCCAAGGCCTTTCCGCTCGCTCCTGAAGCCATTGCGGCACTGTTGCACTAAAATCGTCCCCATGAACACTCCCGCCTTCGATCCCGCACAGCAAGTCTACGACGAAGAAAAGCCCTTGTTATTGCTGGTTGACGACATGCCGGCCAACCTGCACGTGCTGGCGGCTGCCCTCAAATCCGACTATCGGGTGAAAACCGCCACCAACGGCGTGGCCGCGCTCGAACTGGTGACACACCCCGACCGTCCCGACCTGATCCTGCTCGATGTCATGATGCCAGGCATGAGCGGCATCGAGGTGATACGGGACCTGAAGGCGAAGACCGATACGCGCGATATCCCGGTAATCTTCATTTCCGCAGACATCTCGGAGCTGAGCCAGATCGAAGGCCTGCAACTGGGTGCCGATGATTACCTGACCAAACCCGTAGTCATCACCGTGCTGTGCGCCCGCGTCAAGAACCTGCTGGCCAACAAACGTACCGAGCGGCAACTGCGTCTAGCCGCGCATGTGTTCGAATTCAGCGGCGACGCGATCTTGATCACCGATCGCAACAACCTGATCATCAAGGTCAACAGGGCCTTCACGCGACTCACTGGCTATGACATGGATGAGGTGCGTGGACGCGATCCAAAATTTCTTACTTCCGGGCGCACCACGCCCGAGGAATATCAAGCCATGTGGCAGGCCATTCTGACCCATGGCTTCTGGCAGGGAGAAATGTGGGACCGGCACAAGAACGGCGACGTTTATCCCAAGTTGATGACAATTTCGACGATAGTAACTGCGCGCGGCGAAATCGATTATCACATCGCCAGCTTTTCCGACATCAGCAACCAGAAAGCCAACGAGGAGCGCATTCGCCGCATCGCCCACCACGATGCACTGACCAACCTGCCGAACCGTCTCTACCTGACCATCGTCCTCGAGCAGGCATTGGCCGAAGCCCAGCGCAACGGCACCCAGCTGGCAGTCATGTTCATCGACTTAGACCGGTTCAAAACCATCAACGATACTCTCGGACACCATATCGGCGACCTGTTGCTGGTGGAGGTGGCGCAGCGACTGAAGGCCTGCGTGCGCCAATCGGACATTGTCGCCCGGCTCGGAGGCGACGAGTTCGTCGTCGCCCTGACCGACACGACGATAGACGCGGTAACGACAGCGGTGGTGGGCAAGCTGATGCACACGCTGGCGCAACCCTACCGGATCGAGGGACATGACTTGCTCTCGACCCCCAGCATCGGCATCAGCATCTACCCGATCAACGGTCGAGATATCGCTTCACTGATGAAAAATGCCGATGCGGCAATGTATCAAGCCAAGCTCCAGGGTCGCAACAACGTCCAATACTTCGCGGCGGTGGCGAGTACTGCCCAGCCTTAGGCCGGCCAGCCGGTTACTTCACCAGACTCCAGACGCCGTTCCTGATCACCACCATCACACGGGCGCGCGCTGGTCGAGGCCGAGGCGATCGGTCGCCGACGTTGAAAACGCCATGCGCCCCGGCCTGATTCTTGGTGGCTTCGAGGGCATCGCGCAAGGCACTGCGGAATTCCACTGCGGAACTCCTTCGATCCGGGCTTGGCCTTCATGTGCTCGACGATGGCCGTGGACATCTGGATGTCGTTCTGCGGCGTCTTGAACACCCATTTGACCTTCGGGTTGGCCGTATCGACGATGCGCGAGGAAGCCGCCATCGAAATCATCAGCGTCTCGGCCTCGGCCGCGATGTCGATCATCGCCAGCGAGGCGGCTTCAAGCGTAGCATGCTATTTTCTCGATAATTTGACGCACCATGGACATCGACCGTACCGACATCCGCATTCTGGAAGCCTTGCAGCGCAACGCCAAGCTCTCGCACGCCTGTGATGAAATCCTCGACTGCATGGCCGTCACCGGCCAATCCGACTACATCCTGCGTATCGTCGTCCCCGACCTGGTCGCTTTCGCCAAGTTGATCACCGGCGACCTGATCAAGCTAACGGGCGTCAAAATGGTCCGTTCCACCATCGGCCTGCGCCGCATCAAGCGGTCGCACGCCATGCCGCTCACCTACCTGATGGCATTTGGCGAACAACGGCCGAAGGTGCGCTTTCACGAAAGCAGCGCGGCGCTCGGCTGAAAAGCCTGCCGGACGATTGACTATGGCTTGATCCGCCCCAGACAGGAGGAATTACATGCTTCGTTCCAGCCATCATTCGGATCATTGGTTCAAACAGATATTTGATTCCTTGCCCGATCCCTCATGGATCATCGAAGGCAATCAATTTATCGAATGCAACGAGGCTGCGGTTCGCGTCCTGGGCTATGCAAGTCGCGCAGCATTGCTGAATGTTCATCCCTCCATACTCTCACCGGCAAGGCAAGCCGATGGCGAGGAATCTTTCAAAAAAGCCGAACGATTGCTGGCAATTGTCCGCGACCAGGGCCGACATCGCTTCGAATGGATACATACCAAAGCGGACGGAACAAACTTTGACGCAGAAGTCAGCCTTGCCACCTTCCAGATAAACCACCGGCAGTTCATTCACTGTGTCTGGCGGGATATCACTGACCGCAAGCGCGCCGAAGCCAGCCTGCTGCGGCAAAACACCACCCTGTCAGCCATCGTCGACAACTTTCCCGGCGGCATCTCCCTGTTCGATCGACAACTTCGTCTTGTTGCACACAATGCCGAATTCAGAAGCGTGATGGATTTCCCCGACTCGCTGTTCGCTCAGGCGGAACTGGGGTTCGAGGATTTAATCCGTTTCAACGCACAACGCGGCGAATATGGCCCCGGAGATGTCGAGGAACAAGTTGCGGCCGCGGTCAAACTCGCCAAGAACTTCCAGGCCCACCGAGTCGAGCGCGTGCGTCCCAATGGCACGGTAATCGAGGTGCGCGGTACGCCCCTGCCAGAGGGCGGGTTTGTCACCAGTTACATCGACATTACCGAGCGCAAGCAGCAGGAAGAGCAAATTCGCCAACTGCTCATCGAGCATGAAATGATCTTCAACAACACCCTGATTGGCATCATCTACCTCAAGAATCGGCGCATTGCTTCCTGCAATCGTCGGCTGGAAGAGATTTTCCAGTATGACCCGGGAGAATTGATCGGAAAATCGACCGAACAGCTTTACGACACGCACGATACCTTCGAAATGATCGGCAAAGTCGCCTACGATACCGTCGCAGAGAACAGGAACTTCAATACCGAAGTCAAACTCAAGCACAAGGATGGCAGCATTTTCTGGGGAGCATTGAGCGGCCGTGCAGTCGACGCCAACAAACCCCACGAGGGCAGCATCTGGGTTTATGCCGACATCTCCGAACTCAAGCGTGCCGAAGCGGATCTGCGCATTTCCGCATCGGCCTTCGAATCGCAGGAAGGCATGATGATCACCGATGCCGACAATGTCATCCTGCGCATCAACCGGGCTTTTTCGGAAATGACCGGCTATGCGGCCGAGGATATCGTCGGCCAACAACCGTGTTTGCTCGCCTCGGGCCGGCACGACGCAGCATTCTTCGCTGCCATGTGGGCAAACATCCGCGAATCGGATAGCTGGCACGGTGAAATCTGGAACCGCCGCAAAAACGGCGAGGTATTCCCCCAATGGCTGACCATCACGGCCGTCAAAGGCAGCGACGGTGCGGTAACGAACTACATCGGTTCCTATCTGGACATCACCGAACGCAAGCTGGCGGAAGAGAAAATCTATGAACTGGCCTTTTACGACCCGCTGACCGGCCTGCCCAATCGCCGCCTGCTGATTGACCGCCTCAAGCAGGTTCTGGTTTCAAGAGCCCGCAGCGGCAAGCATGGAGCCCTGCTGTTTGTCGATCTCGACAACTTCAAGACCCTGAACGACACCCTCGGCCACGATATCGGCGATCTGCTGCTCAAGCAGGTGGCGCAACGCCTGGTGAGTTGCGTACGCGAGGGCGATACGGTCGCCCGACTGGGAGGCGACGAGTTCGTGGTAGTTCTCGAAGATCTGAGCGAAATCGCCCAGGAAGCTGCTGCCCAGGTGAAAATCGTCGGCGAGAAGCTGCTGGCGGCGCTGAACCGCATCTATCAACTTGCCGGCACCGAATATCGCAATACGTCCAGCATCGGTGTGACCTTGTTCATCGACCACCAAGGCTCGATGGACGAATTATTGAGACATGCCGACCTGGCCATGTATCAGGCCAAGGCGGCCGGTCGGAATACGCTGTGCTTTTTCGAGCCCGAGATGCAAGTCGCGGCCATGAGCCGCGCCGCACTTGAAACCGACTTGCACAGCGCATTCGAAGACAAGCAGTTTATTCTGTACTACCAGCCCCAGATCGTCGGGGCTGATCGCCTGACGGGCGCGGAAGTTCTATTGCGCTGGCAACACCCCCAACGCGGCATTGTGTCCCCCGCCGATTTCATTCCATTGGCGGAAGAAACCGGACTGATCCTGCCCTTGGGTCATTGGGTACTCTTTTCTGCCTGCCAGCAACTGGTGGCGATGGCGGCAGACCCCGGAATGGAGCATCTCACGCTGGCCGTCAATGTCAGTGCCCGCCAGTTCCGCTTGCCTAATTTCGTCGAGGAGGTGCTGGCGATTCTCGCCCATACCGGCGCCAATCCGTACCGGCTCAAGCTGGAATTGACCGAGAGTCTGCTGGTCAGCGACGTTGAGGGCGTAATCAGGAAAATGGCCGAACTCAAAGCCAGTGGAGTTGGATTTTCCCTTGATGACTTCGGTACCGGCTATTCCTCGCTGTCGTATTTGAAACGGCTGCCGCTCGACCAACTGAAGATTGACCAGGGGTTCATCAGGGACATCCTCAACGATGCCAACGATGCGGCCATCGCCAAGATGGTCATCGCCCTGGCGGAAACCATGGGGCTGTCAGTTATCGCGGAAGGGGTGGAGCTGGAGGGCCAAAAGGAATTTCTGGCCTGTCACGGCTGCCATGCCTACCAGGGGTATCTGTTCAGTCGCCCGTTGCCGTTCGGTCAATTCGAGGCGATGGCGAAGCAGGCCTGATCGCGCCGCCGTCCCGCCAGCGCCGACTTTTTGCCGCACACTATAATCGGCGCCCTTGATCGTCCAACCGTCCTGCCGTGTCCAAACTCGCCCACGAAATCGCCCGCCGCCGCACCTTCGCCATCATTTCCCACCCGGACGCGGGCAAAACCACGCTGACCGAGAAGCTGCTGTGGTTCGGCGGCGCGATCCAGGTCGCCGGCGAAGTGCGCGCGCGCAAGGCGGCGCGCCATGCCACCTCCGACTGGATGGAACTGGAAAAGCAGCGCGGCATCTCGGTCACCTCGTCGGTAATGCAGTTTCCCTACCGCGAGCACATGGTCAACCTGCTCGACACGCCGGGCCACGAGGATTTTTCGGAAGACACCTACCGCACCCTCACCGCCGTCGATTCGGCGACGATGGTGATCGACTCGGTGAATGGCGTCGAGGCGCAGACCATCAAGCTGCTGGGCGTCTGCCGCCTGCGCGACACGCCGATCATCACCTTCATCAACAAGCTCGACCGCGAAGGCCGCGCGCCCATCGACCTGCTCGACGAGATCGAGCACGTATTGAAAATCCAGTGCGCGCCGATGACCTGGCCGATCGGCATGGGCAAGAGCTTCCGCGGCGTCTATGACCTCTACGACGACTGCATCCATTTCTTCGACCCTCAGGCCGAGAAAGGCACCTCGCGCATCATCGACCGGCTCGACAATCCGGAACTCGACACACTGCTGGGCTACCAGGCCGAGGAACTGCGCGCCGAAGTGGAACTGGTGAAAGGCGCCTCGCACACTTTCGACAAGGACGCCTACCTCGCCGGCCGGCAGACGCCGGTGTTCTTCGGCTCGGCGGTCAACAATTTCGGCGTGCAGAGCCTGCTCGACGCCATCGTCGACCTCTCGCCGGCCCCGCAGCACCGCCCCGCCGCCACGCGGCAGGTGGAACCGCTGGAACCCAAGTTTTCCGGCTTCGTCTTCAAGATCCAGGCCAACATGGACCCCAAGCACCGCGACCGCATCGCCTTCGTGCGCGTCTGTTCCGGCCACTACACGCGCGGCATCAAGCTCAAACAACTGTCCACCGGCAAAACGCTGGCCGTCAATAACGCCATCACCTTCATGGCACAAGATCGCAGCACCACCGACGAGGCCTGGCCCGGCGACATCCTCGGCATTCCCAACCACGGCACGGTGATGCTGGGCGATACCTTCAGCGAAGGCGAAGACCTCAAGTTCACCGGCATCCCCTGCTTCGCACCCGAGCATTTCCGCCGTGCGCAGATCAGGAACCCGATGAAGATGAAGGCCCTGCAAAAAGGCTTGCAGCAGCTCGCAGAGGAAGGCGCGACCCAGCTGTTCAAGCCGCTGCACGGCAACGACCTGATCCTCGGCGCGGTCGGCACGCTACAGTTCGACGTGGTCGCCCACCGGCTGGAATTCGAATACGGCGTCGACTGCTTCTTCGAGCCGGTCAACGTCGCCACGGCCCGCTGGCTGCGCGGCACGGACGCCGACATGAAGGCCCTGCTCGAGCGTTCCGAAGCCAACCTCGCTTTGGACGGTGCCGGCGATTACGTCTATCTGGCACCGAACCGCGTCAATCTACAGATGGCGCAGGAACGCCACCCGGAAATCACCTTCCTCGAAACCCGCGAGATTCACTGAGCCTGCAAAAGTCGGCGCTGGCGGGACGGCGCAGCGGTGCTCATTTCCCCACGGTATTCAGGTAAGGCGGAGAGACGGCTTCCATCACTGCGTAGCCGCCACAGTCGAGCGCCTTGCATAGAGAAAAATGGATTGCCGCGATGGCTTCGGGTTTGAGGGTGGCAATCTTGCCGAGCATGATCGACTCGCTCAACAGGGTAGGCCGGTTGATTCGTACCCAACTCGCTTGAGGCAACTCGCCCTCGGCAAAATCTTCGTCCTGCAATCGTTGGCTCTGCTGGTGCGCATTCTGCGTTGTCACCGGCAAACAAAGCCAATCGCCGAATTCTCCAAGGCTACGCAGCAGCAATGCCGGCCGACGCTTGCTGGAAGACAAGTCGGTAAAAGGGAAAGGCACCAGAATGATGTCACCGGAGCGGAACGTCATTCCAGACCTCATCTGCGGCGTTGTCCCACACGTGGGAGAGCGAGACTGTCTGGGCGTTCTGCCATTCGTTCATCTCGCCGCGCTCGCGCGCCTGCAGGAACTGAACAAAGTCGAGCGCCTCCTTGGCCAGCGATTCAGGCAGGGTACCGGCGATACGGGCGATTTGTTCGGCGATGGTCATGATTTGTCTTCCGAAGATTGGGCGAAGCGCATCAAGTTTAGAGCAAGAAGCCGCCGCAGGATTTCCTCGTCCGCCATCTCCGGCGCGTAGTCCGTCCAGCCGTAGGCTTGGGCAACGGCGGCGTCGAGCGCCTTGTGGGCATTGTCCAGCCAGGCCGGGCGGGCGTTGTAGAGATTGGTCAGGGTGCGCTTTTTCAGGTCGGCCTCGTGGCCGGGTTTGGCGACGATGCGGTCGGGGTAGCCGGGGACGATTTCCGGGAAGCGCTCCGTCCATTCGGGCGGGTTGAGCCAGTTTTCGCGGAGTTGGTTGAGTTTTTTTGCGGCAGTCGCGATGGCTTGAGCGCACAGCGGGATGGCGTTGCCCCACTCTGCCGAGTCACTTGGCGTCAGGTGCTCGGGGAAGGGGAAAGTGTCGAAACAAGTGGTTGTAGCGTAAGCCGGGCGATCTTCAAGTGTTGAGCCAACGGCAAGCGCCCAGCAGACGTGAATTCGTGAGGAGAGAATGCCAAAGGTCACTTCGTCATTACGTGCGATTACAACCAATCGGTTATCTGGTGCAATGCGCTCGTCCAACCAAACAAAAAAGCGATGCTTCGACTTTTCTGAAGTTGCAATGTAACGCCCGAGCCCGGACAGTGCTTTACGCATTGCCGGTCGTGCTTCGCCATGACGCCACCACTTCTCGGCTCGCGACTTACGGTTGTTAGTTACCCGAACTGGCTTCACATTTGCCAAGACATGAGCGAAGGGGGCTTCGTAGAGCATTGCATCGCCCTCTTCCATCGTCGGTCCGAAATCGACCGTCCAGCGCCCTTCCCAACGAGCCGTCAGATCCTTGCCATTCCATAGTGGGCGAACAACATCGCTATTAGGTCTGCCATTGGGATTGGGCAAGCGTAGCCAAGCTGAGGCTATCGGGTAATCAACGCTGAAATCTCCAGCCAATGCAAGTCCGAAGAAAGATGCTCCGGCATTTTCGGCCAAACGGCTTGCCGTCGTCAGGTTTTCGCCTGAGCGTAGGTCCGCATGAATTTCGGACACATCGAAGCCATCGAGGCGAGTCCCCTCATTGTTGCCAAAACACACCAGTGAAACGCGCACCGCCGCGCCATCATTAATCCATGGCTCGTCGCTCCATGCCTCGAAGATTCGAGTGCTATCGGCAATCCGCTCCAAAACCTTTCGATTCGCCGGCTGGCGAATACTGTTGGTGGCAACCAGCCCCGCCGCTTTGGACTGGCCAGCGGTAATCTGCCCCGCGCCCTCTCAAACCAATAGCACACCAGATCAGCGCCGGGTGGCACACGCTCATCAAATAAGCTCGCCAGTGCATCGAAATACGCATCGCCTAGTTCCCCGCGCTTTCGCGTCCCACCGAGGAACGGCGGATTGCCGACAATCGCATCGCAGGCCGGCCATTCCGCCTCTTCCACCGCCGTCCCGCCAGCGCCGACTTTTATCAACGCGTCGCGGTTCTCGATGGTGTCGAGCGGCTTGAGGATCGGCTGCGCCGACACCGTGTAGCCGCTGCGCAGCATCCACTGGATTTCGCCGATCCAGACCGTGACGCGCGCCAGTTCGGCCGCGTAGGGGTCGAGTTCGATGCCCAGCACATTGGCGGGCGAAACCTCGATGCTCACCTGCCGTTGCAGGCCCAGCGCTTCGGCTTCGACGTTGGCGCGGCGCTCCAGGTCCTTCAAGGCTTTCAGCGCGAGGTACAAAAAGTTGCCGCTGCCACAGGCCGGATCGAGCACGCGAAAATTGCGCAGGCGTTCGAGCTGGTGCTGGAAGAGCGCCGTGGCGTCCTTGTGCGCCTTGTCGCCCTGCTTCTTCGACTTGACCAGCAGCGCGGCAATGCGGTCTTTCGCCACCTGCCATTCGGCAGCAAGTGGCCGGACGATGACCGGCTCGATCAGCCGCAGGATGGTAGCCGGGTCGGTGTAGTGCGCGCCGAGTTGCGAACGCTTGGCCGGGTTCAGCCCGCGCTCGAACAGCGTGCCGAAGATTGACGGGTCGATGTTGCGCCAGTCCATTTCCGACTCCAGCGGGCGACGAATTTTTCCGGTGTCATACCTGCATTGTCCCAAAAAGTCGGCGCTGGCGGGACGGCACATGAAACGCGTGAAAAGCAGGTAATTGTCCTGAAATTCATAGACAATTCATCCCACCGCGAAACCGCACCGCCACCGTAACCCATGCCCGACGCCGCTCCCACGCAAAACCGCGCCCGCCTGACCGGCGACATCTGGGGCGGGCTGGCGGCGATGCTGGTGGCGCTGCCCTCGGCCATCGCCTTCGGCGTAACGATCTTCGCCCCGCTGGGCGGCAGCCTGGCCGTGCAGGGCGCCATGGCCGGCATCCTCGGCGCCACTGCGCTGGGGCTGATCGCGCCGTACTTTGGCGGCAGTTCGCGCCTGATCACGGCGCCCTGCGCCCCGGCCGCAGCGGTGTTGTCGGCGCTGGCCCTCGGCTACGCCCAGCAGGGCATCGCGCCGACAACCGCGTTGCTCCTGCTGGCGCTGATCGGCCTGCTGGCAGGCGGGATACAGATCGCGCTGGGACTGGCCAGCATCGGCCGGCTCATCAAGTACATTCCCTATCCGGTTGTCAGCGGCTACTTGTCGGGCGTCGGCCTCCTCATCATCGGCAGCCAGTTGCCCAAATGGCTGGGTACGCCTAGTGGCACCGGCTTCCTTGCGACGCTCGGCGCGCCGGGCGAATGGCAACTGCCAAGCATCATCGTCGGCTCGGTGGTCATGCTGGCCATGCTGGTCACCCCGCGACTGACCACCAAGGTACCCGCTGCCATCCTCGCCCTGTTGGCCGGCGTCGGCAGCTACCTGCTGCTCGGCCTGCTCAAGCCGGAACTCCTCAGGACCGACAACAACCCCCTGCTGATCGGCGCGCTGACCAGTGGCGACGGCGGTTTGGGCGACAGCATCAGCCGCCATATCGCCGCGCTGCGCGGCCTCGGCCTCGACGTGGCGATCCAGGTGGCCGTGCCGGCCCTGACGCTGGCAGTGCTGCTATCGATCGATACCCTGAAAACCTGCGTCGTCATCGATGCCATGACCGGCGGCCATCACGATTCCAACCGCGAACTGGTCGGCCAAGGCCTCGGCAACATCGGCTCGGCACTGGTCGGCGGCATTCCCGGCGCCGGCACGATGGGCGCCTCGCTGATTAACATCTCGAGCGGCGGCACCACCAGGACCGCCGGACTGATGAGCGGCATCTTCTCGCTGGTGGCGTTCCTGCTGCTCGCCCCACTGATCGCCTGGGTGCCGGTCGCGGCGCTGGCGGCCATCCTGGTCGTCATCGGCTTCCGCATGATCGACACCCACAGCCTGAGCTTCTTCTTTTCGCCATCCACTCGAATCGATTTCTTCGTCATTCTCGCGGTCATCCTCGTGGCGGTATTCGGCAACCTGATCGCCGCATCGGGTGTCGGGGTAGCACTCGCCATCCTGCTGTTCATCCGCGAACAGACCAAGAGCTCAGTGGTGCGCAGCCGCATCGAGGGCAGCGAAATTCTCACCAAGCGGGCCCGCACGCCGGAAGACATCGAGCGACTCGAAAGCGAAGGCAGCGCCGTAGTGGTGTTCGAATTGCAGGGCAGCCTGTTCTTTGGCACGGCCAACCAGTTATTCACCGCGCTGGAACCGGAGGCCGGCAAGCGCAAATACGTCATCCTCAACATGCGCCGCGTGCAATCCCTGGATGTGACGGCGACCCATGTGCTGGAACAGATCAAGGACCGGCTGGAGGAAAACAACGCCTACCTGGTGTTTTGCGAGATTCCCAAGGGACTGCCCAGCGGCCTGAAAATGAAGCGCTTCCTCAAGGAAACCGGCGTGGTGCGGCCCACCAACAAGGCTTTCGCGTTTCGCCAAATGGATGATGCCATCGAGTGGATGGAGGCCCGTGAACTCGCGGGCGAACAGACGGTGGTGGCCGCTGTCAAGCATCTCGACCTGCGCACCATGCCGCTGCTGACCGGCTGCTCGAAAGAGGCCGTGGCCGCACTTGAAGCCGCAATGGAACTCCGCACGATCAAGGCGGGCAAGCGCATCTTCAAGTCGGGCGCCGAGTGCAACGAGCTGTTCATCATTCGTCAGGGCACCGTCAAACTCATGGTGCCTCTGCGCAAGAAGGAAAACTATCACCTCGCCACCTGCGGGCCCGGTGACCTGATCGGCGACATGGGTTTCATCGAATCCGGCAGCCACGCCGTCGATGCACTGGCCGTGTCCGACTGCGAAGTGTTCATGCTCTCCCGCGAGCATTTTGAACTGCTGGCGCTGCTGCACGACGATCTGCTGTTCGCGCTGTTCGGCAACATTGCCCGCACCCTGTCCACCCGCCTGCACGTTACCATCGCCGAATTACAGGCACTGCGCGGCTAGAGCAGCGCCTGCGGCAGGTATAATCGGTCCCCCTAGCCACTGAAAGCCCCACCATGGAAGTCATCAAGGTCGATATCGTTGTCGTGGGTGGTGGCGGTGCCGGGCTCCGCGCCGCAATTGCCGCCCATGTGGCTGACCCGCAGCTCAAGGTGGCTCTGGTCTCCAAAGTGGTGCCGATGCGCAGCCATACCGTGGCTGCCGAAGGCGGCTCGGCGGGCGTAATCCGCAGCGACGATTCGCTGGCCAACCACTTCGACGACACCGTCTCCGGCGGCGACTGGCTGTGCGACCAGGACGCGGTGCAGTACTTCGTCGAGCATTGCACCGCGGAGATGGTACAGCTCGAGCACTGGGGCTGCCCGTGGAGCCGCAAAGACGACGGCAGCATAAACGTGCGTTTCTTCGGCGGCATGAAGGTGCAACGCACCTGGTTCGCTGCTGACAAGACGGGCTTTCACATCCTGCACACGCTGTTTCAGACCTCGCTCAAGTACCCCGCGATCCAGCGCTTCGACGAATTTTTCGTCGTCGATCTGGTTGTCGAGGACGGTCGCGTACGCGGCGTGCTGGCGATCGAGATCGCCACGGGCGCGAGGTTCCTGCTCGAAAGCAAGGCTGTGATCCTGTGCACCGGCGGCGCCGGGCGCGTGTACCGCCAGAACACCAATGCGGGCATCGTCACCGGCGACGGCATGGGCATGGCCTACCGCCACGGCGTGGCCTTGCGCGACATGGAATTCGTGCAGTACCACCCGACCGCGCTGGCCGGCAGCGGCATCCTCATCACCGAAGGCTGTCGTGGCGAGGGAGGAATCCTGACCAACAAGCACGGCTACCGCTATCTGCAGGACTACGGCCTCGGTCCACTCGACCCCTGGCCACGCCCGAAGGCAATGGAACTCGGCCCACGCGACCGCCTGAGCCAGGCCTTCTGGCACGAAGAGCAGAAGGGCAATACGATCGGCTCGCCCCACGGCCATGTCGTCCACTTGGACCTGCGGCACCTGGGGGCGAAGAAGATCCACGAGCGTCTGCCGTTGATCACCGAGGTGGCAAAGACTTTTGCCGGCATTAACCCGGTGACCCACCCCATTCCGGTTCGGCCGGCGGCGCACTACACGATGGGGGGCATCGCGAGCAACCGCCACACCGAAACCTCGCTCGCCGGGCTATACGTGGCCGGCGAATGCTCGAGCGTCGGCATTCATGGCGCGAACCGGCTCGGCTCGAACTCGTTGGCCGAAATCGTCGTCTTCGGCAAGGTAGCGGGCGAGCGCGCAGCAGCCTATGTGCGCGATGTGCCGGAGGCGGGGTCGCGGACGATCCGGCAACAGGCCGAAGCCGCGGAGCAGCGCGTACTCGAGCTAATGGGCGGCGACCGTGGCGAGCGCATCGCGACGCTGCGCAACGAGATGGGCGACAGCATGGAAGCAGGCATCGGCATCTTCCGTTCGGCATCCGGCATGCAGGCCACCTGCGACAAGTTGGCGCAACTGCGCGAGCGCTACCACGCCGGCATCAGGCTCGACGACCACAGCCTGTCTTTCAACACCGAATGGCTGACGGCGATCGAACTGGGTTCGATGCTGGAAGTGGCCGAAGCGGTTGCGCATTCGGCCTTGCAGCGCAAGGAGTCGCGCGGTGCACACGTGCGGCTCGACGACTACCAGACACGCGACGACGAGAACTTCCTGAAGCACTCGCTGGCCACCCGCAATGGCGACGACCCGCCGCACATCGGCTACGCGCCGGTGGCAATCACCACCTCGCCGCCCAAGACCCGCAGTTACGGCGGTGCTGGCCAGCAGGTGGTGCTGACCTGACGCCCCGCCCGGAGCACCGCCCCATGCCCATCGACACCACCACCCGCACGATCGAGATCGAGTGTCTGCGCTACGACCCGCAGACCGATACCGAACCGCACTTCAGCAGCTACCAGGTGCCGTTCAGCGACGATATGTCGGTGCTAGAGGGCTTGCAATACATCAAGGACCAGCTCGACGGCAGCCTGACCTTCCGCTGGTCGTGCCGGATGGCGATCTGCGGCAGTTGCGGCCAGGAGGTCAATGGCGTGCCGGTGCTGTCGTGCCACACCTTCCTCCGCGACTATTTCCCGCACAAACTGCGCATCGAGCCACTAAACAACTTTCCGATCATCCGCGACCTGGTGATCGACCAGAATGACTTTCTCGACAAACTGGAGTCCGTCAAACCCTATCTGGTGACGAAACTCGAAAAGCCGTTGGCGGCCGGCCCCCACCTCCAGACGCCGCAGCAACTGAACCGCTACTACGCCTACTCGCAATGCATCAACTGCCTGCTGTGCTATGCGGCCTGCCCGCAGTACGGACTGAACAGCGATTTCACCGGCCCGGCCGCGCTGGCCCTGCTGCACCGCTACAACGCCGACTCGCGCGACCAGGGCTGGCAGGTGCGCGCCGAGGTCATCAACGCCGACGCGGGGGTGTGGGGCTGTACGCTGGTGGGGTATTGTTCCGAGGTCTGCCCGAAGGCGGTCGACCCCGCGCACGCGATCAACCAGAACAAGGTTAACAGCGCAATGGACTTTTTCGGCGTGTTGAAGCTGATGAACAAAGGAGGCACCGAATGAGCCGCTACCGATCAACAGCCAAAACCGCAGCCAGAACCTACATGCAGCCGATGGCCGGTTGGTGGACGAAGAACCCTTACTTCGTGCGTTACATGGTCCGCGAGGGCTCCGCGCTGCTGCTGACCGCCTACGCGCTGGTGCTGCTGGTCGGCCTGTGGCGGCTGAGCCAGGGCGCAGCGGCTTTCGACGCCTGGCGCGCCGCGCTCGCCTCGCCGCTGTCGGTCGTGTTCCACGCCGTCGGACTGGTGATGGTGGTGTATCACAGTTACACCTGGTTCGATGTGATGCCGAAGACCGCACCGGACCAGCCGATCGACCCGAAGCTCATCACCGGCGGCGGTATCGCTGCGGCCGTGGCCGTGTCGGTGCTGATTCTGGCGGCGCTGCTATGGGGGGCACCATGAAACCTTCCAGCGAACCCATCTTCTGGATGCTGTTCGGCGGCGGCGGCATGCTGTCTGCACTGATTGGGCCGGTGCTGATCCTCGTCACCGGCATCCTGGTGCCGTTCGGGCTGCTGCTGCCGCAGGACACCATGAGCTACGACCGCATGCTGGCCTTCGCCCAGCATCCCCTCGCCAAGCTGGCCGTGCTGGTGGTGATCTCGCTCTTCATGTTTCACGGCTGCCACCGCACGCTGCACAGCCTGCACGACTTGGGCGTGCACACCGGCACTGGCGCCAAGGTGGCGTTCTACGGGGTGGCAACCCTAGCCACCCTGCTCACGGCAGGCCTACTGCTCGTGATCGGGTTCTGATTCGCCCGGCGGCGCGCCGTATAATCCGCACCTTTCCGCAAAGAAAGACCGTCATGGAAGCCGAACGCATCAACGCCATCGCCCATCACATCGCCGACCTGGAAGGCCGCAGCGATCAACTGCGGAGGTATCTTTGACTTTGCTACGAAGTCGGAGAAGCTCTCTGAAATCAATCAGCTGATGGAAGATCCCGGCATCTGGAACGATGCCGAGCGTGCCCAGGCCCTAGGCAAGGAAAAAAAATCACTCGAAGCCGTCGTCCTCACGCTGGAAGGCGTGAAGAACAGGCTCATTGACGCCCGCGACCTGTTCGACATGGCGAAAGAAGAGGACGACGAAGATACGCTGGTCGCGGTGGAAAGCGACCTGGCCGGCGTCGAGGCCAAGGTCGCCGACCTCGAATTCCGCCGCATGTTTGCCAACCCGGCCGACCCAAACAACTGCTTCATCGACATCCAGGCTGGCGCCGGCGGCACCGAGGCCTGCGACTGGGCCAGCATGCTGTTGCGCCAGTACCTCAAGTATTGCGAGAAAAAGGGCTTCAAGACCGAGATCCTCGAACAGACCGACGGCGACGTGGCCGGCATCCGCAGCGCCTCGCTGAAAGTCGAAGGTGACTACGCCTATGGCTTCCTGCGCACCGAGACCGGCGTACACCGCCTCGTCCGCAAGTCGCCGTTCGACTCCTCGGGCGGTCGCCACACCAGCTTTGCCAGTCTCTACGTCTACCCCGAAATCGACGACAGCATCGAGGTCGAGATCAACCCGGCCGACCTGCGCATCGACACCTTCCGCGCCTCCGGCGCCGGCGGCCAGCACATCAACAAGACCGATTCGGCGATCCGCATCACCCACGCGCCGACCGGCATCGTCGTGCAATGCCAGAACGACCGCTCGCAACACCGCAACCGCGCCGAGGCGATGGCGATGCTGAAGTCGCGCCTCTATGAACTCGAACTGCGCAAACGCCAGGCCGAGGCCGACAAGCTGGAAGCCGGCAAGACCGACGTGGGCTGGGGCCACCAGATTCGCAGCTACGTACTCGACAACTCGCGCATCAAGGACCTGCGCACCAACGTCGAGATTTCCGCGACGCAGAAGGTGCTCGACGGCGACCTCGATGCCTTCATCGAAGCCAGCCTGAAACAGGGCGTTTAAAGAAAGCATTGCCATGAGCGACAACACCCCCGCCGCACCGCAACAGGACGAGAACCACATCATCGCCGAGCGGCGCGAGAAACTCGCCCAATGGCGCGCCAGCGGCCGTGCCTACCCCAACGACTTCCGTCGCGAAAATCTGGCCGCACGCCTCGACGAACTGTATGGAGAAAAAACCAAGGAAGAACTCGAAGCCACGCCGATCGCCGTCAAGGTCGCCGGTCGCATCATGCTCAAGCGCGTGATGGGGAAGGCCAGCTTCATCACCACCCAGGACCTTTCCGGCCGCATCCAGTGCTATGTCACCCGCGATGCCATCGGTGAAGCGATTTATGAAGACTTCAAAAAGTGGGACCTCGGCGACATCGTCGGTGCGGTCGGTACCCTGATGAAGACCCGAACGGGTGAGTTGACCGTCGCCTGCGGCGAGATTCGCCTGCTGGCCAAATGCCTGCGGCCGCTGCCGGAAAAGTTTCACGGCCTCACCGATGTCGAACAGAAATACCGCCAGCGCTATCTCGATCTGGCCACCAACGAGGAAACGCGCTTCACCTTCGTTGCCCGCAGCCGCATGATCGCCTCGATCCGCAACCACATGACCCACCACGGCTTCCTCGAAGTCGAAACGCCGATGATGCACCCGATCCCCGGCGGCGCCTCGGCCAAGCCGTTCACCACCCACCACAACGCGCTCGACATGCAGTTGTTCCTGCGCATTGCGCCTGAGTTGTACCTGAAGCGCCTGGTCGTCGGCGGCTTCGAGAAAGTGTTCGAGATCAACCGCAATTTCCGCAACGAAGGCCTCTCGCCACGCCACAACCCTGAATTCACCATGATGGAGTTTTACGAGGCCTACGCGGATTACCAGACGCTCATGGACTTCACCGAAGGACTGATTCGCCATGCCGCGCGCGATGCCCTCGGCGCCGAAACCTTCGACTATCAGGGCCGCACTCTCGACCTCTCCAAGCCCTTCCGCCGCATGACCACGGTCGAGGCGATCCACACTCACCATCCAGGCTATAGCGTCACGATGCTCAACGACGCCGGCTGGCTGCGTCAGAAGCTCTCCGACCTCAAGGTGGACGTGTTGCCCACCGCCGGCCTCGGCACGCTGCAAATGCAGTTGTTCGAAGAGACCACCGAAGCCGAGTTGTGGGATCCCACCTTCATCATCGACTATCCGACCGAAGTCTCGCCGCTGGCGCGTCGTTCGGACAAGAACTCAGATGTTACGGAACGCTTCGAGCTGTTCATCGTCGGCCGCGAGATCGCCAATGGCTTCTCGGAGTTGAACGACCCCGAGGACCAAGCCACGCGCTTCCTCGATCAGGCGAAAGCCAAGGATGCCGGCGACGAGGAGGCGATGTTCTATGACGCCGACTACATCCGCGCCCTCGAATATGGCCTGCCCCCCACCGGCGGCTGCGGCATCGGCATCGACCGGCTGGTGATGCTGCTGACCAACTCGCCCTCGATCCGCGACGTGATCCTGTTCCCGCAGATGCGTCCAGAGTAAGGCCACCCGAGGTGCCACTGCTTCCGGCCGAACTCGCGTTCGCCGGTGCAGGCAATCCCTACTCCGCCGCCTATGACGACATCTATCACGGCGTCGGCGACCCGCTGGCGCACTCGCGCCATGTCTTTCTTGGCGGCAACCGCCTGCTCGGAGCCCAGGCGCGCTGGCACGGGCGTAGGCGCTTCACCATCCTCGAAACCGGCTTCGGCCTCGGCGGCAACTTCCTCACCACTTGGCAGGCCTGGCGTAGCGACCCGCAGCGGCCACGCCAGTTGCACTTCTTTTCGGTCGAGAAACATCCGTTCCGGGTTGAAGACCTCGAGCGACTTCACTTGCAATTGCCGGAAGTTGCCGATCTCGCCGCGCAACTACGGGCCTTCTGGCCGAGCCTTGTCGCCGGCTTTCATCGCCTGCATTTCGAGAATGGCAAGGTTACGCTAACGCTGATTTTCGGCGACGCACGCACCGCCGTCCCCAGCATCGGTGGCCGCTTCGACGCCTTCTACCTCGACGGCTTCGCCCCGGCGAAGAATCCAGAGATGTGGTCTCAGGAACTGATCAACGACCTCGCCTGGCTGGCCGCTCCGGGTGCCACGCTCTCCACCTGGACCATCGCCGGCGATGTGCGCCGCCGTCTCGCCAGCGCCGACTTTTCCGTTGATCGGCAGTCGGGCTATGGCTTCAAGCGCGAAATGTTGGTGGCCACGCATCCCGGCAACCCCCACATTGCCGACTTGGCGCCATCGCCCGAGTGCATCGCCGTCATCGGCGGCGGCATCGCCGGCATTGCCTGCGCCGAACGGCTGGCCGCACGGGGCTGCGCGGTGACACTCTTCGAACGACACGACACGATCGCCGCCGAAACCTCCGGCAACCGCCAGGCCATCCTGCTGCCGGTACTCGCCGTCGACCCGACGCGGCTGTCACGCCTGAACCAGGAAGCGTTTTTCTACGCGCTGCGCCGTCTGCGCGAACTGGCAGAAGCTGGACATGGCGTCACTTGGCAGCCCTGCGGGGTGTTTCAGATCGCCCGCGATGCCGAGCATGCCCGCAAGCAGGCCGCCATCGTGCGCGACCAGCAATTGCCCGGCGACTTCGCGCAGTTCATCGATACCGCCGCTGCGGAAAGCATCGTCGGTACGCGCGTATCGGGCGATGGCTGGTGGTTTCCACAGGCCGGCTGGATCTCGCCGGTGTCACTGGCCACAGCACTGCAAGCAGCGGGCGGCGAACGCATCGAATGCCGGCTGGGGACCAGGATTTCTGCACTGGAACCGACGGACGGTGGTTGGAACATCCTCGGGACCGCTGGCCAGTGCCTGTGGAACGGCGATACCGTCGTCCTCGCTCATGCGCACGGCCTGCGTGAGCTGTCCCAATCCGCCCACCTGCCGCTGCGCTGCTTCCGCGGCCAGGTCAGCCACCTGCCCGCAGGGCAACTCGCAATTTGGCCGCGCAGCGTGGTGTGCCGCGAGGGTTATCTCGCACCGCCCCACGATGGACTCGCCGGCCTCGGGGCGACCTTCCAGCGCAGCCAAGACCTTGGTGCTCATGCCGCCGACCATGAGTCGAACCTTGGGCGCCTCGCCGCGCTGCTGCCGGATGCCGCGGGCCACTTCGACCCCGCTGCCCTGACAGGCCGTGTTGGCCTGCGCCCGGTCTCGCCAGATAAACTGCCGATGGTCGGCGCACTGCCGCTGCCGCACTGCGAGCCGCGCCCACCCGCCCATGTCGAATGGCCGCGCTGGCCGGGATTGTTCGTCGCCAGCGGCTATGGCGCGCGCGGTTTCGTCTGGGCGCCACTGATGGCAGAACTGCTCGCCAGCCAGATCCTCGGCGACCCGCTGCCGGTCGGGAACGAACTGGCCGCCGCCGTCGATCCGGGACGGTTTGCGTGGAAGGGGACTTTGTAGAAAAGGCGGTGGATCAGCGTGGCTTGCCGCGCGGTTTGGCCGCGCGCTTTGCTCCTGGCTTCGCGGCTTTCTTGGCTTTCGTCGGCTTGCCTTTGACAACTTTATTGTTCCGCCCCTGCTTGACCGTTTTACTGGTGGAAGACTTGACATCCGGCCCCCGCATCACGACCGGCGAAGCTCCGCTACAGATGCGCTGGATACCCTCGACACCTTGCAATAGCCCGACGACCCACAGGGTCTCGGCATCGTAGCCCGGACCAAAGTGATGGTGCAGCAAGGTGGCAGCCGGCGTATTGACGGGTAATGCCGCCGCAGGTGCCGGTGCATCGAGATGTGGTCCCGTCACGATGGCGTCCAGCCACTGTTTCGACATGCGCAAGTCGGCGAGCCAGCCGTCCCCCGCCAGTCGCGCCTCGGCATCGTGCAAGGCGTGCGCGACCTCGCGCGGAGACCAGCCTGTCTGGGCCAGAATCTGCATTGCATAGCCGTCTGCCTCACGCCTCTGGTCATCCGCATAGAAGTTGCGCACGATGCGGGAACCGGCAAAGGAGGTAGCGGTAGAGGCAACGGTCGTAGCAGCGGTATAGGCCAATTCGACCCCCTGCATCAGACCCACCACCGGAAACAGGATCGCCACCGCAGCCGAGACGGCCAGCCCGGTCCCCGCGTTCTCCTCATGATGCTTGGCGATGATGTGGCCCATTTCACGGGCGATCACGAAGGCAAGTGCCGTGTCAGACAAGGCCAGCGCCCGCATGCCGTCGAACACGATGACGTTGCCGGCTGCGCTCGACAGGGTACCGAGATCGTCCTTGCCGGGAACCGTCACCGCGATAAGAGGAATCTCGATACCCTGTTCCTCGGCTAAATGGACTGCACTGGGCAAAAGGCGCTGCCCCAGCAGGCTGACACGCTCGCGGAATGCCTTTGCCCCGTCGCAATCTTCCGGCGGGCAGATCATGGCCGGCACGAAGGCCATGCGTGCTTGCAATTCAGCTTCGGAATAGACCGCGCCAATTTCGGCTGGCGCGACCAGCCGCGACCGTTCGGCTGAGGCGGGCGCCGCAAAGCCGCCCCAGGCCAGCAAGGCCAGGACCGGCAATGCGGCGCGGGGATTCAAGGTAGGCGGTCGAGCCGTTCTAAGGTACGGTCGCGTCCCAGTACTGCCAGCACCCGGTCGATGGCAGGACTTTGCGGCTGGCCGAGCAAGGCGACGCGCAACGGAATCGCCACTTGCGGCATTTTCAGTCCGGTGGCGACGAGGGTTTCCTTGAGTGCCTTGCCCAGCACCTCGGGCAAAAAGTCGGCTCTGGCGAGACGGCTCCTGAGATCGGCCAATGCGGCTTGCGCGGCATCCGTCAGATGCTGGGCCACCAGTTCTGCCGATGCATGCGGGGCAATATAGAAGGGATGGGCACAATCGGCCAGTTCGTTCAAGTTCTGCACCCGGTCCTTGTAGAGTGCGGCGATGGCGGCCGCATCGGGACAGTCGGTTGCCGTGACGCCCTCGCGTGACAAGCGGCGCCGGATCTCCGCACCGAGCCGCGCGTCGTCGGCCAGCTTGAGATAGTGGGCGTTGAGCCAGTTGAGTTTCTCGGTATTGAACTGAGCGGCCGAACTGGTGATGTGGTCGAGGTCGAACCACTCGACGAACTGCGCCATCAAAAACACTTCCTCGTTGCCGTGCGACCAGCCGAGTCGCCCCAGATAGTTGAGCACGGCCTCGGGCAGATAACCGTTCTCGTCGTATTGCATCACCGATACCGCGCCGTGGCGCTTGGACAGCTTGGTGCCGTCGTCGCCGAGGATCATCGACAGGTGGCCGTAGCGTGGCACCGGCGCGCCCAGCGCCTGTAGCAGGTTGATCTGGCGCGGGGTGTTGTTCACGTGGTCGTCGCCGCGAATCACGTGGGTAATGCCCATGTCCCGGTCATCCACCACCACACAGAAGTTGTAGGTCGGCGTGCCATCGGCACGTGCGATGATGAAATCGTCGAGTTCGGCATTGGCAATCTCGATGCGGCCCTTGACCTGGTCGTCCCAGGCCACCACGCCGGTAGTCGGATTCCTGAAGCGCACCACGGGGTTGTGCCCCGGCGGGATCGGCGGCAGGGTTTTTCCTGGCTCAGGCCGCCAGCGGCCGTCATAGCGGGGCTTTTCCTTGCGGGCTTCCTGCGCGGCGCGCAGGTCATCGAGTTCTTCCTTCGCCATGTAGCACTGGTAGGCCGTGCCGGCCGCGAGCATCTGCTGGATGACTTCCTTGTAGCGTTCCATGCGCTGCATCTGGTAGAAGGGGCCTTCGTCGTGCGCCAGGCCCAGCCACTGCATGCCGTCGAGGATCCCCTGCACCGCCTCGGGTGTCGAGCGGGCTACATCGGTGTCCTCGATGCGCAGGATGAACTGGCCACCATGGCGGCGGGCATAGGCCCAGGCGAATAGCGCCGTGCGTGCGCCGCCGATATGCAAATAACCGGTCGGGCTGGGGGCAAATCGGGTTCTGACTACGGGAAGCGATGAAGACATGACAGGCTCGATTATGAGTAAGGCGAGCATTCTACCTACCCATGCCAGCCGGCAATCACTGCGGCACGGGCTCAGTCGTCACCATAGCGCGCGGCGATCTGCCAGAACCCATCGAGGTGAGTCTGGAAAGCAGCGACGATCTCGGGATCGAAATGACTGCCCTGCCCGGACATTATGATCTTGGCTGCTTCATCGATCAACATGGCCGGCTTGTAGACGTGCTTCGAGATCAATGCATCGAAGACATCCGCTACCGCCATCAGCCGCGCCGGCAAGGGAATGACCTCGCCACCGATGCCATCCAGGTAGCCGCTGCCATCCCATTTCTCGTGATGGGAATGCGCGATGTCCATGGCGATGTGCAGGAAGGACAGCGGTACGTGGTTTTCTTCGCCCTGCAAGGCTTCCTCGATGGCCTCGACGCCGAGACGCGCATGGGTTTTCTTGATCTCCCATTCGTCGGGATTGAACGGCCCCGGCTTGAGCAAGATGTGTCGGTAAAGCAGACCTTGCCGATATCGTGCAAAGGTGTGGCCTTGACGATGACCTCAATGATGTCGTGCGAGCGTAACGCAGCATAGCGGGAGGGATTGACTAGGGCAAGTGCCAACACTTCGACATAACCCTGAGTGCGACGAATGTGGTTGCCGGTTTCGTTATCCCGGGTCTCCGCCAGACTGGCCAGCGCCCGCATCGAGACATCCTGGACGATCTGGTTCTCGCGCATGCGACGGGCAACCTCGGATTCGAACCAGAGGTTCTGGCTACGGAGCCGATCGCGGTAACAAAAATGACCGGGATATCGCAAGCCTCCGGTTTGGCACGCAAATGCGTCAGTACCTCGTAGCCTTCCATGCCGGGCATCATCACATCGAGCAGGATCAGGTCGGAATGGGGTTCGCTAGTGGCGACATCAAGGGCACGCTGTCCGGAATTGGCAATCCGCACGTGGTAATCCGGCTGCAGCAACTCGCCAAGAACCGCCATGCTCTCAGGCATGTCATCCACCACCAGTACAATCGGCTTTTCGTTGCTGGTACTCATTGCCGACCAGGCGCCACGGTTCCGTGATCAGGAGCGACGATTCGATGCCGTAGCCCCTTGAATTGCTTGATTAGCGAAAATACCGCCGTCCTGCCAGCGCCGACTTTTCTGCTTCGGTTTCCCTTCGACAAGTGCCGTCATTTCCTGCCTTCCGCTCGCGCAATTACCGTCTGTTTTTCGCTGGCCAGATGATTTCGCTGGTCGGCACCTGGATGCAACAGATCGCGATGACTTGGCTGGCTTACCGGCTCACCGATTCCACCATTACGCTCGGCCTCGTCAGCTTTGCCAGCCAGATTCCGATCCTGCTGTTCAGCACGCTGGCCGGTGTCTGGAACGATCGCCTCGACCGCCGCCGCCTGCTGATGCTGACGCAAGCCCTGTCGATGGCGCAAGCACTCCTGCTGTTTGCCCTCACCCTTACCGAGGCGGCAACACCGGTCGGGCTGGTGTTGCTGGCAGCAATGCTCGGTTGCATCAACGCCGTCGACCTGCCGGCGCGGCAGGCCTTCGTCGCCCAACTGGTGCATGAAAAGGCCGACCTGGCCAATGCGATCGGTCTCAATTCCTTCCTGATGAACGCCTCGCGTTTCATCGGCCCGGCCATCGCAGGCCTGATCGTCGCAGCCCTGGGGGAAGCAGCCTGCTTCCTCCTGAACGCCCTGTCCTATCTGGGCGTCTTGTTGGCGCTGTCGGCCATCCGACTCGCCCCGCACCCCTCGCCGCCGACGCAGACAGCGCTTTCCGCCTTGCGCGCCGGCTTCGAGTATTCTTTCCAGCACCCGCAGATTCGCCTTCTGCTGCTCATGGTGGCTGGATTCAGTTTTTTCGTCACCCCTTACGCAGCGATGATGCCGGTCTTCGCACGCGACCTCTTTTCCGGGGGTGCGGCAACCTATGGTTTCCTGATTGGCAGCGCCGGTTTCGGCTCCCTGGGTGCTGCCCTGTATCTTGCACTGCGCGGTAGCCGCAAGGAGGCAAACGGGTTGGATCGACTGATCGCCCGCGCCAACCTCACCGGGGGCATGGCCCTGGCCTGTTTCGCCAGCATTACCACACCAATGCTGGCCTATCCGATGCTGGCCGTGCTGGGTTTCTCGGTCGTACTGGCCGTGGCAGGTACCAATACGCAGATACAGATGATCGTCGCGGAAGCCTATCGCGGCCGGGTCATGGCAATTTTTTCGACGGCGTTTCTCGGTATCGCGCCTTTGGGCAGCCTGGCCGTCGGCGCGATCAGCGCATCACTGGGTGTGCGCCCGACCCTGATCGCTTGTGGCGTGCTGGCAACAAGCCTCGGCGTCGTTTACCTTGGTCAACTACGTTCTTCGCACTGAACGTGAAACCAAAAGAAAACTTGATTAGGGAAACACTGAATAAGTGTTGATTGGAGTGAACGATTTCATTGTCATGCT
>JACDZI010000136.1 GCA_013426785.1 Rhodocyclaceae bacterium | reverse complement strand
AAGCTGCTGGCAACGTTGCTGGCAGCACGGGCGACGAACGTGCTGGAGCGCAAGCTGCAGCAACTGGCGCGAATTGATGTGCTGGCCATTGACGACTTCGGTCTGCGGCCTATGCGTACGCCGCAGGACGAGGATTTCCACGATCTAATCGATGCACGCTACGAGCGCAAGACGACGTTGCTGACCAGTAATCTCGACTTTGATGAATGGGGAGCGGCTTTCCCGAACAAGCTGATGGTGGCGGCGACGCTCAATCGCTTGCGCGATAAGGCGTATCGGATCGTGCTCGATGGCGAGACTCGGCGCAAGCTGCGGCCGTTGCCAGAGTCATCTGTACCACCACCCTCCACACGTGCAAAGCGCTCGGCAACGGCTTGATCGCTTCCTGACAGCAAACCCTGGGGCGTTGCCCCAGACCCCACACTCGCCGTGTGGCAGCCGCCGGGGATGAAAAAACATCCCCGGCAACTACCGATAGCGTGAGCCACTTCCAGGGCATCAAGTGGCTTTCGCGGCATAAACGGGCCAATACCCCCGGCCCATTTATTCCACGTCCACTTGACCCCCTTCCAGCGGCATTTCGGCGATTGCTAAATCACCGAAAAACGACTAAAAATCGCACCGTCCGAATCTCGAAATTCACGGCCTTTTACTGGCTCCATTAGGCCGCGATTCGGTGGCTCCAATGGGGCGCGATTTGTCATAAGCCTCAATCACCTTCGCCGCCGGTTCGCCTTCACGTATCCGCTCGACCGCTATGAACCGAATTTCTTCCAGCGTCTTGCGATCAAATGTCCGTCCGTCTCGTTTCATGCAGACTGAGACTCTCATCGGCTTCGCAAGTTCCATATATGTCGACTTATTTAGCGACTACTGAGTAATCCAGCTAACTCAATATCCCAATGACTAGTCTTCCCACAGAACGAGTCGTTCAGCCTTGTAAGGTGTCACATCTGCTCATCAGGTATGAGCTGCAATAGCCTTTTCTAGGGCAGAGTAAAGCACTACAGCATTGATCGGCTTGATCAGAAGTGCATCGAAGCCTGCTGAGATCAGGCGCTTACCATCCTCTTCCATAGCATGCGCAGTATAGGCAACGATTGGCAGGCAGGCCGTTTCAGGTTTGGCGCGCAATCGGCTGCAGACTTCTTCGCCGTTGATACCGGGCATGCTGACATCAAGCAATACCGCAAGGAATCCGTGTTTTCCCTTCAGTATTTCAAGTGCCTTGCTTCCGTCGGCAGCCTCTGTCACTGTCCAGCCTGCCCGCTTGAGTAGGACGCTTGCCAGCTTCCGGTTAGTGGCCACATCGTCGACTACAAGGATGTTCTTGTTCATGTCAATCAACCACTGCCTAAAGGGGGATCGTGAAGAAGAAATTCGAACCTTCACCAGGTTCGGAGGTGAGGCCTATCTCGCCACCCATCAACGCAACTAACTCTAGAGCCAATGCCAACCCTAGCCCAGTGCCACCATGTTCTCGGGTCAGGAAGTGCTCTGCCTGCTGGAAGCGTTCAAAAATTATATCCTGTTGTTCCATCGGGACCCCGATACCGGTATCCCGCACGCTGAAGCGCAAGGCAATGTTCTGGCGTTCGACGATCAGGCTAACCGATCCCTGGGTGGTAAATTTAACAGCGTTGTTGAGTAGGTTATTAAGTATCTGGCGCAGCCGTTTGGGATCGCAGATCATGTTTTCAGGCAAATCATCAGCATATTGCTCCGTCAGAGTCAGGCCCTTGCCTTCCGCATGGGCACGATGGATGGCTACCAACTCGCCGAGCAGTTCGCGTATATGGAAGGGGGTCGGCTGCAATTCCATGCGCCCAGCTTCGATCTTTGCCAGATCCAGCAGATCATTGACAATGTCGAGCAGATGACTCCCGCTACTGTGAATAGTATCGGCATAGGCATATTGTTCAGTACCGTCTAGTTCCATCTGGAGTAACTCGGCGAAACCTAGGATGCCGTTTAGTGGTGTGCGCAGTTCATGCGACATGCTGGCGAGGAAGGAGCTTTTCATCCGATTGGCCTCCTCAGCACGCTCCCTCGCCTCTTCGAGACGTTGGAATGAAAGTTGCACGCTATCGGCCATTCGATTGATCGATTCCGCAAGTCGCCCCATCTCGTCTTCGCTGGTTTTGTTCAATCGGAAATCGAGATCACCTTGTTCGATCCTTCCCAGACCATCGGTCAGCTGGGTGACACGACGCGTTAATAGGTTTGCCAGCCAAATGGCGATGAAGATAACGATAGCGACCATGACTATGGTGGAGATCGTCAGTGACCAGACCGTGTTCTGCATTCTCTGGCCGATTATGGCCAACGTCTCGTCGGCGGCCTTCCTCATCTGTTCGCCATAGGCCTGAACACGCTGGTCAAGCTGTACCTTGGTGTCGGTCGCGGCCTTGTGAAACTCGTCAACGTTTGCGCCAATGGTGACGTAGCCGAAGCCGCGCGGGGTTTTGCCGTACTTTCCAGTGAAATAAGGAATCGTCGCGGCCGTGGTAAGTTTCCAAACGCCTGACCAGAGAATCACGAAGGATCCTGATCCTCCTTGTTTGGTGAGGTCATACCAGCCATGGCACTGGGGAGCAAAATTAAGGTAGCGGCAATCAAGGCCGCGAATGCCTGTCTTGATCAGGTCTACCGAGGGCTTCTTGTCGCGGCTCTGATGATCGAATATCGGTACCCCGGCAAGGTATTCCCGCAAGGACTTGCCGCTTTCCTGCCAGCCTTTATAGAGGGAAGCCTCGAGCCATGGGGTCTCGTAATTGCCTGTTGCTGGACTAAAACCGATGATGGACTGGTGACGAGGGTGGGCGATAGAACGGTCTAGGTAGTCCCACATGAAGGCATAGTTGCCGTTGGTTGCATCGGCAATTGGCGTATAGCGTGCTGCGGTGGGCATCAGATGATCGGTGAAGCCCATGATATGGTCATGATCAAGCGCCAGTGTGACATAGCCGACCATCTTGCCACCTTTCACTACCGGGGTGGCCCAGCGGACAATGCCTTTGAAGTGTTGGCCTTGGGGGTTCTCCTTGCCAGCATAGGCTTCCTTTTCCGGTTCGAATGCGATCTTGGCCTTTTCCGCAGATTCAGGTGTCACCGGCCCATAATAGTGCGAACGCACATAAGGACCGATTACGTCCGAAACGTAGATTTCACCTGGCTTCAAGTTCTTGAGTTCGGCGAAGTAAGTTTCCGCCTTGGCATAGGTATTCTCTTTACGCACAACATTACGCAGGTCGCCCGGTAGTAGCTTGGTTGCCGATACCTTGACGGCTTCCTGGCCGTCGAGGCCTACAAATGTAATCTCGTGATAAAGCGGCTGGGCAATTTTTTTACCGAACTGTTCGGGAGGGCGGTAATTGAAGTCCTGTTGGTTTTCGGGATTGTCTGGCTTGATATTGTTATCAGCCGTAGGAGGGGCTTCTGCGGGTATCCAAGATTTCCGGTCTTCAGACAACACCCACTTGCCGGGATCGATCAAGTCTCGAGTGCGGTGATGCAGGAACTGGCGATAGACATCCTCAGAGGGGGCCAGTGTTGCCGCAAACAGGACATCGCTGTCGCGTCCTTTAAGAAACTCGGCTACTGCGAGTGCAGTATCGGTGGTAAGCCTCTCAATGGCTTCACGCGACTTGAGGTCGAGGGCGCGCGTAGATTCATTCGTCATCACGACGGATAGCTGGCCCACCGTGTCGCGCACACTGTCAGACATCTGCGCGCTGCGTTCAGCTACCTGACTCCCCAACTGTGTCAGCCCCATCCAAGCCAGTATTGCCAGCAATACTAGAGGAATAACCTTGATGACAATAAATAAGAATACAAGCTTGGCACGAATGCCAAACCGTTCATAGAGTGGACTCAACATCTATTGTTCTTTCAGTTGGTCGCTTTATCTTCAGTTAGGGAAACACTGAATAAGTGTTGATTGGAGTGAACGATTTCATTGTCATGCT
>JACDZI010000135.1 GCA_013426785.1 Rhodocyclaceae bacterium | reverse complement strand
GGTTGATGTACCTCACTTATCGACTCCCTTCACCATTTTTTGAGACAGCTTCTAACGCATCCAACTTCCCGTTTCCCCTTCGCTCTGGCTTTCGCGTCACGCCAGGGAGCGGCACGTCCTCTGCCTGTGTTCTTTCACGTTAACGCCGAAGGTAGCGGCTATTTACCTTTAGCCAGGCAACTTCCCACTCGCACAAAGCAAGTCACGAATGGCATTCATTACATCAGACAGCCTGCTTGTCCAGTTCTTTCGGTAATAGGCCGTTTGACTCGGCAATGATGTGGGCGCGCAATTCCTCAGCCCCAGGACACTCCGGAATTGATTCGATAGCCACCTTCACCAAGCCCTTGAGACGCTGAACCGCTCCCTCAAGTCCCAGTTCTCTGGTAGCACTCGGGCGATCCAGAGCGACATCACGTCCTACCGGCTTGCCGAGCTTTTCCGGATCACCGGTAGCATCACGGATATCATCAGCCACCTGATAGGCTTCGCCAAGATACTCTCCCAACGCCCGCCAAGGCTCTGCGGCCATGCCTGCAGCGATCGCACCCAGTTCAGTAGCGGCTGCAAAAAGGGCACCAGTCTTCGCGCGCTGGTACTCGACGAGGGGCACCGTCTGCTCACATTCCCAAGCTTGGCCGGCAGTAATCCCACAGGGGGCGCCCACTGCTGTCCCTACGACTTGTATCAATCGCGGCAGACGTTCAGGAACAACGGCAGCAACCCTTGCAAGCGACTGGAATGCCAGCACAATGAGTGCATCTCCGGAAAGCACTGCCAGACGCTCACCGAACTCGCGATGCACAGTCAATTTGCTGCGACGCATGTCGGCATCATCAAAGCAGGGAAGATCATCATGAACGAGAGAGGCGCAATGCATCAGTTCGATAGCAGCAGCAGCCGCATCGGTGACCGCTGGCTGATCGTCCCCACAGGCAGCGGCAACCGCCAAGCATAGACGAGGACGGATCCTTGCTCCGCCAGGAAAAACCGCGTAGCGAATGGCAGCCGCCAGATTGGGTGGGCATTCAGGAAACTCAACCGACTCGACCGCCGCATTCAGAGCACGCTCTATGCGTATTGCATCACTCATTTCAGTGTTCCTTGATGAAGATCTTCTTCATTGTGTATTCTTGAATGGCGCGTAATATAGTCAGCTCGGCAAGAACGAGTCAATGTATATTTTCTCAGGAGAAAACAGGGTTTGCCGGGGAATCGCAATGTGGTAACAGGTGCCTGAATCAGTGGCTTGAAAACCCGTCGCATCTACGCCTCTCCAATGCTCATGGCTCACTTGAAGCGCAAAGTAACCTGACTAGGGAAACACTATCAAAAGGATAGCGCCCGATGAATAATTTATTGCCAAGCCAAGCCAAGCCAAGCCACTTTAACGGCCTGAAACTCAACCCGCTGGCCGCAGTCCTGCTGGCAAGCTTTTCACTCTACCCTGCCTACCCTGCCTATTCCGCCGCAGACCTCCCCGCCGCCAGCCGGCCGACCCCCGAAGAAAACGCCCTCCCCGACCTCGGCAAAGCCGCCCCGGCCAACAACAACACCGCCGTACGCGCCGGCCCCGGCGGGCTGGCCATCGAAAGCCGTTTTGAGCGGCAAAAAGTCATCCTCAGCCCCGAATACAGCAACCAGACCGGCGCCAGTCTCGGCGTCACCCTCGCCTCCATGCTGGGCGAGAATGCCGCCGTTGGCGTACTGCTCAACCTCGGTGCGGACAAAAAAGAATACCTGCTCAATGCCGGCTACAAAATTGACGAGCGCCAGCGCGTCATCGTCACCGCCGGCCAACTCACCCAGTTTCTGGACTACGCCTTCCTCTCCGGAAAAGAAAACCTCGGCCTCACCCAAAACAGCGGCGCACTCAGCTACCAGCTCCAACTGGGCGAAGAGTTTCTGCGCTTCCTCGAAGTCAACGGCTACGTCGCCAAGACCGAAAGCCGCAACCTCGCCGACAAAACCTTCGCCATCGACAGCGCCACCGTCTTTGAACTCTGGAACGACCCGCGCCGCATTGCCGGCGGGCAAGTGACCGGCCTGCAAGGTAAACTCGGCTTCTCCCCGCTCAAAGACAGCCTGATCAAAGTCAGCCTCGGTCAAGAACAACTCAAATACGACCTGCAAAGCGGCGACCAACGCCTCAACCGCGCCACCGGCGGTGTCGAATGGCAACAACGGCTTGGCGGCGGCTACCAGCTCAACGCCAGTGCCGACACCTACGCCTCACAGAATAACTACAAAATCGGCCTCGAACGCAGCCAACTCGGCGCGGACGGCCGGCACAGTCTCGGCCTGCAATTCAACAGCATCCGAGGGCGCGACGGCCTCGGCAACGACAACCAATTCAAACTCACCTACAGCCTCATCTTTGGCACCGGAGCCATCGGCGGGAGCAACCGCTCACCCAACGCTACCATGCGCTTCCCGGCCACCAGCGCCACCAGCGTCAACAACACCTTCGGCACCGGTCAGGCGAACGGCCAAATGGCCAACCTGCTCGACCAGGTTGCCCAACGCCCGAGCGTAATCCCCAGCCATATTATTGCCAAGATCGACCAAAGCGCCTTACCCACGCGCCTGATCGCCGTAGACAAAGCCAGCCTCCCGACGGGCAGCCGTATCGACGCCGCCACGGGCGACATCACCACCCCGCTGGGCGTGGCGGTTACCGGCATTGCCGGCGTCACCCGCAACGGCGCGGCCTTTGCCAACACCAACCAATTTGCCCTTGCCGGCAACAACCTCATCGTTCGCCCCAACCAGATCACCCAACCCCCGGTGGGCGTGGTCGACACCTACGTCGTCACCATCAACAACCAAGGGGGCGGCACCACCTTGGCCACCGTCCTGATCTCCCACGGCTCGGTCAAATTTGACAGCATCGTCATCACCCAAGGCGGCTCGGCGGACCTCACTGCTCCAGTAACCACCGCGGCCCCGACAATCTCCGTAGCCGCGACCGACACCACAGCGAGCGTCACCCAAACCATTAACGAAAACGGCACGGGCTACTACCTCGTGTTGCCGGCCGCCAGTGCCGCCCCGACGGTGGCGGCAGTCAAAGCCGGCACCAGCTTTGCGATGACGGCCGGCACCCCGGCCGTGGTCAGCCTCACCGGCCTGACGGCCAGCACCGCGTACAAGTATTACTTCGTAGCGAAAGATGCCGCGAACAACGATCAGGCCGCGGTATCGACCGGGTTGGCTGTCACCACCACTGCCGCCCCCGATCTGACCGCGCCGGTAACCACCGTCGCCCCGACGATCTCCGTAGCCGCGACCGACACCACGGCGAGCATCACCCAAACCATCAACGAAAACGGCACCGGCTACTACCTCGTGTTACCGGTCGCCAGTGCCGCCCCGACGGTGGCGGCAGTCAAAGCCGGCACCAGCTTTGCGATGACGGCCGGCACCCCGGCCGTGGTCAGCCTCACCGGCCTGACGGCCAGCACCGCGTACAAGTATTACTTCGTAGCGAAAGATGCCGCGAACAACGATCAGGCCGCGGTATCGACCGGGTTGGCGATTACCACCACCGCTGCGGCGGGCTTGCCAGCTGGTTACGTGCAGCAGGGCGGGCTGACGTGGACGCCGAATACGATTGGCGGTTGGAATGGTGGTGGCGGCTATACCGACTGGAACACCGCCAACGCTTACTGCACGTCGACTACGATCAATGGGCAGACGGGGTGGCGCTTGCCGTCGAAGGATGAACTGGTCAGCCTGTACAACTCCGGGGCGCTGTCCGGACAGCCAGGCTGGGAGTTGGACGAAACCTGGTCATCTACCCCCTACGGTGCAGGCGCCCACTACGACTTCGGCCTGTACGACGGCTACGTCAGCTTTAACGACGACACGGACTACAGCTACGTGTCGTGTGTCCGCTAGAGCCTTGACCTTTGATTTTTGTTTTTTGAAATTTGGCACTGCTGTCCGGTTAAAACTCGAACAGATTCAATTGGTTGTTGATGGTGACAC
>JACDZI010000134.1 GCA_013426785.1 Rhodocyclaceae bacterium | reverse complement strand
ACTTCAGGCATCATCACGCTTCACTTTTTGCACTTGGTCATTGAAACCGCCAAGTATTAACCGAAGTTCCTCAGTTCCGGCCCCGTTCGCAAATTCGACCTCCCGGATGGCGCGATCCTTGAACGCGCCGGCGAGAACGTCCTGCGGATCTGCGCCGCCGGCTACACGTGCGAGATCCACGCGACCGAGCCTGCCCCGGAATTTAGCGAAGACCGCCCGTGGATTCGTACTCAATACGAACACAATGCCCCGATGAGTTTCGTCGGCGCATTGGCGAGCGCGTGCGCCTGGCTCAAGGAGAACCAGGCTTGGGAAAACAAGAAAGCAAGTTACCCGGACGGCGGACAGCAAGTGGAAATGCTGGCTCGCCAATACGCCTCGTTCCTCCATGAGTCGATGCCGACGCATCACGACGGCGGCGTGCGTGACATGCATCGCAGCTTCGCCATCGCCATCATGGACAAGGAAGTGGACTACCTGATCGGCTGGATCGCTCGCTCCCGTGGCCAGAACGATCTGTCGAAGAAGTTCTTCACCAAGGCCACGGGATGCAAGCTCCCCGCCACCATCCGGGACATCACTGCCACGCTTTACGCATGGGCGGGTTTCACGCCGGAGCAGGCATCGACGCGAGAAGCCGAAAAGGAAGCCAACCGCGAAGCGCGTCTGCAGGCCAAGCGGATCGATGACGATATCCGGTGGATCGGAAACAGCCTCAGCAGCAGCCGCGTGAACCATGAAGGCGAGATCAAGACGACAAAGGAATTCATGGATGAGATCCTTGGGCAGGGTTACACGGAAATCCGCAAGTACAAGTCCGGTGCCGTCGATCGCTATGCGCTGGTGAATCCCGACATCCAGCGCAGCTATCTGATCAAGGGGCAGATGGTCGACTACGCCCGCGCGGTGCTTGCAAAGCGGGAACAGGAGAAGGCCTCCCTCATTCGGGAAGAAGTTCCGGAAGCAACCCCGATTCAAGCGTTGCGCCCATGAACCACACCTCACAGGAGATGAACGACATGCAGCCCATCATGAATGCAGCACAGCAGCAACAGAAAGACACCGATTTCGATCGGCAACTTCAAGCCGCGCGAGTATCGGTGCTCGCTCAGGCCGGCCGCTCCGAGACCGTGAAGAAATCCTTCACCGCCTCGGCCGCAGCACTGGTTGCGGCCGCGATGTTCACCGTCAGCATGGCTCCGCAGCAAGCCCTTGCGGGCGATATCACCTTCGAGCGGATCGCCAAGGATGCCCTCGGCGGCGCGGCCGGTGCCGCCCTTTTCGGCCAGTTCGGCAAAGGGCGTGGCCGCGACGCCATGCGGGTGATCGGCGCGGTCGCCGGTGTCGCCGTTGCCGAGTCCCTGCAACAGCCCAAGCCGCAGACCTACACCTTCTCGATGTCTCCCGGGCAGGGATTCTCCATGCAGCAGAACGGGGGGCAGAACATGGTCAGCGGCCCTGCGCTCGTCGGCGGCACCGAGATCCTTTCGCAGGACAAGCGCGAAAAGCTGGCCACCCAGGAACGGAGCGCACTCGCGGCCCGCGACATGTACGCCCGCACGCTTCATGCGCTCCAGCAGGCCGAAGAGAACCAGGTCTTGAGTCCGCGCAGCAAATCGGCTCAACAGGAGACCTCCGCCGCCAATTCCGCCGCGCAATCGGCGCTACAGCAATACGCGACTGCGCGCGCAGATTTCATGAACGCCTGCGAGTTCATGGCCAAGCGTGGCTACGACATGCAGGAATTCGCCTACAACTACTCGCTCATGCAGCGGACGGTGACGGCAAAGGATATGCATCCTCGCGATATGGCGGAAATCGACGTACAGCGCCGCCAGTACGCCGCACCGGCCTATTGATCCTCGCGCACATCGGAGACCGCACATGACCACCAATCTGATCGAAGACCTTGACGAAATCCGCGTCGATGCGGAGATCGCGGAAGCAATGATCCGTTCCGTCGCCGGCGAGCTTGGCGATGACGAAATCGCAACCCGCCTCACCGAGAGCGGCGATTTCCTGCTCGGCGGCATTCGGCTGGCCCAGGACATCATCCTGACGACGACGCTGGCAGAAACGATGTCGCTCGATGCGCCATTCGCCAAGGCCGTCTCCGCCCGGATCTTTTCCGGCGGCGACGATGACCTGCAGACCGTGGGTCTAGCCTTGATGGACAAGATCACTGGCCGGCCGCGCATGCCATGCGGCGAAGAGATCCCGGCTGACGTGCTGCAAAGCCGCTACAAGGCCATTCGGGCGGCCCTGTAACCACAGCGCGGTTTCACATATCAATCATTGCTGAATGTAAGAAAATGCACTATATTTGCTTTCATGGAACGAAAGGAACCCACCATGAAAACCGCTACTGTTATCCGCGAAGCCGTACTCGCCATCCCGCCAGGGGAAGGGTTCATGGTGTTCCGATTCCTGGGAATGGGCACGCGCACGGCAATCGATGTGGCTCTGCATCGCTTGGTGCAGGAAGGGGTAGCGCAGCGGGTCAGCCGTGGGCTATACGCTCGCCCGGAAATCCACCCGAAATTCGGTGTGGTGCCACTCGGCTCTCGGGAAATCGTGGCGGCCGTCGCCCGGGAAACCGGCGAAGTCATTGAAGTGACCGGCGCGGAAGCCGAGCGACGCATGGGGTTGACGACACAACAAGCCACGCGCCCTGTCTTCCTGACTACCGGGCCATCCCGAACGATCCGCTCGGGAAAGCTCGCCATTGAGCTGAAACATACCTCGCCTCGCAAACTGCGTTTTGCCGGTACTGCGGTGGGGATTCCCTTGTTGGCGCTCTGGCATCGCGGCCCGGCGGGTGTCGGCGAGAAGGAAATCGAGACCGTCAGGCAACGTATCGGCGAAGCCGGCTTTGCGGAACTGATGTCGGCGATTCCACATATGCCGGGTTGGCTATCCACGGCCCTCCAAAAACACGAGCGGATGCGAGCCCGTGGTTGATTTCCTGCGCATGCATCCGACCGACAGGGCTGCCGGGTTGAGGGTTGCCGAAACAGCACTTGGCAAAAGTTGTGCGATAGTCGAGAAGGATGTCTGGTTGGTCTGGACGTTGGATACCCTATTCCGCATGCCCGGTGCACATGCGACGATGGCATTCAAGGGCGGCACGTCCTTGAGCAAAGTCTTCGGGGCAATCCGACGATTCTCCGAAGACGTTGACATCACGCTCGACTATCGCCGCCTTGAGCCAAGCATAAGAGATATCGATCTTGCCACGCTGTCACGCTCGCAGCGCAAGAGACTTTCCGAGAGCCTGACGAAGAAAGTCCTTGCCTTTTCCAAGGAGCAGATCATCCCGTATCTGGAGGTCAGCTTGCGAGACCTCTCGCCGGACGGAAATGCCTTTGTAGAACCGGAAGAAGACGGCGAGAAAATACGGATTCGCTACGTATCCGCTGTTCCCGAAACCCAAGGTGAATCCAATCGGTATCTGGATTCCTCAATCCTGATCGAGCTGGGTGGCAGGAATCATACCGAACCGTCCAAAATGATGCCGATTGCAACGGAAATCGGCGAGGTGCTACCGGATATGCAGTGGCCTATCGCCAGGGTGAACGTACTTAGTCCGAAGCGAACCTATTGGGAGAAGGCCACCCTGATCCACGTCGAGGTCTGCCTGGAAAAAGAACGGAAGATGGATCGGCTCTCACGACATTGGTATGACCTGTCCCAACTCGCAGATCAGACGATTGGGATCGAGGCTATTTCTGATTATGAACTGCTACAACGTGTTGTCGCGCACAAGTCAGCGTTCTACTCCTACAGCGCTATCGACTACGAGGATTGCCTGAAGGGTGATTTGAGATTGATGCCCGGAGACAAACTGCGGGAAGCGATGCGACAGGATTTCGAGGAAATGATCGGCAACGGCATGTTTTACGGCGAGCAGCCGAATTTCGATGCCGTGCTCGAACGCATCGATGCGCTTGAAACGGAAATCAACAACGTTGTCCGGGAACATCGCAAGCAGCACGGGATCGCCTGATCTGCCGCCATTAAACCTATTTTCCTCAGTTAGCAGCATGAGCCGGAAATTTCAGTGGGCCCCGCCCA
>JACDZI010000133.1 GCA_013426785.1 Rhodocyclaceae bacterium | reverse complement strand
GAGGCAGGGGGATCAGCCGCGCTGCGGCGATTGCCGTGGCGGTGGCGAAGTTGAAGTGATCCTGTTCGGGCAGGTGATTGAAAAGTTTATATCAGAGTGATATATTGCGCTCATGCACATCATCTCGCTCAAGATGCTGCGAGACTTCTGGAAGAAACACCCAGAGGCCGAGCAGCCTCTCCGGAACTGGCATACCGTTGCGGAGCATTCACGATTTACCGACTTGGCTGACCTGAAGCGAAGCTTTGGCACTGCGGATTACGTTCCACCCTATACGGTGTTCGATGTTGCCGGCAACAATTTTCGCGTCGTAGTCCTGGTTCGTTACCGTGATGGCAAGATGTTTGTGCGCTGGGTAATGACCCACCGGGAGTACGACGACTGGTGCAAGCTCTACAGGAAAGGTAAGGTGTGATCATGGGTGCAGTGGCAGAAAACTTCGATATCAAGGCACTTCAGAAAACCTGGCTTGCTTTTGACCGCGTGGCGCATCTGCGTCCGATTCGCAACGATGAGGAATACGACCGTACCGTCGCCTTGATGAACAACCTTCTCGATATCGTCGGGGACGATGAGAATCATGCCTTGTCCGGCCTGCTCGACCTGGTCAGCGAACTGGTGGAAGATTACGATGCCGATCATTTCGCTATCGAGGCCTCGGAGCCAAAGGAAGTGCTGCGTTACCTCATCGAGACGCGAGGCCTCAAGCAGGGCGATCTGGCCGATGTCGTGCCGCAGAGCAACCTGTCAGCGATCCTTGCCGGCAAGCGCAAGATCAGTGCAACGCTGGCCGGCAAGCTGGCGAAATTCTTCAACATCAGTCCGGCCGTATTCGTACCGACATAGCGGGGTGGGTTACGGGTGATCTACTACTGGTGGGACGGCAAGTGGCAATTCTGGCGGTTTACCCTGTATGACAAGGACGAGATGGATGACTTGAGCATGAAGGAAAAGAAAGCGCTCAAGGACATGCTGAAACGCGAATTGGAGGCGAGACGATAAAAAAACGGAATCTGTTTGATGAACTTGCCGAGGGGTTCGATGCACTGGCCGAGGAGCGTGCCGGGAAGCGGACGCTGCGTAGTCGTGTGGTCGAGGCCAAGCCCGCCCCCGAAGTCAGTGCCGACGAGCTGCTGGCGTTGCGGGAGCGTTTGCACCTTTCACGTCCAGTGCTGGCCCGCTACCTGCGCACCAACCCCCGCACCCTGGAAAACTGGGAGCAGGGGCGAGCCAAACCCAATGCACAGGCAGCACTGCTGATCCGGTTGGTGGAGCGCTATCCCGATACGGTTGAACGCTTGGCTGCGGTATAGCGTTTCCGTCTCAACATAAGTCAAAGGAGTCATAGGATGAAACCAAAAATCAAGCCACGAAATTCTTTCGTGGCAATCGCCAAGTTTCGCAAGGCGGGTTCTCACGAAAAACCGGCGAAATCCTTGCGCCGGCAAGAAAAGCAGGCTTTGGCGAACTCCGCCAAGCAGTCGCCGGAGTCATGGCACAAGTGCATTTCTCCCGAGTGCTCTTCTGCCATGGCTCCGGAAGACCAAGCCTGCATTGCCCATGCGCTATTGTCACCGCCAAGTCCTGCGCCAGCCTTGGTAAGAGCCTTTGCGCGCCATCGTAATTTGATCTGTCAAATTTGAATGTGAAGCAGCGTAATTGCCCAACTCGAATTCAGGCTGAATGCAACCTTGGGCCGCTAATTTTGACAGCACCATAGCTGATCCTGTCTGCCTGCCAGGTCCCATATTGGGGATGATGAACCTCAATTGGGGGACGATTGCGCCTTATTCAGCGAATGTTGGTCCGAGACGTGGGGGCATGGTATTACCCTCTTTATTACCCTTATTTAAAGGTAATTACCTCCTCTCGTCGTCCCCGTTGCTCCAGCTCACGGCATTGCTGATGTCGTTCACACGCTATTTTGTGCGCCGTTTTTTTCGATCTGTCGTTTTTGTGCGGATAGCTGAATGAATCTGTCGCTCGCATGCTTTATTCTGGACTGATGAGCTTGTATCGGCGCAGGTCTTCCTGGAATGCATTACATGCAGCCATCGCAGCATGCACCTGGTCGCGCGGCTTGGTGTAGTCAAAGGCCGCCGACCAGCGCTGGGCACGAATCATGGCGGACAGGAAGGGAACGGGATCGAAATTGTTCGAGAGCGCCTTGAGCGGCAATAAGTAGTCCTCCCGGAATACGGTCGGAATCATGATGCGCGACAACCCATTGCGCGACAGGTAGTTGTTCATGATCAGCCGCGCAGTCCGGCCATTGCCGTCGGCGAATGGGTGCGTCTCCGCTACGACGAACATGGCCATCAGCGCGCTGGCCAAGGGGTGGCTGAGTGCCCGTATGCGTTCGAAACCCTCGATCAGCGTACCGCGTACAAGATCCGGATGGACGAAGATCGTGCTGCCAGCCTGATTGCCCTTCAGCTTCCACTGTCCTGGCAGTTTGTCCGGGCGAGCCTGCATGATTTCCGTATTCACTTGCTGTAACCAGGTCAGGAATGCATCGTGTGTGGTTGGCGGGTTGGCCCGCCAGGCCGGATGGATGGCGACCTGGAACGTGCCGAGGATGTCGTGTGAATCTTCGCTACGGTTCGGGATGATTACCCGGTCAAAGATGATGCGTTCGGCCTCCTCGATTTCGAAGGTCGTGCCTTCAATGTAGTTCGAGAAATAGGCTTCGAAGAACGCGAAGGTTTCCATGGCCTCCCCGGTCGGGGCCGGATCGGCTATGTCGGGTAGAACCGATGAATTCAGGTGCGCAAAGAGCGCATCAAACAAAACCATGCGCTCCGGATCGTACGGTTTTCCGGCGGCGCGCGCGAGTGCCTGCTTTGAACGAAGCAGGCGTCCCTCATGCGTACCCAACAATGCACTGATGAGCTTGCTTAACCGCTCGTAGGATTTCGGCAGCCCTAAGGCATCGGCTAACGGTCGGCACCGATTACGCAGATCGTTGAGCTTGTGTTCGCCACGCATCACGAGCACTTTTTCCAGATAGGCCTCTATGTCGGCTTGAGGCAGAACCCGCGAGCTCGCGCCTTTGCCCTGCACCAAGTTTTCGAGCAACCAGCGCGGTTCACTCGCGAGGTAGAGTGCCTTGTAGGGGGCATCGTCCGGCTGTGCCTCCATCCCTGGGTAAATCTCGATGGTCAGGCCGGGTAATTGAATGCGGTGTCGACGCAGGCCGCGCGTCAGGTGCAGGACGCCCTGAACGGGGCCGCCTTGGCGGCCACTGACGAAACTGATGATGCTGCCTGGCAGGATGTGGCCAGCGATGGTCAGCCAGTTGCGCTGAACGATCGCGTCTGCGGGGCTATCCAGTCGCCCCGTGTAGATGCCCGAGTAAAGGCTTGTCAGCTTGCCGTCTTTTGCGAGACGCTGAACCCGCCGCGCTTCAGCTGGGGTCAAATCGGCAGTAAAGATCAACTCGGCAGTCAGGTTGTCGTTTTCTTGTGCCATTTGAGGGCTGTTAGGTCAATATATGTCGTTTACTCATGGAATTCTATGGGTAATTGTCGTTTATGTGTTTTATTTTTCGTTCGTCGTACAGACGCAAAACATGTCGCCGTTACGCCGCCTCGACAAAAAAATAATTCAGCCCATATATTCGGTTGTCCGAGCAGTGAAACTAGCGGCGAAACGACGGAAGGATGACGGTGAACCTGTGGCGAAACTACGGAAATCTGATGTATCGCCTCTGTAGACCAACACCGACGATTTCATCGCTCCGACTGTCCTTAAAAGGTTGGATGACTGGAGATGCGGCAGGGGGATCTGTCGCGCGGAGACAATCGCCATGGCGGTGGCGGCGCTGAATAGGGAGACTCTCTATTTTTTGGGTGCCCGTAAAAACATCTGGGTTACATTTGCGATCCGTAAAATATCCTTGATCGCGTAAGAAAATAGTGACCTTCGCCGGCTACGAAAAACTTCGTCAGCAATTCGGGCTGGCCGCTCTTCGGACTCAGCGGCCGTTGGCCAAATGGTTCAACTCGGGCAGCAACGGAGGAGATACCCGATGGGTGAAGGTGAATTCAGGCCCAGTGGCATGACAGTGGCGGTCGCTGA
>JACDZI010000024.1 GCA_013426785.1 Rhodocyclaceae bacterium | reverse complement strand
TTCGGGCATCATCATAGGTTTTCCTCAGCGCAGGCAGTCATGAGCGGGGAACGTTAAATGTACTTCCGAAAAGACGGAAAATATTGCGTCTGACATTGTTTACGCCTGGAATCAACGCCTAGAATTCGTTGAACTTCAGTGTGATACATTTTTTTAGCGCATCCCATAATGACAGAGCAAAAAACTCAACCCGATGGCGTGCGCCTGCTGGATCAGGTACGGGGCAAGATTCGCCTCAAGCACTATAGTATTCGTACCGAGCAGGCTTATGTTGATTGGATTAAACGATACATTCTGTATTTTGACAAGCGTCATCCGCGCGAGCTGGGGGCGGCCGAGGTCGAGGCGTTTCTGACGCATCTGGCCGTGGCGGGCAAGGTGGCGGCAGCCACGCAGAATCAGGCGAAGAGCGCGCTGTTGTTTCTCTACAGAGAAGTGCTGGATATCGAGTTGCCTTGGCTCGATAACGTCGAGCGCGCCAAGGCGCCCAAGCGCCTGCCGGTGGTGCTGACACGCGCTGAGGTGCAGGCTCTGCTGACGCGGCTGGAGGGGTCGCACTGGCTGATGGCGAGCCTGCTCTATGGTGCCGGGCTACGGCTGATGGAGTGTTTGCGCCTGCGCGTGAAAGATGTCGATTTTGCGCGCAAGGAAATTCTGGTACGCGACGGCAAGGGCTTCAAGGATCGGGTGACGATGCTGCCGGCGGCGCTGGTCGAGTCGTTGCGGGCGCATCTGCTGCGAGTGCGGGAGTTGCACCGCCAGGATTTGGCGGAAGGCTACGGTGCGGTGTATCTGCCGTACGCGCTGGAGCGCAAGTATCCAGGGGCGGCGCGCGACTGGGGTTGGCAATATGTGTTCCCATCGGCGAAGCTGGCCATCGATCCGCGCAGCGGCGAAACGCGCCGCCATCATGTGCAGGATCAGGCACTGCAGCGCGCCATCAAGCAGGCGGTGCGCGATGCTGATCTGGCCAAGCCGGCCACGCCCCACACGCTGCGCCATTCCTTCGCCACGCATTTGCTGGAAGGCGGTTCCGATATTCGCACGGTGCAGGAACTGCTCGGCCATAGCGATGTGAGCACCACCATGATTTACACCCATGTGCTCAACAAGGGCGGGCACGGGGTGACCAGTCCGCTGGACCAGTTGTAAAAGTCGGCGCTGGCAGGACGGCACACATCGTGGCAATTGATCCCCTTTGGTTGATGTTTCTGGTTGCCGCCACCTTCGCCGGCTTCGTCGATGCGGTGGCTGGCGGCGGTGGGCTGATCCAGGTGCCGGCGTTGTTCGCCGGCCTGCCGAAGGAAAGCCCGGCGACGCTGTTCGGCACCAACAAGCTCGCCTCGATCTTCGGCACGCTGAATGCCGCGCGCCGCTACGTCCGCGAGGTCGAGATGCCCTGGGCGATTGCCGTGCCGACCGCGCTCGCCGCCTTCGCCCTTTCCTTCCTCGGCGCGGCGACCGTGGCCTGGCTGCCGAGGGAGGTGGTGCGGCCGCTGGTGCTGTGGCTGCTGGTGGCGGTGGCGATTTACACCTGGACCAAGCCCGATTTCGGCAAGCAGGCGCAGGCGTCGCGCGTGGCGCCCCGGCACGCTCTGCCGGTGGCGCTGCTGTGCGGGATGGTGCTCGGTTTCTACGACGGATTCTTCGGGCCCGGCGCGGGCAGTTTCATGATCTTTGCCTTCGTGCGCCTGTTCGGCATGGATTTCCTGCATGCCTCGGCGACGGCGAAAGTCGTCAATGCCGCCACCAACGCCGGCGCCCTGCTGCTGTTCGTGCCGCAGGGCCATGTGTTGTGGATGCTTGGCCTTGGCATGGCGGTGTGCAACATCGCCGGGGCGCAGCTCGGCAGTAAACTTGCCATCAAGCATGGCAGCGGTTTCGTGCGCGTCGTCTTTCTCGTCATGACCAGCCTGCTGATCGGCAAGATCGGCTGGGATATCCTGATGGCGTGATGGGCGGATAACCCTGACAAGTTCATGGACGGCGGGACGGAGCGATGATAAATTCGCCGTTCTCAAAAAATATTCGGAGGAGATTCATGAACCTGAAGCTGAAGTCACTGCTGGCGGTCGCCATTACGGCGGCGTTTGCGGCACCGGTGCTGGCCGACATCAATGTGGGTGTGGTGGTCTCGGCGACCGGCCCGGCTGCCTCGCTGGGCATTCCCGAGAAGAATACTTTCGCGCTGATGCCGACGACCATTGGCGGCGAGAAGGTCAACTTCCTCATCCTCGACGACGCGTCCGACACCACCACGGCGGTGAAGAATACCCGCAAACTGCTGACCGAAGACAAGGTGGATGTGATCGTCGGTTCCACCATCACCCCGAACTCGCTGGCGATGATCGACATTGCCGCCGAGGCCGAGACGCCGATGATCTCGATGGCGGCTTCCTCGCGCATTGTCGATACGGCCAACCCGAAGGTCAAATGGGTGTTCAAGACGCCGCAGAACGACATCCAGATGTCCACGGCCATCGTCGAGCACATGACCAGCGCCGGCGTGAAGACGGTGGCCTTCATCGGCTTTGCCGACGCCTACGGCGAGGGCTGGTTCAACGAATTCAGCAAGATCGCCGAGGCCCGCAAACTACAGATCGTCGCCAACGAGCGCTACAACCGCGCCGATACTTCGGTGACCGGCCAGGTACTCAAGATGATGGCGGCCAAGCCCGATGCGGTGCTGATCGCCGGTTCCGGCACCCCCGCCGCGCTGCCGCAGAAGGCCTTGAAGGAAAAGGGATACAAGGGCGCCTTCTACCAGACCCACGGCGTGGCCAACAAGGACTTCCTGCGCGTCTGCGGCAAGGACTGCGAAGGCACTTTCCTGCCGGCCGGCCCGGTGCTGATCGCCGCGCAGTTGCCGGCCGACAACCCGATCAAGAAGGTGGCGCTCGATTATGTCGGCAAGTACGAGGCGGCACATGGCAAGGGCAGCACCTCCACCTTTGGCGCACATGCCTGGGATGCCGGCCTGCTGCTGGCCAATGCGGTGCCGGTTGCCCTCAAGAAAGGCAAGCCGGGCAGCAAGGAGTTCAAGCTGGCGCTGCGCGATGCGCTGGAGGGGCTCAAGAACATCACCGTCTCGCACGGCATCGTCAATATGTCGGCGCAGGATCACCTCGGTTTCGATCAGCGCGCCCGCGTGATGGTGAAGGTCGAGAATGGTGACTGGAAACTGATCCAGTAGAATCCGGCCACTTCGGAGCAAGGGCGCCGCTCTTCTGGATGCGGCGCCCTTGTTGTTTGTAGGGGCTGGCAAGGGGACCCGATGGATCTGCAAATCGCGCTGCTGCTCGGGCAGGATGGCATCGTCAACGGTGCGATCTACGCCTTGCTGTCGCTCGCCCTCGTGCTGGTGTTTGCCGTGACGCGCGTGATCTTCATCCCGCAGGGCGAATTCGTCGCCTATGGTGCCTTGACGCTGGCCAGCCTGCAGGCCGGCCAGGCCCCCGGCACGCTATGGCTGTTGCTCGGCCTTGGCGTGGCGGTGACCGCCATCGATGCCCCGCACGCTTGGCGGCAGGGTTCGCGGCAACTGGCCGGACTCGTCGCGCGTCAGCTCGTCTATCCACTCGTCATGATCGGGCTGGTGTTCGGTGCCGCCGGCGCCGCGCCGAAAGATTGGCCGCTGCTGCTGCAAGTGCTGCTGGCGCTCGCGGTGGTGGTACCGCTCGGGCCGCAGTTGTACCGCGTCGCCTTCCAGCCGATCGCCGAGGCGCCGGTGCTGATCCTGCTGATTGTTGCGGTGGCCCTGCATCTGGCGCTGGTTGGGCTGGGCCTGCTGTTTTTCGGCGCCGAGGGTTCGCGCACGCCAGCCTTCTCGGAAGCGGCGTTCGAGGTCGGCGGCCTGACCATCACCGGGCAGAGCCTGTGGGTGGTGGGTGCCAGCGCCGTGCTGATCGTCGCGTTGTATATCTTCTTTGGCCGCAGTCTCTACGGCAAGGCGCTGCGGGCAACGGCGATCAATCGCTCCGGCGCGCGGCTGATGGGCATTTCGACCACGCTGGCCGGCAAGCTGACCTTCCTGCTGGCGGCAGCGATCGGCGCCCTGTCCGGCATCCTGATCGCGCCGATCACCACCATCTATTACGACACCGGCTTTCTGGTCGGCCTCAAGGGCTTTGTCGGTGCCATCATCGGCGGGCTGGTCAGCTATCCGGTGGCGGCGGCGGGTGCATTGCTGGTCGGGCTGCTGGAATCCTTTTCCTCCTTCTATGCTTCGGCCTTCAAGGAAGTGATCGTCTTTACCCTGATCATCCCGGTGCTGGTATGGCGCTCGCTGACCAGTCGTCATGTCGAGGAAGAGGAATGAGGTCCTTGCTGGCGCCCGGCCCCATCCTCGGCGTGTTCCTGGTCCTGCTGGTCCTCGGGCCGCAGTTCCTGCCGGAATTCCATATCACCCTGCTCAACTACATCGGCCTGTATGCGCTGGTGGCGCTCGGGCTGGTCCTCCTGACAGGGGTCGGCGGTCTCACTTCCTTCGGCCAGGCCGCCTTCGTCGGGCTCGGTGCCTATGCGACCGCCTGGCTGACGACGGCCACCAACCTGCCCGCCTGGATGGGCCTGCTGGCGAATCCCTGGGGCGGGTTGGTCGCCGGCATGGTGGTTACGGCCCTGGTAGCCTTGCTGCTCGGCCTCCTGACACTGCGCCTGTCGGGCCACTACCTGCCGCTGGGCACCATCGCCTGGGGCATCTCGCTTTACTTCTTGTTCGGCAACCTCGAATTCCTCGGCGGTCACACCGGCATCAGCGGCATTCCTTCCTTGAGCCTGGCTGGCTTCGAACTGCGCGACGGCCGCCATTATTACTACCTGATCTGGTTGGTACTTCTGATGGCGGTCTGGCTGACGCGCAACCTGCTCGATTCGCGCGCCGGGCGTTCCATCCGTGCGCTCAAGGGCGGCGTGGTGATGGCCGAGGCGATGGGCGTCGATACCGGCCGCGCCAAGCTGGTCATCTTCGTACTGGCTGCCCTGTTCGCCTGCCTGTCGGGTTGGCTCTACGCCCACCTGCAACGCTTCGTCAATCCGACGCCCTTCGGCCTGCACATCGGCATCGAATACCTGTTCATGGCGGTGATCGGCGGGGCCGCGCACGTCTGGGGAGCGCTGGTCGGGGCGGCGGTCATCACCATCCTCAAGCAGTGGCTGCAGGACCTGCTGCCGCAGTTGTTCGGCGCCACCGGCAATTTCGAGGTGATCGCCTTCGGCCTGCTGATGATCGTGGTGCTGCACCGCGCTCGCGATGGCCTCTGGCCCTGGCTGGCGCGCTGGGTGCCGGAGCAAAAGTCGGCGCTGGCGGGACGGCTGCGTGAGGCCGAACCCCTGCCCCGCCGGGCCGTGCCGTCGGGCGGCACGCGACTGCTTGAGGTTAAGGATGCCGTCAAGCAGTTCGGCGGCCTGCTGGCCAACGACCGGATGAATCTCGCGGTATCGGCCGGCGAGATCCTCGCCCTGATCGGTCCGAATGGCGCCGGCAAGTCGACCCTGTTCAATCTGATTACCGGCGTCGATCCGCCCACGTCCGGCGAAGTGCACTTTCTCGGTGAGGCTGTTGCCGGCCTGAATTCTCGCACTATCGCGCGCATGGGCATGAGCCGCACCTTTCAGCATGTGCGCCTGCTGGCCGGCATGACGGTGCTGGAGAACGTTGCCCTCGGCGCTCACATGCGCGGCCGGCACGGCGTACCGGTGGCCATGTTGCATCTCGAGCGCGGCGAAGAGCTTCGCCTGCTGGCCGAGGCGGCCCGCCAGTGCGAGCGGGTCGGTTTGGGCATGCACCTCGATGATGCCGCCGGCAGCCTGCCGCTCGGCAAGCAGCGCATCGTCGAAATTGCCCGGGCGTTGGCGGCGGATCCCTGCCTGCTGCTGCTCGACGAACCGGCCGCCGGCTTGCGTTTCCTCGAAAAGCAGGCGCTGGCCGAGCTGCTGAAACAGTTGCGCGCCGAAGGCATGGGTGTGCTGCTGGTCGAGCACGACATGGAATTCGTCATGGATCTGGCCGACCGGGTGGTGGTGATGGAGTTCGGCAAGAAGATCGCCGAGGGCCTGCCGCACGAGGTGCAGATTGATCCGGCGGTAATCGAGGCGTATCTCGGGGGTGTGGAATGACGGAACCGATCCTGGTGCCAATATTGGATGTCAGCGACCTCTGCGTCTCTTACGGCAAGGTCGAGGCGCTCCATCATGTCTCGCTCAAGGTGCAACCGGGTCAGATCGTCACGGTGATTGGGCCGAACGGCGCCGGCAAGACGACCCTGCTCGCCGCTATCATGGGTGTGTTGCCGTTCGGTAGTGGGGAAGTGCGCTATCAGGGCGAGGTGTATCGGCACATCGACATCGAGCAGATGGTGGCACGCGGCATGACGCTGGTGCCGGAGAAGCGCGAATTGTTCGGCGAAATGAGCGTGGCCGACAACCTGCTGTTGGGCGCCTTCATGCGCAGGCGGCTCGGTTTTCGCGATGAACAGCAGACGCTGGACAAGGTTTACAGCATCTTCCCACGCCTCAAGGAACGACATCAGCAGATGGCCGGCACGCTGTCGGGCGGCGAACGCCAGATGCTGGCGGTGGGCCGTGCCCTGATGGCGCAACCGAAGATCCTCATGCTAGACGAGCCGAGTCTGGGTCTGGCGCCGCTGATCGTGCGCGAGATCTTCCGCGTCATTTCCGACCTGCGTGCGCTCGGCGTGGCGATCCTGCTGGTTGAGCAGAATGCGCGGGCGGCGTTACAGGTATCGGACTATGGTTACGTTCTCGAAACCGGCGAGATTGCACTGGCTGGCGAATCCGATGCTTTGGCCGATGATCCGAAGGTGGTCGAGGCCTACCTCGGTTTAGGTGGCAGGAAAGATTGATATGTTTCACGTGAAACTCTAGCTGCGGTTTCACGTGAAACAGTAAAACAGCAGGGTCTTCGGCGTATCATTCGCCCCCTTCTGCCGTCCTGCCATCGCCGACTTTTTCATGCTTTACCCGCAAAGATTCGATGTCATCGTGATCGGTGGCGGCCATGCCGGCACCGAGGCGGCGCTCGCTGCGGCACGCATGGGCGCGCAGACGCTGCTGCTGACCCACAACATCGAAACGCTGGGGGCCATGTCCTGCAACCCGTCGATCGGCGGGATCGGCAAGGGTCATCTGGTCCGCGAGGTGGATGCGCTCGGCGGAGCGATGGCGGCGGCGACCGACGAGGCGGGCATCCAGTTCCGCACCCTCAATGCCTCGAAGGGGCCGGCGGTGCGCGCGACCCGGGCGCAGGCCGACCGCGCGCTGTATCGTGAGGCGATTCGCCACCGGCTGGAAAACCAATCGAACCTGACCTTGTTCCAGCAGGCGGTCGATGACATCACGGTTGCGGGTGACAGGGTGACCGGGGTGGTGACGCAGCTTGGAGTGCATTTCGAGGCGCCCACGGTGGTGCTGACCGCCGGCACTTTCCTGAACGGACAAGTCCATGTCGGGCTGGAACAATACCGCGCCGGACGCTTCGGCGATCCCCCATCACTATCGCTGGCAGAACGCCTGCGCGAATTGCTACTGCCGGTCGGGCGACTGAAGACCGGCACACCACCCCGGCTCGACGGCAAGACCATCGATTTCTCCGTGATGCAGGAACAGCCGGGCGAAGACCCGGTGCCGGTGTTTTCCTTCCTCGGCAATGCCGAGCAACATCCGCGCCAGGTGCCCTGCTGGATTACCCATACGAATGCCCATACGCACGACATCATTCGTGGCGGATTGGATCGCTCGCCGATGTTTACCGGTGTGATCGCGGGGGTCGGGCCGCGTTACTGCCCGTCGATCGAGGACAAGATCCACAAGTTCGCGGGCAAAGATGCCCATCAGATCTTCCTCGAACCCGAGGGGCTGACGACGCACGAATACTATCCGCAAGGCATCTCGACCAGCCTACCCTTCGACGTGCAACTGGAGCTGGTCCATTCGATCCGCGGCCTCGAACGCTGCCACATCACCCGGCCCGGCTATGCGATCGAATATGATTATTTCGATCCGCAGGCACTCAAGGCGACGCTGGAGACGCAGGCCATCGGCGGGCTGTTCTTTGCCGGGCAGATCAACGGCACCACTGGTTATGAGGAGGCGGCCGCCCAGGGACTGCTGGCCGGACTGAACGCAGCCCGGCAGACCAAAGGGCTGGAGGGTTGGTGGCCGCGCCGCGACGAAGCCTATCTGGGGGTGCTGGTGGATGACCTGATCACTCGCGGCGTCAGCGAACCCTACCGGATGTTCACCAGCCGCGCCGAGTTTCGGCTCAGCCTGCGCGAGGACAATGCCGACCTGCGCCTGACCGAAGCGGGCCGCCGGCTCGGGCTGGTCGATGATGTGCGCTGGGATGTGTTCAACCGCAAGCGCGATGCCATCGCAGCCGAGGTCGAACGCCTCCGGCATGTCTGGATCAACCCGAACGTGGTGGCGATGCACGAAGTCGAACGGGTGCTGGGCAAGCCGATCGAGCGCGAATACAGCCTGTTCGAACTGCTCCGCCGTCCCGAGGTGGGCTATGCCGACCTGATGACATTGCCCGGCGCCGGCGCTCCGCTCGAAGCGGCCGACATCATCGAGCAGGTGGATATCCAGGCCAAGTACCACGGCTACATCGTGCGGCAGAAAGAGGAAGTGGCGAAGATGGCGGCGCAGGAAAATCAGCCGATCCCGGCCGACCTCGATTACGCGGCGCTCAATGGACTCTCGTTCGAGGTCCGCCAGTGCCTGGCCCAGCATCGGCCGCAGACCGTCGGGCAGGCCAGCCGCATCCAGGGCGTGACGCCCGCAGCGATTGCCGTGCTGCTGGTTCATCTGAAGAGATTGCGCGGATGAACCTGACCGAAGGCATTGCCGCAGCGGGCTTGAACCTGCCGGCGGGAGCGGAAGCTAAGCTCGGGGCCTATCTCACTCTGCTGGAAAAATGGAACAAGACCTACAACTTGACCGCCATCCGTGACCCGGATGAGATGGTCACGCATCACCTGCTCGATTCCCTTGCGGTGATACCCATAGTTGAAAAGTCGGCTCCGGCAGGACGGCGTTTTACCCTTGCAGACATTGGCAGCGGCGCCGGTCTGCCGGGTCTGGTGCTGGCCATCTCCCGGCCCGACTGGATGGTGTCCTCCATCGAAACGGTCGAGAAAAAAGCGGCTTTTCAGCGCCAGGCGAAGATTGAGCTGGGCTTGGTTAATGTGAGCATTCACTGCGCCCGTGTTCAATCTTGCGACTATAGGTTCGATGCAGTCATCTCCCGCGCTTTTGCCAGCCTTGGGGATTTCGTTTGCCTGGCCGGGCCGTTGGCGGATTGTCTGTGGGCGATGAAGGGCGAGTATCCTGCCGATGAAATCGCCGCCCTGCCCGCCGGTTGGCGCGTGGCCGAATCACACCGCCTCGTTGTTCCCGGCCTTGCGGCCGAGCGTCATTTGCTTCAACTGGAGAAAACCTGATGCACATTTTCGCCATCGCCAACCAGAAGGGCGGGGTCGGCAAAACCACCACTTCCGTCAACCTCGCGGCCGCCCTCGCCCAGGCCGGGCAGCGCACGTTACTGATCGATCTCGATCCGCAGGGCAATGCCACCATGGGCAGCGGCATCGACAAGCGCACCCTGCCACGCTCGGTTTACCACGTACTACTGGGACTCGCCACCCTCGACGAAGTGTGTACGGTATCTCCGTCGGGCCACTATGCCGTAATGCCTGCCAATCGCGATCTCGCGGGTGCCGAAGTGGAACTGGTTGATCTGGAGCAGCGCGAGTTGCGCCTGAAAAAGGCGCTGGCCGAACATGTCGGCAATACCGATTTCGTGCTGATCGATTGTCCGCCTTCGCTATCGATGTTGACGCTCAACGGCCTGTGCGCGGCGCACGGGGTGATCATCCCGATGCAGTGCGAGTACTACGCGCTCGAAGGCCTGTCCGATCTGGTCAACACCATCAAGCAGGTGCACAAGAATTTCAACCGGGATCTCAAGATCATTGGCCTGCTGCGCGTGATGTTCGACCCCCGCTCTACGCTGTCGAATCAGGTGTCGGCACAGTTGGAGCAGCATTTCGGCGACAAGGTATTCAAGACACTGGTACCGCGCAACGTGCGATTGGCCGAGGCACCGAGCTATGGCGTGCCGGGAATATTGTTTGACAAGAATGCAAAGGGGGCACAGGCCTATCTGGCCTTCGCACATGAAATGATCGAGCGGGCAAAAACATGGGAAACGGAGAGGCGAGCAACATGATTCAACGCAAGAAAGGACTGGGGCGTGGGTTGGAAGCATTGCTCGCCGGCAACGAAGAATCGGCAGCGACGCAGCAGCAGGGGAACCTGCCAATCGGCGACCTGCAGCCGGGAAAATACCAGCCACGCACCCGCATGGACCCAGGCTCGCTTGAAGACCTGGCAGCTTCGATCAAGGCCCAGGGGCTGATCCAGCCGATCTCGGTCCGGCCGGTGGCGAACGGGCGTTACGAGATCATCGCGGGCGAGCGTCGCTGGCGGGCCTCGCAGATTGCCGGCCTCATGGAGGTGCCGGTGCTGATCCGCGAAATTCCGGACGATGCCGCACTGGCGATGTCGCTGATCGAAAACATCCAGCGCGAAGATTTGAACCCGCTGGAAGAGGCGGCTGGCCTACAGCGCCTGATCGATGAGTTCGGCATGACGCATCAACAGGCCGCCGATGCGGTGGGCCGGTCTCGTCCGGCGGCCAGCAACCTGCTGCGGTTGTTGCAACTGGCCAAGCCGGCACAGGATTTGCTGATGGCCGGCGACATTGAGATGGGTCATGCCCGCGCCATCCTCGCTGCGCCAAAAACCGATCAGGGCCGGCTGGCGGCGGAAATTGCCGACAAGGGCTATTCGGTGCGTGAAACCGAGCGGCGCGTTGCCAGGGAACTCAATCCGCCTATCAAAAAAGGGGGGCAGGAAAAGAGTAGCGATCTGGCACGCCTGGAAGAGGAATTGGCGGACGCCATCGGCGCCACGGTAAAGATTGGTGCCAATCGCAAAGGCGCGGGTGTGCTGGCGATCCGTTTTTCCTCTCTGGACCAGCTCGACGGCATCATGAAGCGGTTGAAAGGGTGAGAGGGGATACCCGAACACTGATAGCCCCATAAAATTGCTGCATCGCAATAAGATCATTGACGAATCGCCATGTACAAACTAGAATCTTCCGCTTTGTTCGGTAGCGCGCATCCGTCGAAGGACATTTCGGCGGTTGGCGAGACAAGAAGCAGCATGGCGGGAAAGTCGCCAGGAGCATGTTGAAAGCCCTCTTGCTCCAGGCGGTAGTGATACTGGCAGTCGCCGCAATGTTTGGCGCACTCTCAGGCTCACGCGGTGCCCTGTCGGCCCTGGCTGGCGGTGCAGCATATTTTCTGCCCAACTTGCTGTTCGTATTGCGCTTGCGTATGGCCATTGTGACGCGGCAAGCAGGAGCGGTCGGGTTTCTTGTCGGCGAGGCCGCAAAGCTTTTTGCAGTGATTGCGTTATTGTTTTTTTTGCCGCGCATGATTGAGGTTCATTGGCCGGCGGTCATCGCCGGATTGTTCGCCGTGCTGTTTGTAAATCTTTTCGCGCTATTGCTTAAGACCTGAAAACATGGCTACCGAGAACGCCCCGAACGCATCCCAATACATCGTTCACCACCTCACCCACCTCAAGAGTTCAACCCAGGCTTCATTGGTGGACTGGTCGGTGTTTCACCTTGATAGCCTGTTCTTCTCCGTCGGCCTCGGTCTTCTTGCCGTTGCAGCCATGGCGCACCTTGCTGCGCGGGCGACCTCGGGGGTACCCGGACGCCTCCAGGCTGCACTCGAAATCATGGTTGAGATGGTTGCCGACCAGGCCAAGGGCATCGTGCATTCTCCCGAGTCGCGCAAGTTCGTCGCCCCGGTAGCCCTGACGGTGTTCATCTGGATCTTCTTGATGAACGCCATGGACTTGCTCCCGGTTGATCTGTTGCCGAATATCTGGGCTGCCATTTTTGGCGCTGCCGGCCATGATCCCCACCACGCTTATCTGCGTGTCGTGCCAACGGCTGACTTGAATGCCACGCTCGGCATGTCGCTCGCAGTGCTGCTGATCTGCCTCTACTACAACATCAAGATCAAGGGCATCGGCGGCTGGATGCACGAATTGTTCACCGCTCCCTTCGGTAGCCATCCGGTTCTTTACCCGATCAACTTTGCCATGCAGATGATCGAGTTCGTCGCCAAGACTGTCTCGCACGGCATGCGGTTGTTCGGCAATATGTACGCTGGCGAATTGATCTTCATGCTGATTGCGCTGATGGGTGCCGCCTGGGCCGGTACCTTCGGCAGCAGCCTGCTCTGGGTCGGCGGTGTGGTTGCCGGCACCATCTGGGCCATCTTCCACATTCTGATCATTACCCTGCAAGCCTTCATTTTCATGATGCTGACGCTGGTCTATATCGGCCAGGCACATGAAAGCCACTAAGCAAGTCATCCCCAACCTTCACTTTTAAAACACAAGGAGTCACCATGGAAGGCAACATCGTTGGTTTCGTCGCGCTGGCCGCCGGCCTGATCATCGGCCTTGGCGCTGCGGGCGCCTGTATCGGCATCGGTATCATGGGCAGCCGCTTCCTCGAGGCATCGGCCCGACAACCCGAGCTGATGAATACCCTGCAAACCAAGATGTTCCTGCTGGTCGGTCTGATCGACGCTGCGTTCATTATTGGTACCGGTATCGCCCTCTGGTACACCACCGCCAACCCGTTCATCAAGTAAGCGGCGCCCTTTACGTTTGATTGACGCTTAAGGAGCGAGAACCGTGAATCTGAACGCAACGCTATTCTCCCAGCTCGTTGTGTTCTTCATTCTGGCGTGGTTCACGATGAAATTCGTGTGGCCACCCATCATGAAGGCGCTTGACGAGCGTGCTACCAGGATCGCTGATGGTCTGGCTGCTGCGGACAAGGCGAAAACCGATCTGTCCCTGGCCGAACGTCGAGCGACCGACGAGTTGCGCAAGGCCCGTGAAACGTCGAATGAGCTGCGTGCCGGGGCCGAACGACAGGGTACCCAACTGATTGACGAAGCACGAGCCGAAGCCGCACGCATCATTGCTGCTGCCCGGACGGCGGCAGAAGGTGAGGCCGAGGTCGCTGCCCAGCGCGCCAAGGAAGCCCTGCGCGACCAGGTGGCTCTGCTGGCAGTAGCCGGTGCCGAGCAGATTCTCCGCAAGGAGATTGATGCGGCCATGCATGCCGACTTGCTCAATCAGCTGAAAGCGGAGCTCTGATCCGCCATGGCCGAGAACGTCACCGTCGCCCGTCCCTATGCCGAAGCGGCTTTCGAGCTGGCCAAGGCAGGTGGGGCGCTGACTGTATGGGAAGGCGCACTCGAACGTATGGCAGCGGCTGCGACCGATGACCAGATGGTCGAGTGTATCGCCGATCCGCGCGTTTCGCCTGCCGCCCTTGGCGATCTCTTCCTCGGTGTTGCTGGTGAACTGACATTGGAACAGCGGAACTTTGCCAGCGTGCTGATTGAGAACCGTCGTCTTGGCGTGCTGCCCGAGATCAGCCAACTCTTCGTCGATCTGAAGAATGCCCAGGAGGGTAGGCGTGAAGCGGTGGTGAGTTCTGCTTTTCCGCTCGAGGAAGGGCAACTGTCCAAGCTGGTGGCTGACCTCGAACGCAAGTTTGCATGCAAGGTGAAGGCAACCGTCGAACTCGCGCCGGAACTGATCGGTGGTGTCCGCATCGCCCTGGGTGACCAGGTTATCGACGCTTCCGTCCGTGGCAAATTGAATGCCATGGCGGTTTCGCTCAAGAACTAGGAGTTTTTCCATGAATCTCAATCCCTCCGAAATCAGCGACCTGATCAAGAGCCGGATCCAGAATATGCAGCTTGCCCCCACCGCCAAAAATGAAGGCACGGTGGTAACGGTGACCGACGGTATCTGTCGTGTCCATGGCCTGGCCGACGTCATGCAGGGGGAGATGCTTGAATTCCCCGGCAATACTTTCGGCCTTGCGTTGAACCTTGAGCGCGACTCTGTCGGGACCGTGGTTCTCGGTGAGTACGAACACATCACCGAGGGCGACACGGTCAAATGTACCGGCCGTATTCTTGAAGTCCCCGTGGGTCCTGAACTGATTGGCCGCGTGGTGAATGCGCTGGGTGAACCGATCGATGGCAAGGGGCCGATCGAGGCGATGCAGACCGACAAGATTGAAAAAGTCGCCCCGGGCGTGATCTGGCGCAAATCCGTTTCCCAGCCGGTGCAGACCGGTCTCAAGTCGGTCGACTCGATGGTACCGATTGGCCGCGGTCAGCGCGAACTGATCATTGGCGACCGCCAGACCGGCAAAACGGCCGTCGCGATCGACACCATCATCAACCAGAAAGGCAAAGACCTGTTCTGTATCTACGTCGCGATCGGCCAGAAGGCTTCGACCGTGATGAACGTGGTGCGCAAGCTCGAAGAGTCCGGCGCGATGGCTTATACCATCGTTGTTGCCGCCACCGCTTCCGAGTCCGCCGCGATGCAGTTCATTGCTCCCTACTCCGGTTGCACGATGGGCGAATATTTCCGCGACAACGGACAAGACGCCCTGATCATTTACGACGACTTGACCAAGCAAGCTTGGGCATATCGCCAGATTTCCCTGTTGCTGCGCCGCCCTCCCGGCCGCGAAGCCTATCCGGGCGACGTGTTCTACCTCCACTCCCGTCTGCTTGAGCGTGCCGCACGCGTCTCCGAAGCTTGGGTCGAACGTCATACCAATGGTGCCGTGAAGGGCAAGACTGGTTCGCTGACTGCGCTGCCCGTGATCGAAACGCAGGCGGGCGACGTTTCCGCCTTCGTGCCGACCAACGTGATCTCGATTACCGACGGCCAGATCTTCCTGGAAACCGACCTGTTCAACGCCGGTATCCGCCCCGCCATCAATGCCGGTGTGTCGGTGTCGCGCGTCGGCGGTGCAGCGCAGACCAAGGCGATCAAGAAACTCGGTGGCGGTGTGCGTCTGGCACTGGCCCAATATCGTGAACTAGCTGCCTTTGCGCAGTTCGCCTCCGATCTGGACGATGCCACCCGCAAGCAACTGGAGCGTGGTCGCCGCGTCACCGAACTGATGAAGCAGGCCCAGTACTCCCCGTTGCAGGTTGCCGAAATGGCGGTTTCACTCTATGCGGTGAACCAGGGTCACTTCGACGATGTCGATGGCACCAAGATTCTGGCCTTCGAAGCGGCGCTGCATCAGTACATGCGTCAGCAGTACGGCGCTCTGATGGACAAGATTGAAGCCACCAAGGATCTGGACAAGGAAGGTGAGGCCGAAATGGGCATCGCTGTTGCCGCGTTCAAGAAAACCTGGGCTTAATCCTTTAGGAGCAGAGCGCCATGGCAGGCGGCAAGGAAATTCGCACCAAGATCAAGTCGGTCCAGAACACCCGCAAGATCACCAAGGCCATGGAGATGGTGGCCGCGTCCAAGATGCGCAAGGCGCAGGATCGGATGCGTGCCGCCCGTCCCTATAGCGAGAAAATCCGTCATCTGGCGGCTAATCTGGCGGTGGCCAACGTGACCGAATATCGGCATCCATTCCTCGGCAAGCATAACCATGAAGCAGTAGCCCCGAAGCGTGTGGGTGTGGTGGTGGTAACGACCGACAAGGGTCTCTGTGGGGGCCTCAATACCAACGTGTTGCGCATGACCCTGAATGCGATGCGTCAGTGGGAAGCCGCGGGAGCCAGTGACATCCGTGCCACCTGCATCGGTAACAAGGGTCTGGGTTTCATGCAGCGCCTCGGCGCCAAGGTGACATCGCATGTCGTGCATCTCGGTGACAAGCCTCATCTTGAAAAGCTGATCGGTCCGATGAAGGTGATGATCGATGCCTTCCAGAACGGAGAACTGGATGTGGTGCATATTGCCTATACGCGCTTCATCAACACGATGCGCCAGGAACCCGTTCTGGAGCAGTTGCTGCCCCTGACCGGCGATCGTCTTGGTACGCCGGCCGGATCGTGGGACTACCTCTACGAACCCGACGCCCATGTCGTCATCGACGAACTGTTGATTCGCTATGTCGAGGCACTGATTTATCAGGCGGTCGCCGAGAACATGGCCTCCGAGCAGTCGGCGCGGATGGTGGCGATGAAATCGGCATCCGACAACGCCGGTGTCGTCATCAAGGAATTGCAGCTGATCTACAACAAGGCCCGTCAGGCGTCGATTACCAAGGAAATTTCCGAGATCGTCGGCGGTGCTGCCGCGATCGCGGGTTAACGACTTAGCGTTTAAGGAAAAACCATGAGCAACGGACAAATCGTGCAATGCATTGGCGCAGTGGTGGACATCAAGTTTCCCCGCGGAGAAATGCCCAAGGTCTTCAACGCCCTGATGATCGACCCTAGTGAACAGGGTGCCGAGGAAGGCCTGACCTTCGAAGTGCAGCAACAACTCGGTGACGGTGTGGTGCGTACCATCGCCATGGGTTCGTCTGACGGTCTGCGACGCGGCATGAAGGTGAGTGACACCGGCGCCGCGATATCCGTGCCTGTTGGTGAGGCAACCCTCGGCCGCATCATGGACGTGCTGGGTCGCCCGATCGACGAAGCTGGTCCGATCGGTACCGATGTGCGTCGCGCCATCCACCAGAAGGCCCCGGCCTTCCGCGACCTGTCGCCGTCGGTCGAACTGCTCGAAACCGGCATCAAGGTAATCGACCTGATCTGCCCGTTTGCCAAGGGCGGCAAGATCGGCCTGTTCGGCGGCGCCGGCGTCGGCAAGACCGTGAACATGATGGAACTGATCAATAACATCGCCAAGCAGCACGCTGGTTTGTCGGTGTTTGCCGGTGTGGGTGAGCGCACCCGCGAGGGCAATGACTTCTATCACGAGATGAAAGAGTCGAACGTGCTCGACAAGGTCGGCATGGTGTTCGGCCAGATGAACGAGCCACCCGGCAACCGCCTGCGCGTCGCTTTGACCGGCCTGACCATGGCCGAGGCCTTCCGCGACGAAGGCCGCGACATCCTGTTCTTTGTCGACAACATCTACCGTTACACGCTGGCCGGTACTGAAGTATCCGCCCTGTTGGGCCGGATGCCCTCCGCCGTGGGCTATCAGCCGACGCTAGCCGAGGAAATGGGTCGTCTTCAGGAGCGTATTACCTCCACCAAGACCGGCTCGATCACCTCGATCCAGGCCGTGTATGTGCCTGCGGATGACTTGACCGACCCCTCTCCCGCCACCACCTTCGGCCACCTCGACGCCACCGTGGTGCTGTCGCGCGATATCGCCTCGCTGGGTATCTACCCGGCGGTCGATCCGCTCGATTCCACCTCACGCCAGGTTGACCCGAACGTCGTCGGCGAAGAACACTACTCGACAACCCGCAAGGTGCAAGCGACGTTGCAGCGCTACAAGGAACTGCGCGACATCATCGCGATTCTGGGTATGGACGAACTGTCTCCTGAAGACAAGCTCACCGTGTCACGCGCGCGGAAAATCCAGCGCTTCCTGTCGCAGCCCTTCTTCGTTGCCGAAGTCTTCACCGGTTCCTCCGGCAAGTACGTCACGCTCAAGGAGACCATCAAGGGCTTCAACATGATCGTGAATGGCGAATGCGACCAGTTGCCCGAGCAGGCCTTCTACATGGTCGGCGGCATCGAGGAAGCTTTCGAGAAAGCCAAGACTCTTCAATAAGGGGCCAACATGGCACTGACCGTTCATGTAGATGTCGTCAGCGCGGAGGAGTCGATCTTCTCCGGCCTGGCCGAGTTTGTCGTGCTGCCGGGCGAAGCCGGCGAGCTCGGCATCCTGCCCGGCCACATGCCGCTGATGACGCGCATCAAGCCGGGTGCGGTACGCCTCAAGCTGCCACAACAGGATCAGGAAGAACTGATCTTCGTCGCGGGCGGTATTTTGGAGGTGCAGCCGGGTCTGGTTACCGTATTGGCAGATACGGCTATTCGTGGCCGCGATCTGGACGAAGCCAAGGCGCTCGATGCCAAGAAAAGAGCGGAGGAGGCGATGTCCGACCGGAGCGCCGAGATGGACTATGCCCGTGCACAGGCCGAATTGGCTGAAGCCGTGGCCCAGCTGGCGGCAATCCAGAAACTGCGCGGCCGTTAATTCGGACCTTCACCCGCAAACAAGGCAGCTTCGGCTGCCTTGTCTTATAAATAGTCGGCGCTGGCGGGACGGCTAGACCTACAGGCTGATCAGGCCGACGACCTCATTGCCGCAGCCACGATATTCCATCTGGTCGAAACTCAATAGTTTGGACATAGCGATGCCCCGGCCGTGAGTGTTGAAGGCGCGGGAAGGCGACATTTCCATAAAAGGCTGCCAGTCGAAGCCCCTGCCCTCATCGATGATCTCGAACCTGACAATTTCGAGATCACGGTCGATTTTCAATCGCGCCAGGCGGTGGGAAAACTCCGGTAACTTGAGGCGACGTTCAACTTCGCTCTCGAGCGCATTGGCAGCGATCAAAGCCGATTTCTCGGCATAGGCAATGCCGAGATTACCGTGTTCGACCGCATTCAGCATCAGCTCGGTAAGACCAAGGACGACGCGCTCGGGGTCGGGAGCGACATGGGCGGTCAAAGTGGCGAGAGCGCGGGCTTCTCCTTGAGTGGTGAAGCAGAATTCGGCATGACGTAGATTCTTGAGAATGCCGCGAGTCTGTAGCAGGCTCTGCTGCAATTCGGGGTATTCATACCGATCCTTGACGGCGGAGCGGACGATCGCCAAGAGTGTGGCAGGCAGGAAGGGCTTGGTCAGGTAATAGTAGGCACCAGCTTTCAAGCCATCGGCAATGTCCTGCTCGGCAGACAACGAAGTCTGCATGATGACGGGTAAGTGGGTTAGGGCGGGAACACTCTTCAGCTTGACCAGTAGGTTGAGTGAATCCATGTCGGGTAGCAAGCGATCAAGCAGGATGCCATCAAGCCGGGCACCGTACTCTTCAATCAGCGAGCATGCCCCAGCCCCTGTGGTGGCAGTCACCGTTGCGTAACCGTATTCATGCAGGATATCAACCAGTACTTCGAGGCTGATCGGTTCGTCTTCAACGACGAGCAGCAAGGGTTTAACCATACAAAACTACTTGGTTAAGTAATCGAGTCGATGCGTTTGTCGATACGGGCCAGATCGCTGGCCATCGATGCAACCTCGGTACGAAAAAGGTCGAATTCCGGATCGGCGATCAGCAGGGTGCGTTCATGAACCAGATACTCAGCGAGGTTGGCAGTCAGTCGGGCCACTGCATTTCGCTTCCAGGCGTCCAGTTTACCTGCGACCAGGATAAGCCGACGGGCGGCAATATCGCCAAACAGGCGCGAAAGATCTTCTTCGGCATCCCAACGTAGATTGCGAAAAACAAAGGAAAGCTCGGTAGCGAATTCGGCATTTCCCTCGACGCGAGCGAGGGAAATGATCTTGTCCAGTCCCTGCGGCAAGAGGAAGGCAGCGTTGGCTGGCAGCAGAATGGTGACATCAGGCGAACCGCTATCAGGGCCGGAATCCAGATTTCCCTCAACGCTGACAACAAAAGCGAGTTCGAAAGGGGGAATATCGAACCGGGCGTGACGTCCGGCAAAGGGCCTGAGTCGTCCGCGGGCCCAGTTGGCACTAGCCAGGAGGTGGTTCAGGCCGGCGATCAGGGCCGCATCGAGCATGATGGGTTTTGCTGAGTTAGATTTTGTAGCCGCGGTGAAGGGCGACCACTCCTGCGGTCAGATTAAAAAAGTCGACTCGAGAAAATCCTGCTGCTTCCATCATGCCCTTGAGAGTTGGCTGGTCGGGATGCATGCGTATCGACTCCGCCAAATATCGGTAGCTGGCGGAATCGCTAACAATTTTCTGCCCCAGCCAAGGCAGTATCTTGAAGGAATAAAAATCGTAGGCGGGACCAAGCGGTTCCCAGACCTTCGAGAATTCCAGTACCAGCAATCGGCCACCGGGTCGCAGGACGCGGCGCATTTCGGCTAGTGCCTGATCCTTGTGCGTCATGTTGCGCAGGCCGAAGGCAACGGTGACGATGTCGAAATAGTTATCAGGGAATGGGAGTTTTTCGGCATCGCATTGCGCAACCGGACCCAGCCGGCCTTCATCAAGCAGGCGGTCACGTCCTCGCGCCAGCATCGCATTATTGATATCGGTCAGCCAGACTTCACCGGTCGGCCCAACCGTGCAACGGAAATTCGAAGCTAGGTCGCCGGTACCGCCAGCGATGTCCAACACTTTGTCCCCCGTGCGCGCGCCCGCCACATGAATTGTGAATAGCTTCCACAAGCGGTGCAGACCGGCCGACATCAGGTCATTCATCAAGTCATACTTGTCGGCCACCGACGAAAAGACCTCCCTGACCCGGTAGGCTTTTTCATTTACAGCTACCTTCTCGTAGCCGAAGTGGGTATGAGGTGTTTCCGCCATCCCGGTTCCCGATTTCAGTGTGTGCCGCAACCACTGCCGGACTTGGGGGGCAGGGTGGTCGAATCAATGTCACGGCTGGCGTTGGCAGTTTCCAGCCGGGCCAGATAATCGGCCCACAGCGCTTGTCGGTTCTGGCCCAGCTTGAAGAGAAGATCCCAGGAATAGATGCCGGAATTGTGGCCGTCGGAGAAGGTGGGCTGGACGGCATAGTTACCCACTGGAGCCAGGGAGGTAATATCGACGTTGCGCTTACCCGTTTGCAGCGTTTCTTGACCGGGACCATGCCCACGGACTTCGGCAGAGGGAGAATAAACCCGCAGGAATTCGAAACTCAGGCGGAAATTACTGCCATCGTCAAACGAAACTTCGAGTTCGCGTGATTTCTGGTGTAGCTTGATTTCATTGGGACGAGGAATGTCCTTATTGAGTCCGGCCATGATGTAATTTTGTTGGATCTGGGCATGCCGCCGTATTGGGAAGCCTATCATAACTCAAGGCAGCGAAATCAGCCGTGCCCACTGTCACAAAACCATCATCTGCCTGCAATAGACTTTGATTATTCCACTATCGCTCCAAAGTCTTGCCATGCCTGCAGCCATACTGGTCGTTGAAGATGAGCCCGCGATCCAGACGTTGATCGCCGCCAACCTGCGTCGCCACGGCCACATTGTTACGGCGGCGATGGATGCCGAAACCGCCCTGCGACAGATCAACGAAACCCTGCCTGACCTGATCCTGCTCGACTGGATGTTGCCGGGCATGAGTGGCTTGGACTTTGCCCGTCGCCTGCGCACCGATTCACGTACCCGGAGTATTCCCATCATCATGCTGACTGCTCGGGGTGAGGAGCGGGACAAGGTGATGGGCCTTGAAAGCGGTGCGGATGATTTCGTGACGAAACCCTTTTCTCCGCGGGAGTTGCTGGCGCGCATCCAGGCCGTATTGCGACGCGGACGGCCTCAGGCCAGTGAAAGCCCGGTCGAAGCCGGCAAACTCAGGCTTAACCCGGCATCGCATCGTGTGAGTGCCGATGAAAGCCCGGTGTCCCTCGGACCCACTGAATTTCGCCTGCTGCATTTCCTGATGACGCACCCTGACCGCGTGCACACCCGCGATCAACTGCTGGATCAAGTTTGGGGTGACCACGTGTTCGTCGAAGAGCGCACCGTCGATGTCCATATCCGCCGCCTGAGGGCGGCTCTGGAACCCAGCGGTCTGGACCACTATGTTCAGACGGTGCGCGGCAGCGGTTATCGTTTTTCCATCGAGGCGAACTGATTGAAAGGTCTGCTACTCGCCGTCGGGATATTTTCGGTCATTGCAATGTTGGTCGGGTGGTTGTTCGGGCCGTCGGCCGCGATCATCGCCGTGGCTACCCTGGCGTTATTGCTTCTGTGGCGCCATGAACTCCAGCTTGCCCGCTTGAAAGTGTGGGCTGAACAGCCGCTCGGCACACCAGTTCCGCTGGCAACGGGAAGTTGGTCGAAGGCCTTCATGGCCCTGCATCGTCGCGCGCGGCAGGCGACCGCACAGCGCGAGGCGCTGCAAGAGATGGGTGAGCGTTTCCGTATGGTTGCAGAAGCACTGCCCGAGGGAGTGTTGATTCTCGACCGTGGCCATCAGATCGAATGGATGAATCCGCGCGCCGAGGTTTTGCTTGGACTCGACCGCCAACGTGACGTCGGCATGCCGGTGACTCATTTGGTGCGTGAACCCGAATTTATTTCATTCGTTGAAAGACAGCTTGAAACCGGTGATTCCTCGGTGCCACTCACGGTCCGTCCGCTCCGCAGCCCGGGCCACGTATTGCACATTCGTGGAGTGCCTTTCTCGGCGGGCAGTACTCTGCTTCTGGTGGAAGATTTGACCCAACTGGAACGACTGGAGACAGTGAGGCGGGATTTCGTTGCAAACGTATCGCACGAGATGCGCACCCCGCTGACGGTAGTACAGGGCTTTCTTGAAACTGCTCGCGACAGTATCGGAGATACCCAGCAACCGATGCTGCCTGAGGAAATCATGACGTTCCTCGACATGGCGCTTGACCACGCGCATCGCATGCAACGGTTGATCGAGGACTTATTGACCTTATCGACCCTGGAGACCGATGCGCCTCCTCAGGAAGAGGTGGTCGATGTCAATGCACTGCTAGCACTTGTGGCGGAGGAAACTCAGGCGTTGTCGTCGGGACGACATGAGCTTGTACTTGAGAATCAAGGGCCTGCGACATTACTGGGCAGTAGCCGCGAACTGCATAGCGCATTCAGCAATCTGGCCAGCAATGCGATACGATATACCCAAGCGGGGGGGCGGATCGCCTTGCGCTGGAATCGTCAAAATGCCGGGGGAGCCGTATTCAAAGTCATCGACAGTGGCATCGGCATCGAATCCAAACATATTCCTCGGCTGACCGAGCGTTTTTATCGCATCGATCGTGGCCGTTCACGTGAGAGCGGCGGGACAGGACTGGGGTTGGCGATTGTCAAGCATGTGTTGGAGCGCCATCAGGCAACACTGATCATAGAGAGCAAGCTGGGCAACGGCAGTTCTTTCGCTGCCGTGTTTCCCGCACAGCGGGTCGGCTCTTAATCGTTGTCGCCGTTATCCAGTGCCTGCTGTTGGCGCTGCAGGAATTCATCCATGCTGTCGATGCCACGCAACAGCAGGATGGTTGAGCGTACTGCTGCCTCAAGCAGCACCGCCAGGTTGCGCCCGGCCGCAACCGGCAGCACCACCTTGCGCACCGGTACCCCCAAAACGTTCTCAGTGAGCGCATCGAGGGGTAGGCGGGAAGTCTCGAAAGGGCTCGACGCTGGCTTTTGTAGATGGACAATGAGCTTGAGGCGCATCTTGCGCCGACAGGCGGTTTCACCGAAGACGGTGCGGATGTTCAGCAGACCCAGCCCACGGACTTCGATGAAATCCTTGAGCAGTTCGGGACAGCGCCCTTCCAGGGTATCCGCCGAGATACGCGACACTTCGACAACGTCATCGGCCACCAGGCCATGCCCGCGGGTAATCAGTTCAAGACCGAGTTCGCTCTTGCCGACGCCGGAGTCACCGGTAATGAGGACGCCGATGCCAAGGACGTCCATGAACACACCATGCAGAGTGACGGACTCGGCGAGTTGGCGGGATACATAAATGCGTAGTGCGTCGATGACCTGAGCGGTAGGCAGCGGCGTAGCGAAAAGTGGGACATCGTTTTTTTCGCAGGAAGTGCGGATTTCTTCGAGGACCACGCAGTCGTCGGCAACGATCACGGCAGGCGGATGAGCATTGATGATCTGCGAGAAGATGTGTTCGCCCTTGCCGTGGGCGTGTCGCTTGTACCAGATGATTTCGGGTGAGCCGAGTACCTGGATGCGCTCGGGGTGAATCAGGTTCAGGTGGCCGATCAAGTCGGCGGGTGAAACGTCATCGCGATTGACTGCAATCGGACGGTTGAGTGTGCCGCCGACCCAGGTGAGTTGCAGCCGTTCGCGGTTACGCTCGAACAGCTGCGCGACGATCAGCTGGCCGACTGCCACTGCGCGAAGAGGGTTTGTACTGCGCTGGCATCCGCTGCGGTCGCCAATTTTTCGCGGAATAGCTTGTCACTGAACATCTGCGCCAGTTCGGAAAGTAGTTGCAGATGATGTTCGGTGGCAGCTTCAGGGACGAGCAGCACGAAAACCAGATCGACCGGGTGACCATCCGGGGCATCGAACTGGACGGGGGCGACGAGACGCAGGAATGCACCCCGCGCCTCCTTGAGGCCCTTAATGCGCCCGTGGGGAATGGCGATGCCAAGCCCCAGGCCGGTGGAACCCATTTTCTCGCGGGCGAACAGTGCGTCATAAACTGCGCTGCGCGCAATGCCATGATGATTCTCGAACAACAGGCCGGCCTGCTCGAAAACGCGCTTCTTGCTGCTCGCGTCTAGACCGACGACGATGTTGTCGACGGAGAGAAGTTTGGCTATAAGATTCATCGTGCAGGGATCACCCAGACACCCTATAAAACGTCGGGGGGATTGATGACCCGACGGCGGAGGCGAAGTATAACCTTCACCCCGCCGCATGCAAATCGCCATTTTTTATGCCGTAAGCGCCATTTTTCAGCCTTCCGCAAGCGGACGGTCGTGGCCGTGATCCTTCTGTTTGCTCTTGTACTTGAGAACCTGACGGTCGAGCTTGTCCACCAGCAGGTCGATTGCGGCATATAGATCGGCATCGCTGCTGTCGGCAAAGATGTCCTTGCCTTTTACGTGCAGGGTGATCTCGGCCTTCTGGACCAGTTTTTCGACCGAGAGAATCACATGGACGCTGGTGACATGATCGAAATGGCGGATGACCTTCTCCACCTTGCCGGTGACGTATTCGCGCAGCGCGGGGGTGACTTCGACATGATGTCCAGTGATATTGAGGTTCATGATGGCTCCTCTTTCAGAGAGTTTTGCGTAGATTGACCGGCGGGATGTTCAGGGATTCACGATACTTGGCGACGGTGCGCCTCGCAACGACGATACCCTGTTCGCCGAGGATTTCTGCGATGCGGGCATCCGAGAGCGGCTTGTGGCCATTCTCGGCGCCCACCAGCTGCTTGATCAGCGCCCGGATCGCAGTGGATGACGCCGCGCCGCCAGTATCCGTGGCGACGTGGCTGCCGAAAAAATATTTAAGTTCATAAATGCCGCGCGGACTGGCCAGGTATTTCTGGGTGGTGACGCGTGAAATGGTCGACTCGTGCAGGCTGACGGTATCGGCGATCTCGCGCAGGGTCAATGGCCGCATGGCCACCTCGCCGTGATCGAAGAAAGCCCGCTGACGGTCGACAATGGCCTGTGAAACGCGGGCAATGGTATCGAAGCGTTGCTGGATATTCTTGATCAGCCATTTGGCTTCCTGCAGCTGGCCAGTGAGGTTGCTGCCGCCGTTGCTGCGTTGCTGGCGCAGCAGGTTGGCATACAGCCGGTTGATGCGCAGACGCGGCATGGCCTCCTGATTGAGACTGACCACCCAGCCGTTCCGTATCTTGCGGACCACCACATCGGGCACGATGTAGCGCGTATCGAGTGCGGCGAATTGCGCGCCGGGCCGCGGATTCAGTGACCTGATCAGGGTCTGGGCGTCACGCAGGGCGGCGTCACTGCAGCCGAGCAATTTCTTGATACGTGCGTAGTCACGGTGAGCCAGCAATTCCAAGTGGTCACTTACTACGGTAACGGCCAAGGCGTGAACAGGCGAAGCTGCCAGATTGCCGAGTTGCAGTAACAGGCACTCGCGCGGATTGCGTGCACCGATGCCTGATGGATCGAAGTTCTGCACATGCCGCAATGCGATCTGTAAATCTTCGAGAATTTCATCGGGCTCACCGATGAACTCTTCCGGAAGGACCTCGACAAGTTCCTCAAGTGTCTGACCAAGGTAGCCATCGTCGTCAAGCGCCTCGATCAGGAAGGCGACGCGCAGACGATCCTTCCCGCTCAACTGGCTCAGGGCCAACTGAGCGATCAGGTGATCCTGCAGGCTGATCGCTGCTGCCTGATACTCTCCAGCATCATTGTCACTTTCGTCGTTCGGGTCTTGCGGTCCTTTCGAACTGCCGGAGCTTGGCCAATCCGTACTGTCCTGGCTCCAGTCGTCTGGCGCTTCGGCGCGTTCTTCGGTAACAGGGGCGGATTCTTCGCTACGGGAGCGCGTCAGCGCGTCTTCGCCACCGATAAAGGGTGCCGGCTCGTCGCCCTCCTCTCGTTCAAGGAGAGGATTTTCCTGAAGCGCCTGCTCTATTTCCTGATTGAGTTCCAGCGAAGAGAGTTGCAACAATCGGATCGACTGCTGCAACTGCGGCGTGAGCGCAAGATGCTGGGAAAGTCGGAGCTGAAGAGTTTGCTTCATTACCGCCGCTACATCTTGAAGTGTTCGCCAAGATACACCCGGCGCACGCTTTCATTGTCGATGATCTCGGCTGGATGTCCAGCCGCCAGCACTTCGCCGGCATTGATGATGGTGGCGCGGTCGCAGATGCCCAGTGTTTCGCGTACGTTGTGGTCAGTGATCAGCACGCCGATGCCGCGTTCCTTGAGGAACTTGATGATCTTCTGGATATCGATCACCGCGATCGGATCGACGCCGGCAAAGGGTTCGTCGAGCAGGATGAAGCGCGGCGATGTGGCCAACGCCCGGGCGATTTCGACGCGGCGCCGTTCGCCTCCCGAGAGCGCCGCCGAAGGCTGGTCACGCAGGTGGGTGATGTGGAGTTCTTCGAGCAGTTCCTCAAGCCGGGTTTCCAGCGAAGGCGGATCGTAATCCTGAAGTTCGAGGACGGCGCGGACGTTTTCCTGTACTGTCAGCTTGCGGAACACCGAGTTTTCCTGGGGCAGGTAAGACACGCCAAGCCGGGCTCTCTTGTGGATTGGTAAATGGGTGATCTTGGTCTCGGTACCCTTATCTACAATGACAATTTCACCGCCATCCGAGGCGATCAGGCCGACGATCATGTAGAAGCAGGTGGTCTTGCCCGCGCCGTTAGGCCCCAGCAACCCGACCACTTCGCCGCCATCGACGTGCAGGCTGACATCCTTGACGACGGAGCGCGAACGATACTTCTTGAACAGGTTGTAGGTGGCCAGCGTACTCATCAATCAGTTTCTTTCAACAATTTGCGGATCACGTCGACGGCAAAGCCGCGCCCCAGCAGGAACCGCGCCTGCTTTGCCCATTCGCGGGAATCGGCCGGTGGAGAGGTGAATTTTTGGGTCCACAGGGTACGGGCCCGGTCGATTTCGTCTGGCAAATCCACCACATGTTCCTGAATAAGTTCCGTGGCCACGCCTTTCTGCCGCAGTGTCTGCCGCAACCGTGCTGCCCCGAGTCGAGCCGTCTGACTGCGCACGTAGCTTTCCGCGAAACGTGCATCGGACTGGAGCCCGCTGGCGGAGAGTTCGTTCAGCACGGTGTCGATTTCATTGGGGTTGCCATGCGGTGCCAGCTTGCGGGCCAATTCGGCGCGGGTGTGCTCGCGCCGGGCCAGTAACTTGATCGCGCGCTGCTTCAGTTCACTCACATTGGCTCATTTACTCGGTCTGGGCAACCGGGGCGGCAATGCCGGCAACGCCGACAGCTTCGCGCACCCGGTTTTCGATCTCAATCGCCATCTCGGGGTGCTCGCGCAGGAATTCGCGCGTCTTGTCCTTGCCCTGGCCGATCTTTTCACCCTTGTAGGAATACCAGGCCCCGGATTTTTCGACGATCTTGTGCTCGACGCCGAGTTCGATGACCTCGCCTTCGCGGGAAATGCCTTCCCCGTAGAGGATGTCGAAGTGCGCTTCACGGAAGGGGGGCGCCACCTTGTTCTTGACCACCTTGACCTTGGTCTCGTTGCCGACCACCTCGTCACCGCTCTTGATCGCGCCGGTGCGGCGGATGTCCATGCGTACCGAGGCATAAAACTTGAGCGCGTTGCCGCCGGTGGTGGTTTCCGGGTTGCCGAACATGACGCCGATCTTCATGCGGATCTGGTTGATGAAGATTACCAGCGTATTGGTACGCTTGATGTTACTGGTGAGTTTGCGCAGTGCCTGCGACATCAGTCGGGCCTGCAGGCCCGGCAGCTGGTCGCCCATCTCGCCCTCGATTTCGGCCTTGGGTGTCAACGCCGCCACCGAGTCGATGACGATCAGGTCGACACCACCGGACCGTACCAGCATGTCGGTGATTTCCAGTCCTTGCTCACCGGTATCGGGTTGCGAGATCAGCAGGTCCGGCACATTGACGCCTAGCTTTGCGGCGTAGGACGGGTCGAGCGCGTTTTCCGCGTCAATGTAAGCGGCCACTCCGCCAGCCTTCTGTATTTCCGCTACGACATGCAGGCACAGCGTGGTCTTGCCGGAAGATTCCGGGCCGTAAATTTCCACCACGCGGCCGCGTGGCAGGCCGCCGATGCCCAGCGCAATGTCAAGCCCGAGTGAGCCGGTCGATACGGTTTGAATGTCATCGGTAGCCAGGCCTTCGCCCATCTTCATGATGGAGCCCTTGCCGAACTGCTTTTCAATCTGCGCCAGTGCGGCTTGGAGTGCTTTTGTCTTGTTCTCGTCCATGGTGGATCCTTCCCTGTAATGGTTCCGATTATGGCATGTTTCTTGCGCGATCTAGCAAGCCAGAAAGCGCATGAATTACCGCTTGACGCCGAATGGCTTCCCGATCACCGGGAAAAAGTCGGCGCTCGCAGGACGGCACATCGATTTGGCCTTGGGTGTTGCGCCAGCACCAGGCAAAGCAGACGGTGCCGACCGGCTTGTCCGGCGAGCCACCGGCCGGGCCGGCAACCCCGGTGATCGCCAGCGCGACCAGTGACTTGGAGTTTTGCAGTGCTCCGGTAGCCATTTCTCCTGCCGTTTCAAGGCTGACCGCGCCAAATGTCAATATGGTGTCCATGCGAACACCAAGCATATCTGTTTTCGCTGTGTTTGTATAGGTGACGAAGCCGCGTTCGAACCAGGCCGAACTACCCGCCGTGTGAGTGATCACTTGGGCGGCCCAGCCGCCGGTGCAGGATTCGGCCGTGGCGATCGTCAGTCGATACCGGCGACACGCCGCACCGAAGGCCTCAGAAATTTTTGCCAATTCCCGGTCCATCAGAACAGACGGTCCATCACTGCCTTGGACAGCGCCAGTGTCAGGATGGCATAGGCTGCGGCAATCACGTCGTCCATCATCACGCCGAAGCCATTTTTCACTTTTTGGTCAAAATAGCTTGCAGGCGGTGGTTTGACGATATCGAAAAAGCGGAAGGCAGCGAAGGCGGCCAACTGCCACAGCCAGACGGCGGGCGTGAAAAAAAGCACGGCCCAGAAGGGTGCGATCTCGTCCCAGACGATGCTGCCGTGGTCCATCTCCCCAAGCGCCCGGCCGGCAATCTGACAGGCGGTCAAGCCCAGCAGGAAGGCCAGCAGCATAAAGATGCCGAAACCCAGGTCATCGGGAAACGCGCTATGCACCAACGGGAAAGTCAGCCAGGCGAACAGTGTGCCGGCGGTGCCGGGGGCAATCGGCGACAGGCCGCTGCCGAAACCGCAGGCGATCAGGTGTGCAGGATGTTGCAGCAGGAAGGAGAAAGGTGGGGCGGGTGTTTTGGACATGACAGCAGGGTTAGGGTTAGCGAGAGGCGAAATGGTCGTAGCCGCAGCGGCTGAAGTTGACGGGCTGGTCAGCGGTATCGAGCACGGTCAGTTGGCCGGCCGGGCCGGCTTCGATACGGCCCAGGGAGGTGATTTGCAGAGCAAGGGTTTGCGCCAGAGTGAGCACTTCTTCATGGTGACTTGCCGGAACGGTGAACAAGAGTTCGTAGTCGTCGCCGCCGGCAAGATAACAATTGTCAGAAAAAGTCGGCTCCGGCAGGACGGCGAGTGTCAGCGTGGCGGCGACGGCGGAGGCATCGAGAATGTGTCCGAGGTCGGCCAGCAGCCCGTCGGAAACGTCGATGGCGGCGGTTGCCAGACCACGCAACGCCAGTCCGAGTGTGACACGCGGCTGGGGACGATACAGGGCAGCAAGGCAGTCGGTGAGCGCTGGCTCACTGAGGACCACATGCCCTTGAAGGTGTGCGAGCCCCTGTGCCGCGCGACCTGGTATTCCGGAAACCCAGATTTCGTCGCCGGGCCAGGCGCCCGAACGAAGCAAGGCCGTGCCTGTCGGCAACTCGCCGAGGATCGTCACGCAGAAATTGCGTGGCCCCTTGGTGGTATCGCCGCCGATCACATCGATGCCAAATGTGTCGGCGCAGGCAAAAAAACCACGCGCAAATTTTTCGATCCAGGCTTCCGTCGCCGCTGGCAGGGCTGCGGCCAATAATGCCCACTTCGGCCGGGCTCCCATAGCTGCGAGGTCCGAAACATTGACCGCCAGTGATTTCCAGCCGAGGTCTTCGGGGTCGGTGTTCGCCAGAAAGTGGGTACCCGCCACCAGCATGTCGGTCGACACCACCAGTTCGCAGCCCGCTGATAGCCTGAAGATGGCGCCGTCGTCTCCGACGCCCAGTACCGTGTGCCGGGTCGGGCGCTTGAAGTAACGGTCGATCAGGGCAAACTCGGAGGGCATCCCCGAATCTTACTTGCTCGTAATTTCGTGCGGCCGCAATTGGGGGGCCAGCTTGTCGAGTACGCCATTGACAAACTTGTGGCCGTCGGTACCGCCATAGGACTTGGTCAACTCGATGGCTTCGTTGAGGACGACGCGGTAGGGCGTTTCTAGATGCTGCTGCAACTCGCAGGTAGCCATCAGCAGGATGCCGCGCTCGATCGGCGAAACTTCCGTCCAGGACCGCTCGATGTGAGGTTCGAGCAGGGCCTGCAGTTCGGTGACGTGATTGAGCACGCCGTCGAGCAGCGCGTCGTAGAGTGGGCGATTCACCTTGTCGAAACCTTTGACCGACTCGGCCTGAACGATGATGGCAGCGGCGTCCTGCCCGCCCACCAGATATTGGTACAGCCCTTGCACGACGAATTCGCGGGCGCGGTGGCGCGGCGAGGTTGGCTTGCCGGGGGGCTTCACGGGATTCACCGGCATACTACTCATTTCAATGCTTTCAACAGATTACACATCTCGACGGCGCATTGTGCCGCTTCGGTGCCCTTCTGGATCATGCGCACTTCGGCCTGCGCGTCGTTATCGACGGTCAGTACGGCGTTGGCAATGGAGATTCCGGTATTCAATTGCACATCGGTGATGCCACGGGCCGACTCATTCGAGACGATCTCGAAATGGTAGGTCTCCCCGCGGATCACGCAACCGAGGGCCACCAGCGCATCGAACTTGCCGCTTTGCGCCATCGCCTGCAAGCTTAGCGGGATTTCGAGCGCGCCCGGCACACTGGCCAGCGTGATATCCGTCACGCCGAGGCGGCGCAGTTCGTGGCAGCAACCCGAAAGTAGGCCTTCGCCCACATCCTTGTTGAAGCGTGCCATCACGATACCGATGCGCAACCCGGCGCCGGTCAGGTTCGGCTCGATTTCACGCAGCTCGTCGCAGCGGCCAGTGGGGGCAGTTGCGTTGGCGGTAGGAGTGAAGCTCATTGCATCGCCTCCTCGGGAGAAAGATAGCCGCAGATTTCGAGGCCGAAGCCCGCCATGCTCGGCATCTTGCGCGGACTCGACAGCAGGCGCATCTTGCCGACGCCCAGTTCGCGCAAGATCTGCGCGCCGATGCCATAGATGCGCGGATCCCACTTGGCGGCGGGTTTGGCCTCGTCGTTTTTCAACACCGACAGAAGATCGCTGCCGGTCTCGTTGCGATGCAGCAGTACCACCACGCCGCTATCCGATTTTGCAATGGTGCGCAGCGCCTGATCGATGCTGAAACTGTGACGGTGGCTGTGGCAGTCCAGGAAATCAAGAACCGAGACGGGTTCATGGACGCGTACCAAGGTTTCGGCCTCGGGGCGGATCTCGCCGCGCGTCAGGGTCAGATGCACGTCGCCGCTGGTCTTGTCGCTGTAGGCGCGCAGGCGGAACGAGCCATGCGTGCAGACCACTTCCTTGTCGGCCACGCATTCGACCAGCTTTTCGTTTTCGGAGCGGTACTGGATCAGATCGCGGATGGTACCGATCTTCATGCCATGTTCCCTGGCAAATTCGAACAGATCGGGCAGTCGCGCCATCGTGCCGTCATCCTTGAGGATCTCGCAGATTACGGTGGCCGGTGCGCAGCCCGCCATATGGGCGAGGTCGCAGCCGGCTTCAGTATGGCCGGCGCGTACCAGCACGCCGCCCTTTTGCGCCATCAAGGGAAAGATGTGGCCGGGCTGGACGATGTCGGCCGGCTTGGCCTGCTTTGCCACGGCGGCCTGCACGGTGCGTGCGCGGTCCTGCGCCGAAATGCCGGTGGTCACCCCTTCCGCTGCCTCGATCGACACGGTGAAGGCCGTACCGTAAGGAGTTTTATTGTCACGTACCATAAGGGGAAGATCGAGCTGGCGGCAGCGCTCTTCCGAGAGCGTCAGACACACCAGACCGCGTGCGTGCTTGACCATGAAGTTGATTGCCTCGGGGGTGACATGCTCGGCGGAGAGGATGAGGTCCCCCTCGTTTTCGCGATCCTCTTCGTCGACAAGGATGACCATTTTGCCGGCGCGGATGTCGGCGACGATGTCATGGATAGGGCTGATACTCACGGCTTGCTCCGTTCAATAAGATGCGCATTTTACGCCGGCCGGAGCGATAATCCCTCCCTTGCCCGATAACACTAGGAGAGAACAATGCTGCGCAGAACTTTCATGGTCGCCACGGCCGCTTGCATGATGATGGTCGCCGGTTCGACGCTGGCCGCTGATGCCTACCGTGCCGAATATCGTCTGTCCACCGTACTTGGCACTGCCTTTCCCTGGGGCCAGGCTGGCGAGCGCTGGGCCGAGCTGGTCAAGGAAAAGACCCAGGGCCGCATCAACATCAAGCTTTATCCGGGCACCTCGCTGGTCGGCGGCGACCAGACGCGCGAATTCACCGCGATCCGCCAGGGCGTCATCGACCTCGCCATCGGCTCGACCATCAACTGGTCGCCGCAAGTCAAGGAACTCAACCTGTTTTCGCTGCCCTTCCTGATGCCCGACTACAAGGCGATTGACTCTCTCACCCAGGGCGAAGTCGGCAAGCAGCTGTTCAAAACGCTTGAGCAGCGTGAAGTCGTGCCGCTGGCCTGGGGCGAAAACGGTTTCCGCGAAATGTCGAATTCCAAGCGCCCGGTGTCCTCGCCGGCCGATATGAAGGGCTTCAAGTTCCGTGTGGTCGGTTCGCCGCTCTATAACGAAACCTTCAGTGCGCTGGGTGCCAACCCGACCCAGATGAGCTGGGCCGATGCCCAGCCGGCGCTGGCTTCGGGTGCCGTCGATGGCCAGGAAAACCCGCTATCGGTGTTCGTCGCCGCCAAGCTGCCGACCGTCGGCCAGAAGTACCTGACGCTGTGGCATTACGTCGCCGATCCGCTGATCTTCGTCGTCAACAAGGAAGTCTGGGCGAGCTGGACGCCGGCCGACCGCGAGGCGGTGAAGCAGGCGGCGCTGGAAGCCGGCAAGGAAAACGTCGAAAAAGCACGCAAGGGCATTGCCGCCAGCGACAACGCCGTGCTGAAGCAGATCGAAGCGGCCGGCGTGACGGTGACGAGCCTGACCCCCGAGCAGCGCGAAGTTTTCGTCAAGATGACGCGCCCGGTCTATGAAAAGTGGTCCAAGACCATCGGCGCCGATCTGGTGAAGAAGGCCGAAGGGGCCATCGCCCAGCGCTGATGCATGACTGAAGGGCAACATCACGACGGCGGAGACCGACTCTCTGCTGTCGAGCGTTTTCTCATGGCCATGTCGATGGGCGCGCTATGCCTGCTGACCATGGCGAACGTGCTGGTGCGTTACTTCACCCACATCTCCTTTGCCTTTACCGAGGAAGTATCGGTCGTGTTGCTGGTCTTTCTGACCCTGGTCGGTGCTTCCCATGCCTTTGCCGGCAACCACCACATCGCCATCGGTTACCTGGTCGAGTACAAACCTGCGCTGCGACGTGTCGGCGCGCGCCTGGCTACCGGCAGTTCGTTATTGATGTTCGGGCTGCTGGCGTGGTACGGCACACGCATGGCTTGGGACGACTACCGCTTTGAGGTGACCTCCCCCTCGCTGGGGGTGCCGCAGTGGTGGTATTCGATCTGGCTACCATTGTTGTCGCTGCTGATCTTGCTGCGCCTGATCGGCGTACTGCGCAAGAAGCTGCCATGATGGACTGGCTGCTGTTCGGCATCTTTCTTGTCCTGATGCTGGCAGGTGTGCCCATCGCCGTGGCGATGGGCCTGGCCGGCACGGCGGTGGTCGCCGCCACCGGCATGGGCATGATGTCGTTGCCCACCAACGTCTATACCGGCATCGCCAAGTATCCGCTGATGGCGATCCCCGTCTTCGTCATTGCCGGCATGATCTTCGAGCGGGTCGGCGTCGCTGCCAGCATTGTGCGCTTTGCTTCGGCCGTGGTCGGCCAGCGCCAGGGCGCGCTCGCCATCGTGGCCATTCTCGTGGCGATGATCATGGGTGGCATTTCCGGTTCCGGCCCGGCCGACTCGGCGGCGGTCGGCGCCGTGATGTTGCCCTCGATGCTCAAGGCAGGCTATCCGCGGGCCTTTACTGCCAGCGTGATCGCCGCTGCCGGCTCGACCGGCATCCTGATTCCTCCATCGATTGCATTCGTCATCTACAGCCTGCTGGTGCCACAGGCCTCGGTACCGGCGCTGTTTGCCGGCGGGCTGATCCCCGGCATTCTTTCCGGCCTGACGCTGATCCTCGTTGCCTGGTGGCTGTCGGTAAAAAACGGCTTTGAAGCACATCCGGCCGAACCGCGTCCGCCCTTCTGGCAAAGCATGAAGGAGGCGGGCTGGGGCCTGGCCGCCCCGATCATTATTCTCGGCGGTATCCGTAGCGGCTTGTTTACCCCCACCGAGGCAGCGGTAGTGGCGGTGTTCTACGGTTTCTTCGTCGGCATGGTGGTCTATCGCAACCTGCGCTGGCGCGACCTTTATCAGGTGCTGGTCGAATCGGCGGAGATTTCCTCGGTGATCCTTTGCGTCGTAGCGCTGGCTAGCGTCTTCGCCTGGGCCAGCAGTACGCTGGGCACCTTCGATCACCTCGCCAAGGCCCTGCTCGGCGCAGGACTGCACGAGTTCGTCATGCTGATCGTGATCCAGTTGCTGTTACTGGTTGCCGGTATGTTTCTCGACGCGATCTCGATCTACTTCATCTTCCTGCCGCTGCTGGTGCCGATCGCGATCCACTTCAACTGGGATCTGGTCTGGTTCGGCGTGATCATCACCATGAACATGGCCATCGGCCAATTCACTCCGCCGATGGGTGTCAACCTGATGGTGACCTCGCGCATGGCGGGCATCGGCATGGAAACCACGGTCAGCTGGGTGCTATGGATGGTCCTGGCCATGACAGGTGCGATGTTCCTCGTGACCTTCGTGCCCGACATTGCCCTCTGGCTACCGCGTACCCTGGGTTATCTGTAAGGGATGCTGCTGCGCATCCTCGCCATCGTTTTTCCGATCTTCGCCATCGTTGTGGCGGGCTGGCTCTACGCGCGCTACCGGCATACCCGCGGCGGCATCGACATGACGTTCGCCAACCAGCTCAACATGGAGATCTTCGTCCCGGCACTCGTGTTCGCCGCGCTGACGGCAAAGAGCTTTGACCTCGCGGCATTCGACCGCCTGGCGATCGGTGCGCTGGTGATGCTGTTGGGGTCGGGGTTGCTGGCCTGGGGATTGGCCCGGTTGTTACGCGAGCAGCCCAAGACCTTTACGCCGCCGATGATGTTCGTCAATGCGGGCAACATGGGGCTGCCGCTGATGATGCTGGCCTTCGGCGAGGCCGCCCTGCCGGCCGCCGTGGTATTGTTCTTCGTCGAAAATACGCTGCACTACACGCTCGGCACGTGGTTGCTCGACCACCATGCGCGTCTGCGGAACCTCTGGCGGGTGCCGGTTACCTTCGCCGCGCTGGTGGCCTTCGCTGTCAATCTGGCTGGCATCGAGGTCTGGCCACCGCTTTACCTGTCGATCAAGCTGGTTGGCGATGTTGCGGTGCCGCTGCTGCTGTTTTCGCTGGGGGTGCGCCTGGCGGTATCGACATTTTCGGATCTGCGGATCGGCCTGGTCGGTGCAGTGTTTCGCCCCTTGGTCGGGATGACCCTCGCCTGGGGGCTGGGCAAGGCCTTGGGTTTGTCGGAGCGGGATGCCACCATGCTGCTGGTGTTTGGCGCCCTGCCGCCAGCGGTACTCAACTACGTCTTTGCCGAACGCTATCACCAGGAACCGGGCAAGGTCGCCTCCCTGGTGATGCTGGGCAACCTCGGTTCCTTGCTGTTCATCCCACTGGCGCTGGCGCTGGTGCTCGAATAGGTCTATATTGTTCAGAGGTGAGCCAGCACGCGGTTACACCCAGCCAGCCTGGCCCCGTACAACGCATGATCGGTCTGCTGCATCAGCCCGTCCAGATTGATCGATTCCTGGGTCACGCTGGTCACGCCGAACGAGGCGGTAATCCCGACCGACTGGCCATCTGGCAGGGTGGTGCGCATCGATTTCCCGCAGGGTGGCGCGGCAGGTCTCCAGAAAAGTCGTCAGAACGAGGTCACCTGCCTGGTGACCGTGAAGATCATTGATGTCCTTGAAGTGATCGATGTCGATCATCAGCGGGGACAAGGATCCTCCGTAGCGCCGTGTGCGATTCAACTCGAGATCCGCCAGCGCGAAAAAATGGCGACGGTTGGGCAGGCCCGTCAGGTAGTCGGTTTGTGCCTGATGTTCGAGCTTATTGATTAGGGCGCGCTGCTTCTCTTCACACAACTTGCGCTCGTGGATGTCGAAGCAGATACCGTTGTAGCCCTCGAAATTTCCCGTGCTGTCATAGCGAGGCGTACCTGAATCGAGAATCCAGCGGTATTCGCTGTCATGACGGCGCAAACGGTACTCCAGAAGGAAATGCCCCAGGCGTCGAAATGCCGGATATAGGCATCCACGCAGGCTTGCAGGTCATCGGGGTGAACGCCTTCGACCCAGGCGACACAGCGGACCCAGATCATCGCTGGCGAGGCGTCGGCCATGGCGAAGAATCCTGTTTGCGCGCAACTCACCGCGCCCGGTGGATGCTGCCCTGCCGTCATTGGTTTCCTCCCCAGATTCCCAATGGCGCGAAGCGTACAACCTTAGAGCGGTTTTGCCTATTGGACGAAAGTTATAGATAGGCGAGTACGCCCCGACCGGCGATCCGGCCGCTGGCGAAACAGGCGGACAGCAAATAGCCGCCGGTAGGCGCCTCCCAATCCAGCATTTCCCCAGCGCAGAATGTGCTCGGCAGTCGTCTCAGCATGAGTTCATCGGTCAATTCGCTGAAAGTGATGCCGCCTGCGGTACTGATCGCTTCGTCGATGGGCCGAGGGGCGACGAGTACCAATGGCAGTGACTTGAGCGCTGTCGCCAGTTGCACGGGGTCGCAGCGTTGTGCAGCCGCGGTCGTTTCGTATAGCAGTGCGGCCTTGGCGCCCGTGATGCCGGCGCGTCGCCGCAGATGGTTGGCGAAGGAGTCGTGGCCATGGGGCTGCTGCAAGTCGGCAGTGAGACGAGCGGAATCGCGACCGGGCACCAGATCGAGGTTCAGCGTGGCCTGTCCGTCCCGTTTCAGCGCATCGCGCAACGGCGCGGCGAGCGCGTAGATCACCCCGCCCTCGACACCGTGGCGGGTGAGGATCAGATCGCCTTGCCGCACCAGGTTGCCGAAACGGGCGAGCACGCCTTTGACCGGCTGGCCGGCGCAGCGCTCGCGCAGGTGCGCGCTCCAGCTCACATCGAAACCGCAGTTGGCCGGTCGCAGTGGGGCGACCTGAATGCCGCGTGCCGCCAGCAAGGGGACCCAGGCACCATCGGCACCGAGCCGTGCCCAGCTGCCACCGCCCAAAGCCAACACGGTGGCCGACCCGCCAGCGCCGACTTTTTTTTCGCCGTCAGGGGTGGCAAAGCGCAAGCCACCATCGTCAGTCCAGCCCAGCCAACGGTGCTGCGGGTGGAAGCGGACCCCCTGCGTTTGTAACCGTTGCAGCCAGGAACGCAGCAGCGGTGCCGCTTTCATGCCCTGCGGAAATACCCGGCCGGAACTACCGATGAAGGTCTCGATGCCGAGCCCTCGCGCCCAATCGCGCAAGGCCTGCGGACCGAAGTCGGCCAGCCAGCGCGCGACGATATCTTGTCGTTCGCCATAGCGGGTGAGGAAATCAGCCAGGGGCTCGGAATGGGTGATGTTGAGGCCACCGATGCCGGCGCGCAGTAACTTGCGTCCGGCAGTGGGCATCGCGTCATAAACATCCACCGCGATGCCGGCGGCACTGATCACCTCGGCCGCCATCAGGCCGGCCGGGCCGGCGCCGACGATGGCGACCGGGGTCATGTCATTTGCCGCTGTACGCCGATAGCTGGCCGTCGACTTGGTTGCCGAACAGGTCGCCGGCCACGGCGCCAGCGACGGCACCCAGCACACCGCCCTCTCTCTCAACCTTGTAGCGATCGGTGGCGGTGACCACGCCGCAATTCGGCTGGCACTGGTCCTTGGCGACGGTTTTCTTCGCGGTGGTCGCCACGGTTTTGCTTTTCGCCAGGTAGGCCTGCTGCTCGACGAGGGTGATGTGCCCATCCTTGTTGATGTCCATCGCCTTGAAATTCTTCTTCATGAAGGCGAACTCGGGGCCGGAGACTTTGCCGAGTTCGACCAGCGACAGCCTGCCGCTGTCGTTAAGATCGACTTTGTTGAAGCTGGCTTCCCTGGCCGGTTCGATTTCGGCGGCCATGACCGTGCCGGAGACCATCAGTGCTGAAGCGAGTGAGAGGGTGATTTTTGTAATTTTTGCCATTAGGGAAACACTGAATAAGTGTTGATTGGAGTGAACGATTTCATTGTCATGCT